>CAZHEA010000003.1:0-101644 GCA_964531165.1 uncultured Thiotrichaceae bacterium
TTTTTCGGGAAAGTTGAATGCGCCTTTGTGCTTAACGATGACAATAGGTGATAATGATAAAGTTTACCGCGTGCAAACTCAATCACTGCTCATGCTTGCCGGTCAGTCTGCTATCGATAAAATGGCTTTAGAAAAACGCTTTAAAAACTTTTCTAGCAACAATTACCGCATTGAAAATTTTGAATGTCATGGTTTGGATGATGGCTTAACTATTCCATTTAAAGAGTTGACGTTATTGAAAAATAAAGCCGCTTCATTATTAAATAATTCGGTTAAACCTGTTCCCAATGTTGATATAGTGCCATTAGAGAATCATAAAAAAATTCCTAAATATTCGATGGCTAACCCCGGGTTGTCTATATTAATTGCCGATGAAAAAGACGTCTATCTGTGTGATCTGACTGACGCTGACGTGTATTTCAAATTGCCAGAAAGTCTGAAGAAAGGCTGCAATAAAACCATTGATATTTTATTGCGTAATCCTCGTCTGATTCCCTGGTTTCCGGCAGTGTTAATTGGTAAAGATTATGATGAGTCCGTGAGGCTACTTGAACACGTCCGGCCTAAACGTATTGTCAGTAATAATACGGGTATTGCCTATAAGGCATTTGAAATGAATATTGAGTGGGTTGCGGGCCCGTTCTTAAATACCACCAACTCTTATGCATTATTAACACTGAAAGAAGAGCTGAATTGTGCCGGAGCTTTTATTTCAAATGAAATTAATCGAATGCAAATTAAAAATATTGCACGCCCGGAAAATTTTAAACTGTTGTACAGTATTTATCACCCGATTTTAATGATGACCAGTCGTCAGTGTTTCTTCCAGCAAACCGTCGGCTGTAAAAAGCCCACCATTGAAGATGGCTGTATGTTGAAGTGTACTAAGGCAACGACAATAACCAATGTAAAAGGTGTGTCTTTTGCAGTAGATAAACAAAAGGGTGGCTACCCGAGTATTTATAATAATGAGCAGTTTTTAAATGTCGATATTGTCAGTGATCTTGCCGATTTATTTGATGAGTTTTTTATTGACCTCACTAATATTGGCGCGGGATCAAAAGCAGAGTTAAACAAAGCGCAACTGATTAAATACTTTGAAAACTTATTAAAGGGTGATGATCAGGCACCACAGCAATTAAGTCATATGATTAGTGTATCGACTAACGCTCAATATAGGCAGGGATTGTAAAGTTATAGCTGGTTTTTATTAGACATTAAAATCACGTTCTCAGGGCGTGGATTTGGCTAAAAGCTACGCCTTAAAACCTTTGTCATTGCCGATAAAATTTTCTGGAAATATTTTTAACGTGCTTGCACGGCCTGTAAGGTGAAGAGCAGGAGGCAGGGGTCTGTAGTCGTGCTTCTATCGGCAATACAGTGTCTTTCGGTCGCAAAGTCACTGAGCCAGAACATCAGGGTCGGAACAAGCTAAGTCATTGTAGTAATTAAAAAACAATCGGAAAACCACAATTTTAATAGCTTAAACACACCTTTTAACCACTTAATTTAACCTGTAACAAGCGCTTTTTTCAGAGAATAAAAAATTTTGATTTTTATTGAGGTACTTTCGACCTGCTTGTCGTAAGCCTATGTTTTGTAATAAAAGCAGATGATATTCATTGTTTATTGTCGGCGATGAGTTATATGCCCAATTTGATTTAGATAAGCACGAATTATTGTCATAATGCTTCATTCTTATAATCACGTTTGGATATAGATAATGGTGCATATAATGCTAAATGCAGGCCGGTTATCAAGAGTAATTTAATAGTTATCAATGTGTTAGCTTGGTCCGGTTCGGTCAAGGCAACTGCGATTGTCTTAGGCTATCAGTGAGTATTTATGTGCATATTTGTGAGAATCGTGCTTATTTTATTGGCTAATTTAAGCTGTATATAATGACTGGGCACATATTCTTGTGCCGATCATTTCATTTTATCCCTTATAAACTTTTACACTTTTTGTGTGTTTGGTTTTTTGTTAAATGTAAAAACACATAAAAAACAATGTGTTACAATATTGGCATTGTATATGCTTAATATACAATTAATTACTATATTACTTTGTTTGGGTGTTCCATTCACCACGAAAATTAATATATAATTAAATACTAATTGATGAAAAATTTAAGGAAGAACAAATGTACAAGCAGTCTATAACTAAAATACTATTTTCGGCATCATTATTACTCGCGGTATCAAGTGCGCAAGCCACGATAATTGATGAGAATTGGGTTACTTTTGATGATGCATCAGGAACCGGAGTCGCTGAATTTGCAGTTACAAATGATACGGCAACCGATATTTTTGCATTTATCGTTGCAAATGATAATAATCCAAGCTCTAGTTCTTCAGATGACGGTGCCTGGACTTCTTCAATTGTTGATAGATTTAGCTGGAGTGGTACTAGCTTTATAGTTTATAACGGCGGTAGCGGTGATACTGGTGTGGATTTTATAGAGACTAGTAGCTTGGGTACGTTCGATGAATTGTTTGGAACGGCGCAGCAAGCAATAATATATAGCTTTTTTAACTATAACGGCAATGCTCCAGGTCTTAATGCGCAGGCACTCTTAGCCGGTACAACACAAGCTGGTTTTTTCTTCTCGACTGAACAACTAGCATCACCTTTTGTTACTATTGGACAAAATGGTGCAATTATTGACACCGGAGAGACGATTCATTCTTCTGTTGTGCCAGTTCCGGCGGCTGTTTGGTTATTTGGATCAGGATTAATTGGTTTAGCGGGTATTGCAAGACGCAAAGCTTAAGCTGAAAAGATATTTAGCTCTGAAAAGCCGGCTCATTATATGAGTCGGCTTTTTGTGTTTTTAGGGTTTGATTTTTATTCTAAACATTCTTATAGAGCGATTGTTATTTAAATAATGAACCCTAAGCCTCATACTCTATAGAGGTTAGTCATTGACGCATCTTTAGAGTTTTGTTTTAGGTCGATCTTCTGACGTGGGAATACATATATTTTCTATCATGTAATTAGAGAAGAGCTCATGGATGTTTATATTTTTCTTTGTCGTTGTTTCTTTTCTATGCCGATATTATTAATGCAATCGCAATCGCAATCGGACTTAAATTGGAATGCACCATAAAAACGCAAACCTTATGACATTACCCATTCTCTATTCTCTGCAAAACTGCCCTTACGCTATGCGTGCAAGGCTTGCCATATTGATATCTCGACAACCTGTCAAGCTGCGTGCAATTGTTATGCAAAATAAACCGCCTGAAATGTTAGTGCTTTCCCCTAAGGGTACCGTGCCGGTTTTAGTATTAGACATGCTGGATAAAAAAACTGTCATCGATGAAAGTCTGGATATTATGCTGTGGGCACTTAACCGCAATGATCCGGAAAATTTACTCTGCTCACAGAATGCAGATGTACTGACGGAAATGCTTCAAGTTATTAATGACAACGATAAAAATTTTAAGCCGAAGCTTGAACAATACAAGCGTGCTAAACGTTTTCGCGGTAACGATGAAGAACAGTGTCGTCTGCTATGTGAACCCTTTGTTCAAACGCTAGAATATCGCCTGACACAACATGAATTTTTAATGGGCTCTACACCCAGTTTACTCGATTATGCTTTGTTGCCTTTTATTCGACAATTTTCCAGGGTAAATCGACAGCTGTTTTTACAGGGCCCGTACGCTAATTTACAGCGTTGGTTAAACCATCACCTACAAAGTCGAGTTTTTTCCAAAGCGATGTTCAAATACCCGTTATGGTTAGATAATTATGAAGAGTGTGTATTTGGTGAGTGAATAGCGGGGTCGGGCCAATCTAAGCAATTGAATACACATAGCTAATAACGTTTTTGTAAAAGCTTAAAGGCATCATTTTAACTACAAACATAGCACTTTAAGGGCTAAGTATACTTCTCGTTAATCAATATTTAACATCTATACGCAATTATCTACCAATTTGAGATGGTGCAGGTCTTAGGTGCTACCTTTAAAGCCAAAAAATACTGATTATTTTTTATTATGTTGAATTCTGAGATTTATAATAAGTGAGCTGAACTTGTTGTTATTAATATGATCACTCATCATTTAACCTGCATGGTTAGCTTTAAATCCTCGACAAGCCTGAGTTAAAGTTATAATCTAAATCTTAAAAGTAGGAAGTAAAATATGAGAATATCAAAAGTAAATTGTTTAAAAGCAAGCTTGTTCGGGGCTTTATTTAGTGTTCCACTTTTATCAAATGCAGGTGCAGAAAGTGGTTTTTACCTTGGTGGCGGTATAGGCAGTGCATCAGTAATCGAAGCTGGATTTGATGAGGATGATTCTGCGTATAAAGTATTTGGTGGATATAATTTTGGAGTTATTCCACTAGTCGATCTGGCGATTGAAGCGTCTTATGTTGATTTTGGTGCACCTGATTCTTCTGTTGGAAAAGTAGATATATCCGGTATAAATGCGTTTGGTCTGGCAGGGTTAAGTTTTGGTCCATTTGGCATATTTGCGAAGGTAGGTATGGTTGACTGGGATTTAGAATCAACAATTCCAGCAATATCTAATGATTCAGGTACTGATCCTGTTTATGGTCTCGGCCTCAGGCTTGCACTAGGCTCGTTTGCGCTCCGTGCAGAATATGAAGTGTATGATCTTGATGTCGATTTGGAAATGATTTCAGTTAGTGGCGTGTATACATTTTAAATGCAGTCTTTGCCTGTTTTTTTTACGGGTTATTTTAGAATCTAATTTTTCTGATTGAGTTTTGTTGCTTTTTCAAAAGTATTGGTGCCATTGTCTTTTTTATAATACAGGGTCACATGATTGTGACCCTGTAAAAACTGAAATAGAAAACATTAATCAACAAATTTTAATTTATAAGTATAAATTAATTTTTGGTGATAGATATCTTCGCTGCATAAGTTAACCAGCGGTGCGACTCATCAAGAGCCGACGTGCTTAAACCATCAGCAGTGGTAACAACGCCTGGGTGAATTGTGACTTTATCCAGCCCGTCTGTTGCTCGATCTGCGTTAAAGCCTTCGCCGCCGGCAGCCGGGCCGGGTATGTTGGCTTCATCATTGACTTCTGTACCTGCATCATAAACTTTACTCATTATGGTCATGGTCTCGCCTGATGACAAACCACTTACATCCCAACTGGATACACTGCTAAATGCATCATTGGTATTTTCCAGCATACTGGCGACACTCAGCATCAGTTCATCGCTATCGTTAACCGTTATGGTAACGGAACGATTGTTGCCTGGCCCTATCGGGTCGGCTAAAGACGCGGTTGCAAGTACAGCTGAGTTTGCCGTGGCTTCTTCAATGAATGTTGCTGGTGATCCAGATTCTGCCAGTTCTTCAAGACCAACACTGACGCTTGAGCCCAACATCCAGGCTGTGTAGCCTGACTGGTGCATCACAAATGCAACCGCTGTTAAGGGTTGATTATTGGTGATATTTGTCACCTTAATGAGGTAACTGCTAGTGGTTACAGTTGGCGTATCTGAAGCGTCATCATCATGGTTGCAGCCTGAAATTCCGAGGCTGAGAACCAGAGCAGACAAAGCGAAAATTTTTGTCTTGTACATGGTCGACTCCTTATGGTGTAACGGTGATAGTGATTTTAGCTACCGGATTCTGCCAGCGATGAATCGAGCTAACCAGGTCACTGGCGCCATCGGCGGTTGCCGTTGCATCGCCTAAGGTACCGCGATGAACATGAATGTTGGTGTTGCTATCAGGAGTGCCCGGCACAACAACACCAGTGGCTCCATTATCTGCATCCATGCCCGGCGCACCCGGCATCATGCCAGTTTCTGTGTACGAGCATTCACCGCTGGTTCTCAGCATTTCATCATTACCTTCTGTACCTGCATCATATGAATTGAGGTAATAGGTGTAAGTGCCTGCAGCCTCTGGTACGGCGAGTGAATCTAAACCAACAAAGCCGTCGTTAGTGGGCAGGACCATGGCAACAATGGATAAATGTGTTTCGGTTGTTGTAATGCTGGCATTGGTTACTGCGCCGGGTGCTAAGAAACCACTTGCCGGATTTGAAACAGTATCACTGCCGACTATCGCTTGTAATGCCGCAAGATGGCCACATTCTGCCATGTGTTCAATAGCAACAGATGCGGCTTCACCCACTTCAAAAATATGTGTAACATTATTATGTGCAGTTAGCATCAGTGGGGTAAAGTGATTACCATGGGTTAAGTTTAGAATCGAAATATCCCATGTTGCTGCATGGCTTATACCTGAAAGGCTGGCTAATGCGAGTGCAGAAGAAAGAACTAAGTTCCGTTTGTTTAGATGTTTCATTATTGTTGCCCTGTTTAAATTTAAATAACAGGTTAATCATCGGTCATTAAGTTAACGCCCTTGTCACATAAGTATCACGCATTTATAACATTTATATTTTTGTTCAGAATATATACAAATTCAGTATGTTTATAATAAGAAGTGGTCTTCTGCTGCGATATATCGGCAGAGGCTAGAAGATACGGTGCTGGTTTTTGTTTTGAATAAAAGCAGATTTAAATTATCAGAAATTACGGCATCAAACCTTTACCTGAGTCTGAGTGAAGTAATATTCTGTAAATTACTTAATAGGATTTTATTACCCGATTAATTTGTAAATAAGCGCTAACTGGGCTGGTTTCGAAGTATGCAATATGGTGTTTTATGGCAAACTCGCGGGTTAATTTCTGTACTTTCAAAAGATTAAAGCGCGGTGCACCCGGGAAGAGATGGTGCTCTATCTGGGTATTCAGTCCTCCATAAAACCAGTGTACAAATAAGCCGCCTTTTAGTGAACGGCTGGTGCGCATTTGTAGCTCCATCCAGGAAAGCTTTTCACTTTGTTCTGTATTAAATACTTCACAGCCAAGATGGTTTGTCATAAATCCAAGTGACAGCCATGCAGATAGGCTAAGGTAAAGTATTACAAAAATAGTTGCAGCGGATGACAAAGGCAAAATGTAAAAAATGCTTCCCCAGATAAGTGGCCAGTGAATTAGCATGATTGCCAGCTCAGTGTATTTTTTTCGTGCAATTATATAACGATAGGATTTTATTATAAATGCGGGATACATAAAGAATATTGCGCTCCAGAAAATCAGGTATTTATAGCTGTGAATAAAATTATTGTTACCTTTGTTGTCCGGGGTGAATGCACCGTCCAGTGCAAGAATATCTTCATCTTTTTCTGGTACATTACAATAGTTGTGATGGTTGATATTATGTTTCCATATCCACCAGGATGGTGAGTTACCGATAATAAGGGAGGCAAACAGGTAAGACAGCCACATGGAAATTTTCTTATTTTTAAAATATTGCAGATGCAATATGTCATGGGAGACAAAAACCGAGCGGCTAAAAACGAGTGTCAGGAACAGGCCTAATAGTACGGGGTTCCATTGCTCCATGGTAAAAAACACCAGTCCCAGTGAAATAATAATCGCCAGCATCTCAATCGTGCCGCGCAAAGGCACGCAATCGAGCAGACCGGCTTTTTGTACCTGCTGTTGTAACTGGCTAAAGATGTCGGTTTTTGAGATATCAGGCATGGTTAAGTTTCATTTAGTACAAAGCGCATAAATTAGGGTATTAGTCGATTAATTGATTTGATCTATTTCAATATTATCTATAATTTTTGATAATAAATATCAGTGCTGACCCGTTGACTTTAAAAAATGTCATATCAATGAAATCGTGCTATTAGCCGATATGAATTTTATATAGCTGCAGTGTTAACCGTGCATTGTAAATGTAAGTTATACTGATAATGTCTTTGTAAATTACACTTTAAAATACCCGTCTATGCTTTTCGATCTCCTACAGTTAACGCTAGTTGAGCTCATCTTTTCCGTCGTTATTATTTTTCTGGCTTATACCGTTAAAGGTCTGTCCGGCTTTGGTTCCGGCTTGATTGCCATCCCGTTTCTTGCGCTGATATTTCCAGTTGCGTTTATTGTGCCGGTGTTAGGTTTATTAAGTTACAGCGGTACGATTATGCAAAGTGTGCATTTACGTAAACAGGTGGCATGGCGGGATCTGTTACCGTTATTGCCATTTTCCTTTATCGGAATTTCTGTTGCCGTGTGGTTGCTGGTTACGGTTGATCAAAATACATTAATACTTTATTTGGGTCTGTTTGTCGTTAGCTATTCTGTTTATTCACTTTTGCCGTTGCCCGAGCCAACCGGCAACCGTGGCTGGGCAGTGTTGGCAGGAGGCCTGGGCGGTATGGTGGGGGCTTTGTTTGGCACCGGCGGACCATTTTATGTGGTGTATTTAAAAATGCGTCAGCTGGATAAAGGTGTTTTTCGTGCCACTATAGCGATGATATTCTTATTCGATGGTGGTGTACGTATTGTTGGTTATGCAATTAATGGCCTGTATTCATTACAGGTTTTGTGGATGTTATTGGTGCTATTCCCCATTTTGTTTGCCGGGCTTTATGTTGGTCATCATTTACATATTAAAGTTAACCAACAGCGCTTTAATCAGATGATTAGCGTGTTATTGCTGGTTAGTGGTTTTATGTTAATTTATAAGTCTTTTTTGTAAATGTTGTTCAATTTTTTGTTCAGAGTTCTAAAATTAATATTTTTTTAATATGCTATTTTTATTTTATGTGGCGAGTTTTACTCGTGCTGTTATAACCCGTGTTTGAATTGTCCTGGCAATTAACAGGCTTAACAGTATCAGCCATATTCCACTACCTATTGTTCCGCTACCGATAATTAGTGTATCTGCTACCGGATGATAATTGTCATAGCCGTCATCTCTAAAGTTATCCTCCAGAGGCAGTGCATTGATTGAATAATCATCATAAGGGCCGTAGCTAACAACTCTGGTGTTAAACTCAGCATCGTAAAGCTCGATACGTATGTCGTAGTACCCCGTATCGTATCCATTTTCAAGTACGGTATCGATAACAAAAGTATCGAATGAGCTGTCTGCATAAATAGGGTAGCTTGCACTGCTGGCATAATAATTCCATGGCCCGCCTTCATAACTCAAATAGAGTTTGGCATATACATAGGCATTACTGAATATGGTATCGGCATCTACGGTAATACTGAAGTGATGATAAAACCCGTCATAGTCAAGATCGCTCAGTAGTTCGGTTGTTACATTATATATGCTGAAATCAATGCTGCTGCTATAGCTTGCTTCAGCCTGATATTTCTCGCTGCTGGCGGTTTCACTTCGGTAGCCCTGTTTTACAAAGGCGGTTGAGCGGTTAGGTTTAGCCAGCTTTAATTGAGTGGTTATATCAATGTTGCCGGCGTTGCTGCTGGCATAGCTGATAGACAGGTTCTGGCTTGCGGTTTGTGTTTCTGCGCTGATGGCTGTTGTTGATAGTAGTAGTAACATACCTGTAATAGCTGAAACAGTATATTGTAGATTTTTTGTTTTAATTGATGGTGACATAACGTTGCCCGCTTTATTTATTGTTAATACGGGTTTATTTGAACATAGCTTAACTGAACGTAAGCTGAACGGTATATGGACTAGTGTAACTGCCGGTGTGTTGTAGCTCCTATATGTTGAAATTAGAGGATGATCAGAATATCTATGCCGCCTGCAGGGCTTTGTGTAATGTGCATTTCACCCTGATAGGCATCAACAATATTAGCCACAATAGACAGACCGATGCCATGTCCGGCGACGTTTTCATCCGCACGTTTTCCCCGTTGTAGCAGGGTCTCAATTTGGGCAGTGGGTATCCCCGGGCCATCATCGATAATGTGAATGCAGAGTTTATTGGACTTGTGCTCTGCACTGATATCAATGCTATGTTTAGACCACTTAAATGCATTATCCAGCAGGTTACCAAACAGTTCCATCAGGTCACCTTCATCGCCTTTAAAGGTAAGCTCTTTGTCGATGTGGATATTCAGTTGTAATGTTTTGTGGTAATAAACTTTGTGTAATGAATCGAGTATGCGCGTGATCAATTGCCTGATATTTAGTTCGCTGGCACTGTTACTGATGCCGGAAGTGGCGGCATGTTGTAGTTGATATTCTACAATGCTGTTCATCCGCTTTACCTGTTCAAGCATATTTTGAGAATCTTTTTCGCTGCTATCAAGTCCACTTTGTAATACTGCCAGTGGTGTTTTAAGGCTATGGGCAAGATCGCCGAGTGCATTTCGATAGCGTGATTTCTGATCCCGTTCCTGTTGCAGTAATAGATTAATATTGCGGGTTAACTGCTCGATTTCACGGGGATAGATTTGCTGAATATTTTGTTGCTTACCGGTTTCTATATTATTTAATTCACTTTTGACCCGGCGTAGCGGCAATAAGCCCCAGCGTAAAATAATCGCCTGACTAACTAACAGTAAAATTGCCATCGCCACTAACCAGCCCCATAACGTTGTACGAAACTTTTTAAGTTGTTTCTCAAACGAGACCAGATCAGTGGCGATGTTAAACGTAAGCGGAATATTGTGACTGTCGGTTACCCAGTTAATACCATAAGCAAAAGTGTAGAAACTTTGCTGTTGAACAGTAACCTGCTGGAAACGTTTTGTGCCGCTCTTTAATACGTCTGCAGTCGGCAGGACAGCACCCAGGGCGGATGACGATTGCCAGATGTTTTTTCCTGTGGCATCGGTGATATATGCATAGACACCGGAGCTGGGTAATCCCAGCAGTGCATCGAGTTCATTAGACGGCATCATCACGCCATCATCGCTGACATCTGCTGCTGCCAATAGTGCATATAACTGACTGGTTAACTGATCCCGCAGGGCGCTTTCGGCACTGTTAATATAGGCACGATTTAAGGCGGCGGCGGTAAGTGTGATAAAAATAATCAATACGGCGGCGGCACTTAAACTGATACGTAAGTTTAACGACATGAATCAGCTGTCCGCCGGTTGCTGACAGAGTGTGAAGCGATAGCCCCGATTACGCAGAGTTTCGATGGGCTTAAGTGAGCCATCCGCATCGAGTTTTTTACGCAGCCGGCCGATTAACACTTCGATAACATTACTGTCGCGGTCGTCATCATGGGGGTAAAGATAATCTGCCAGTCGTGTTTTCGAAACCGCTTCACTGCAATGGCGCATCAGATATTCCAGTAACCGATATTCATATGCGGTGACGTCGATGAGTTGTTGATCGCGCAATACCTGTTGAGTATCCGGCTTAATTGTGATGCCGCCACAACTTAGTTCACTGGTAGCAGAGCCGGCAGCACGCCGTAACAGGGCTTTTATTCGCGCCAGCAATTCTTCCATTTGAAATGGTTTTACCAGATAGTCATCGGCACCGGCTTCCAGTCCTTCGACTTTTTCCTGCCAGCGACTCCGTGCTGTCAGAATGAGCACCGGTAATGTCTTACCCTGTTGACGGAGTTTTTTGATGATTTCAATGCCGTTCATACCGGGCAGACCGATATCAATAATGGCACCGTCCAGCGGGTATTCACTGGCAAAATAGTAACCTTCGTTACCATCGCTACTGGTGTCGACGATATAGGATTCTGATTCAAGACGGGCTTTAATATCGGCAAGTAGCGGTGGCTCGTCTTCTATTATTAGAATACGCATAATAATATTTAGTTTACGACTTTTCCATTTTTAGCATCGATCACAATAACTCGAACATCACCGCTGGCACTGAGAATTTTTACCCGATAGGTGCTGCTGGTCTGTTTAACTGAAAGCACCCTCCCGGGATGGCTTTGCTGGGCAATGTTCATTGCCTGATGTTTGTCTATCGCCAGCGCGACAGATGTGAATAATAAGAGGATCAGGAGTAGCAGTGTTGATTTCATAATTCGTGGGTAAAGTTAAACCTGCTGTAAGTGTACACTGCACAGGCATGAGCTTCCATGTTTTGCCCGCATGCAATGATAAATGACAGCGCATTAGTAACGCTGATAAATGATATTGGCATGATTGGTCTGCAGGCCAAATATGAGCTTTAACTGGTGCGGAGTGTAGGTGCTGATCGTCCCATAGTGATGGGCAGCTGGTCGTGTAAACGTTACAATTTGACGATGCGCCCTGGTGTGGCCATAAGAATGAGACCTGTTGTAACCATAGGAATTAGACTGCGAGTGTTGTACAGCCCGGTGTCGATTATGTTGATGCTGGTATGAGTGTGATGGTTGATGACGTAGCCTGTTTGTAGAGTGGTTATAAGAATTATTCTGCTGGCGGCTGCGGTGGTGTTTTTCAGTTTTGAGATTATGTTTGCGTTCAGACTGATTATGGCCATCATTACGGTTGTCGGCCTGCGCGCTGACAGGTGCTATCAGCGCGGCGGTAATCAGCAGGCTGGTAATAAGTGTGGCAGTCAGTAACGGTGTTTTTAGATGATTAATCGCTTGCATTTTCATTCTCCAGTATCAGTAACGTTAAACGGCTATTGCCGATGATTAAAAGTTAGCACGACTTAGATGAATGAAAGCTGAACGACTGAGAGTGCTATTAATATCAAGGGTTTAATAAATTTATGAATACACTCCTGAATCGTTTATAGTGAGACCCGTTCTGAAGAGATAAACAAACTATGAGTCTGTTAAAGAAAATTGCTGAGTGGCAACGCGAAAATATTATTGATGACAATACCGCAGAGCAGATTATTAAATATGAGCAGCAGCATTCAAAGCCGATGGTGTTATGGGCATTCGGCGGCATGGGGGCATTCGCAATTATTGTCGGGCTGGTGTCGATTATTGCGGCAAACTGGATTTATGCTGCGGACTGGCTAAAAATAGCGGCGGCTTTATTGATCTGTTTCAGCCTTGCGGTGTCACTGTACTTTATCAGTGTTAAACATATTGTGGAGGAGGGGCATCAGCGCACTGAAAAAGGCTGGATAAAAGAAATTCTGGTAATGCTGTATTACGGTTTCAGTCTCGCCAGCATGGCACTGGTGGGTCAGGTGTATCAGTTAGGGGGCAGCATTAGTGATTTGTTATTGCTCTGGTCAGTTGTCACCATTCCACTGGTTTTGTTAGCGCAGGGGCGTTTTATTGCAGTGTTGTGGGTTGTTGCAACGGCGACAACTTATATGATGAATATTAATGTGCTGGATGATTATTTATACGCAACGCAAATGAAGCTGGTTTATCGGGATACGTTATTGTTGGCTTTATATGTTCTGGCACCGGTTTTGTTTATTCTTATTTCCCGGATTCGCTGGCTGGTTCGGCATAAAGTAGATGCAGCGGAAACGATTTCCCGATTCAGCTGGTTGGCAATTAGCGTATTCGGGTTTTTATTTCAGTTTATATGGTATGAATGGAACACAGTTTATTTTGCAAATCATTTAATTTTTTTATGCTTTATGGTGTTAGCTCCCGTTGTTTATTTCATTCCGCAACTATATGCAAATCAACATGCCAATGTACACCTGGCGATGCGCGTTGTTTTAATCAGCGTTTTTGTTAACGGTGCGACGGCCGCCTGGTTTAATTATCACATAGAGCTGGTGGGGGCATTAAGTAACCTATTGTATCTTTGTGTGCTTGCCTGGGCCGCCATTAAAATAAAGTCTACGGCTTTGTTTAATGTGATGACAGCGGCTATCAGCTTGCGCATCTTAGTAATTTATTTTGAAGTTTTCGGCTCAATGCTGGAAACCGGTTTCGGTTTGTTGATTGGCGGCGTACTGACTTTGTTGATTTCCTGGTGGTGGTTTAAACGTTCGAATAAACTGGCTGTGCGTTTGTCAGCTGCCGGAGAATAATATGTCGAGAAATAAAATTATTTTAATAGCGGTCGCTTTGCCTTTTATTGTGCTTTGCTTATTAGTGGTGCGTGCTGAATATAATATTAGAAATGGTGAGCAATGGAGCTTTGAAATTACCGGCTATGACCCGCGAGACTTATTGCGCGGCCATTACCTGCAGTTTAATTTGAAATATAACTGGCAGGATAATAAAAATAACTGTAAAACTAATCAGGATTGCTGTTTATGTTTAACTGAAAATTCGTCAGCCTATCCGGATGTACATAAAACAGCCTGCGATATAGCCAGGCAGCAATGTGATGGTTATATGCTGATGGATAGTGATAATGTGCTCAAACGTTTTTATATTCCTGAGGACAGTGCGAAAACAGCAGAAAAATTATTACGCGATGCACGTAGTCAACAGCAGGTGTATCTAAGTGTCTCAATTAATAAAAAAGGTCAGCCTACTATTATTGATTTGTTTATCAATCAACAGTCAATTAGCGAAATTTTAAAGATGCAGCAGGAAGACTGGCCAGAAAACCGGCAGGAAAACCGGCAGGAAAATCGACCAGAAAATCGACAAGGCGAATAGTCAAAGGCCTCGCTTATCAGCTTATTAATTCGCTGACTTAAACCAACAGTAAATCCGGCAATAGTGCCCGGTTAATGGTAAAATGTTTTTTGTGTAATACATGCAGGCAATTTACAAAAGAGTAAAAATATATGAACAATACTTGCTTGCAGTTAAAAGGCAGCGTAGTCACCACATTCATTCTTGAGCTCTACCACTACTCATCTGATATCTTCAGCCGTCAGCTAAGTGAAAAAATAAACCAGGCACCGGAGTTTTTTGCGCGCTCTCCAGTGGTTATCAGTCTGGAAAAATTCGAGCACGACGTGAATGATATTGATTTGTTAGAAATGCTGGCTATTTGCCGGCAGTTCAATTTGCAGCCGATGGCTTTTAAAAGTTCCAGGCCGGATTTCGTTGCTGCGATACAACAGACCGGACTGGCTCATTTATCTGCAAGTGCCATGCGCTCTGAAAGTATCGTCGCGCCGGTAGCTGATACGCCTGAAAAAATACCAGCAGAAATAGATTCAACGCAAGATGCACAATCACTTAAACCTGTATTACCTAAAAGTAAAATAATCACCAGACCCGTGCGCTCCGGTCAGCAGGTGTATGCGGAGGGCGGTGATTTAATTATTTTGTCGCAGGTCAGCGAGGGCGCCGAAGTACTGGCTGACGGTCATATTCATGTTTATGGCAGATTACGTGGCCGCGCACTGGCCGGGGTAAAAGGTGATGAAACTGCGCGGGTATTCTGCAATAGTCTGGAAGCAGAATTAATTTCAATTGCGGGTAATTTTATGCTCAGTGATGCACTGCGGGAAAAAACCTGGAAACATGCAGCACAAGTTTATCTCGATGCTAAGACCTTGCATGTGGAAGCGGTTTAATGAATACTTGCGGGCTTTATTTTTAATCACAATCTCATTTATAAGGAGCCAGCATTGGCTGAAATTATTGTAGTAACCTCGGGTAAAGGTGGTGTGGGCAAAACCACTACCAGTGCAGCAATCGGCAGTGGTTTAGCACTGCGCGGACATAAAACCGTGATTATAGATTTTGATGTGGGCCTGCGTAATCTGGATCTGATTATGGGCTGTGAGCGCCGGGTGGTTTATGACTTTGTTAATGTATTAAATAATGAAGCAAATTTAAATCAGGCTTTAATTAAAGATAAGCGTAATGACAAACTGTTTATTTTACCCGCTTCACAAACCCGGGATAAAGACGCGCTGACTCAGGATGGCGTGCAGCGCATACTTAATGAGCTGGCGCAAACCTTTGAATATATCATTTGCGACTCACCTGCGGGCATCGAAAAAGGCGCGCAGATGGCGCTTTACTATGCGGATCAGGCAATAGTGGTGACCAACCCTGAAGTGTCTTCAGTGCGCGACTCTGATCGAATTTTGGGCATACTACAAAGTAAATCATTACGTGCTGAAACCGGTGCTGAACCGGTTAAAGAGCATTTATTGTTAACCCGTTACAACCCGCAGCGGGTTGAAGACGGTGAAATGCTGAGTGTTGCTGATGTTGAGGATATACTGGCGATTCCTTTATTGGGTGTTATACCTGAGTCTGAAGCTGTACTGAAAGCTTCAAATCAGGGTGAACCGGTGATTTTTGATGAGCAGGCGGATGCGGGAATAGCATATAACGATGCGGTAGCTCGTCTATTGGGTGAAACTTTGGAATTTCGTTTTGTAGAGGTTGAAAAGAAAGGCTTTCTGAAAAGATTACTGGGAGCCCGGTAATGAGCATTTTTGATTATTTTCGTACCAAAAAAACCAGCTCAGCATCATTGGCAAAAGAGCGCTTACAGGTGATTGTTGCCCATGAGCGTGGCATGCGTAAACAGCCGGATTACCTGCCGGCAATGCAACAGGAAATTATTGAGGTTATAAAAAAGTATATTGCCATTGATAATGACCAGGTGACGGTGACTCTTGATAACAGTGATAACTGTTCGATTCTTGAGTTAAATGTGACCCTGCCCGATAGTCAGTAACTGGTCTTCAAAAGTTTATACCACGTCCATATGCTACGGGCGTGGTTTTAGATGAATACCTTCTGCATAATGCTCTATTTACGAATACCGTAACCGGCAACTCTTTCCAGTAACTTTTTTCTGGAACAGGCTGGCACTAACATAGACCATTCAGTTAAACAATCACATAGTTGGCTAAGCCCCTTGCATTGCTCTACACTCATGTAATCCTATATTATTAAAGAGTCTTTTATGTCCCAGTTACAGGGTGGTATTAACCGCAGCAGTGCGACCACTGAACTTGAGATAATTCAACAGAAACGCCTTGCATTACAGAAGCTGGTAAAGCTGACAAGCATGTTAAATCAGCTGCATCATGGCTTACAGTCGGTTATTTTAATGGGTAAAAGCGCCAGTCAGATCCCTTTAAAAATAGTTAATAAGTTTAAGTCACTGACCGAAAGCCTGAAAGAAAAGCCCACTGAAGTTATTCAAAATACCCTGACCTCTACAGATGTTAAGATTGAGCGGGATATTAAACGAGTGCTGCAAATATCTCAAAAAAGCAATGAGTTGTTAGAGCAGGAAATGGGTAGTAGTGGTACCAAACTGGCGGATGCGCTTAAAGAAGATTATCATGATTTTGTTGTTGGTTTTAAGAAGAAATCACAGGCTTCGATTACACTTAGAATTACACTTAAAACCCGGAACGCAATTGTTAATGCATTTAATTTGCCGGTACCAGAAGCCTTTATAAAAAATCAGATTATTTCACTTAATGTTAAAGAAGAGCAATGTCGAAAATTAATTAATCAGGATATGAGTAGTCTGCAAACTGATGTAGACTCAATGTTAACAAAAACAGATTGTCCGGATGCAGTTAAGCAGGTTTTACTAAAAATTAAAACCGAACTGAAAGACAATGTTGAGTGTTTTAACTCGGGTAAATCTATTGATGAAATGCCGATTATTTATGAAAGTATTGAATTGTCGGGCTCACCTCAGGTAGTCGAGGAAGTAGAAGAAATAATTGCCCCGCACAAAGTACCGGCTAGTATTGATGTGCCGGTGGCTGAAATCAGATTAAAAGCAGGTTTTTTTCAGCACCTGTCTAACTGGTTAAAAGCGCCATGGGGAAAAAGCTGGAAAGACACTGAATGACTGCAGTGTACTGTGAAAATATTAACAGTTTTATATTAGCCCAGTAATTCTTAAAATCAGCTTTGTACACATTAAAAGGATGTATGTTTATGAATGCTTTACCTGGTCTCAATCAATTATATTGTGAAGTTTGCGAAAGTAGTATTTCATATCCTGATTTTTTAAAGTCTCAGCACCTTGACTATACGGTTTGTCAGTCTTTTGATTGCCGGCGTACTATGGGACAAAAGTCAAAAATGTCATCGGTGTTTTTTAAGGCACACCTGAAATTTTGCAAACAGTTAATCAAGCAGCGCATTGAAACAGACCGGTTAAGAAAAGCACATATTGAAGATGTCGTTAATAAAGAGGCATTGGAAAACTCTTCTATATATAATAATGTACTGAAGATGTCCTGTGAGCTGTCCAGCCTAAACTCTTATTTGATCACCATTCCATCGGGCTTGACAAAAGTAGGTGCTCTATCAATTCATAGAAAGCAACAGTATATAGAACATTTAAAAGACATAATTGCACAGGCCGGAAATTTCAAAAATGCATCTGAAGTTATGTATGATGAACATCATGATGCGCATTTTAAACGTCAAAAAATAGACCTGCGTTTAAATGCAGTACCCGCATTAAGAATGACAAGTGATAACTTGTGCTGTAAATGTAAAGGCGGTTGTTGTGTGTCAGGTAAAGATCATGCTTATCTTTCGGTTTATAGTATGAGACGTTTTATGGATGAGAATTTGCAACTGGCTAGTCATCAAATTTTAAATTTGTATAGTAGTAAAGTGAGTGAAAACACTATTGAAGGTTCATGTATTAATCAAACCAGTAGTGGATGTGTGTTACCCCGTTATATGCGATCTGATATTTGTAACGGTTACTACTGTGATGCTTTAAAGGTATATCAGATAAAAATGAAAGCAATAAATCAGGCATTACCTGTGGTTGTGGTTCAGCGTTCTTCTACATACTGGAGTCGTTTTTCTACGGGTGTAAAAAATGATATTGTTGATGTATCTATTTTATGTGAAACAGGTGAGTTGTCCTGTTCGTCGGTGAATCGTGTTACTAAATAATAATATACCTTAATGTTAATAAATAGAATGTTTGATATTGATCAATAAATATTTGACGTTTACCTGTTTAATATCAGAGTGCTCGAAAAACTGTTTGAGTAATAAATGATTATAACTACAGGAGATGGATATGCAGGTAGAAGATCAGTATATTATGAGTCGTGTTGCCACTACGGTGGTTGTGTTAATCGGGGTAATGTTTGCGTTAATCATTATTGCTAATTCAATAGCCTGATAGATTTTTGTTACATCAAGTTGGTTTAAAAAGCCTGTGTTTTTAACACAGGCTTTTTATTGGCTATTAAATTTATATGTTGAAAATTTAACTATTTTAAAATGTCCAAATCTCCGATACAGGTATTCGCAGATGACAGGCTCTTATGCTGTTTTAATTATTAATATCATCGCATTCTATAGCCTAAACAAACATGACATCCCAGTATGCTCCTCGCTGTGCCCCATTAACAGGTAGACCGGATCGTAGTGTGAGAAGACAGGAATTTAGTTCTCATCTCATGCTTATAGCGAGCATTATTTTGACAGATCGGCATTACACTCTATTAATCTATGCCGATATTTGATGCGACGGTAGCCTGATAAGTCTGCTAAAATCCGCCATTGCAATAGTTGATGATGACTTTATAGCTTATAGACAGGCTTCAGTTTGGGCTACTCTGATAAGTCAAAAGTGACATGGTGTTGCGTAAATTATATTTTTTCAGATGAGGTGGTAAATGTCAGAGGTTGTATTAATTACTATCTCCGGTCAGGATCGGGCAGGCTTAACGTCTGCAGTTATGCGTATTTTGTCCAGTTATAATATCAATGTGCTGGATATCGGTCAGTCAGTCATACATGAAAGTCTATCTCTGGGGTTTCTCATTGAATCTTCAGAAGATCAGAATAGTTGCTCCGTTTTCAAGGATATTCTTTTTAAAGCCCATGAGCTAAATCTTAATGCGCGCTTTACGCCAATTACCAGAGATGCTTATGAGCACTGGGTTAATGCACAGGGGCAGGCAAAACATATTGTTACTCTACTGGCGAACCAGATTACCGCTAAACATTTAAGTCGGGTGACAGAGGTGGTTAGTGAGCTGGGTTTTAATATTGAACAGATCAGCCGGTTGTCCGGACGTTTGTCTTTAAGTGATATAGATCAGTCGGCACTTCCCAGAGGGGCATCGGTACAATTAACATTGAGCGGTGACGTGCAGGATGTTGCAGCGATGCATGCCCGCTTTTTACATATTTCACAGCAGTTGGATTTAGATGTGGCGGTGCAGGAGGATAATTTATATCGTCGTAGTCGCCGACTGGTATGCTTTGATATGGACTCAACCTTAATTCAGGTTGAGGTGATAGATGAATTAGCAAAAGCGGCGGGTGTTGGTCAACAGGTAGCTGCCATTACTGAAGCTGCTATGCGCGGGGAAATTGACTTTTCAGAAAGCTTTCGTCAGCGTATGGCTTTGTTAAAAGGTATGGATGAATCGGTACTTAAACAAATTGCAGAGAACCTTCCTATCACCGAGGGTGCGGCCCGACTTATTAGTCACCTGCGTCACTTTGGTTATAAAGTGGCTATTTTATCCGGTGGTTTTACCTACTTTGCTAATTACCTGAAAGAAAAGCTCGGGGTTGATTATGTGCATGCAAACCAGCTTGATTTTGAGAATGGTAAACTCACCGGTAAAGTAAAAGGCGAGATCATTGATGGCCAGATGAAAGCTAAATTATTAATGCAGATAGCTGAACAGGAAGGCATTAGTACTGAGCAGGTCATTGCTGTTGGTGATGGAGCAAATGATTTGCCGATGTTGGCTATTGCGGGTCTGGGTGTCGCATTTCATGCGAAGCCGTTGGTTAAAGAGCAGGCGAAGCATTCGATTGCTAATCTCGGGCTGGATGCAATTTTATATTTATTAGGAATTAGGGATCGTGAGTTAGCTGAGCTTGATGGTAACGGCGTTAAGTAATATTGAAGTTTAATTTTTGTTTTAAGTGTGTGTATGAAGTATTTGATGTTGTTAGTAGTCATGTTTCCATCTACATTGATGGCAGCAGAAAAGCAGTTTGGTAATGCGGTTGTTTCGCAGGTAACCAGTATTTATGATGCGGATACTTTTCGAGTGAATATTAAAGGTTGGCCGGATATTGTCGGTAAGCATATGTCAGTAAGGGTGCTCGGCATTGATGCGCCTGAAATACGCGGTAAGTGTAAAGCTGAAAAAGTGGCAGCACGTCTGGCTAAGCAGTTTACAGTTGAGGCGTTGCGTAACGGTTCGTTTATTGAATTAAAAAATATTAAACGCGGTAAGTATTTTCGTCTGCTGGCAGATGTATATATCGATGGTCAGAACCTTGCAGAGGCTTTAATACTGTCTAATCAGGCGCGTCCTTATGATGGTGGCCATCGAAAGGGCTGGTGCCAATAGTCAGTATAAAGGAAAAGCATTCATTGTTATTCTGTTAATAATAAGTGTCGTCATTTCTATGAAAGCAGGAGTCTAGTGGCTTTAAAAGCCGACAAGTACTGGGAGTTATAATTGCTGGATCAGGAGTGAAGAAGCTTTTTATCTATTATATTAGTTTCTTCAGATGACTAACTTAAGTCTAAACTTATTACTGCGACGGAAGTAAAGGGTGCTTACCAAATTTTCTGCAGGTGCAAATGAATTCGTACCTGCATGGTACTAATGGGTTCTTATTTTACTGACCGGTTAATACATTGCCATTATGTAGTTGTGTATTTATACAATCTGTTGAGGGCTGGCGGTATAGCAGTAAAAATATAAAAAATTAATTAGCTTTTGATGGCTTTCAATATAACAAACTTTTTATTACTGGCAATCATCTCGCATTTACCAAATAGTTTTTTAAGTTTGATATGATAGCCGAGGTGGCGATTACCAACAATAATGAATTCGCCGCCGGTTTTTAACTTTTGTCTGGCTTCAGTAAACATTTGCCATGCGATAAAATCACCGACTACGTGGTTCTGATGAAAGGGCGGGTTATTTAAAATTAGATCCTGCGAACTGTCGTCAATTCCCTGCAGGCAATCGGAAACTTTAAACTCGCAGTGTGTGCTTTTTTTGAGGATGTTTTTAGCATTTATTCTGGCGGATTCAACAGCCATATAAGACTCATCAACAAAGCACAGATCAGCATGCGGGTTGGCTTTAGCGGCGGCAATACCGAGCACACCATTACCGCATGCCAGATCAAGTATATGGGAATAGTTGTCTGTTGTCGGGATATGTTGCAGCAAGAATCGACTGCCTATATCCAGTTTGTCTCTTGAAAATACATTTGCATGATTATAATAAATTTCTTCGTTATCACCTAAAGTATAGTGGCTTGGGTAGGGCGAGTTGTCGGCACTAATTGAGCTATCCAATTCACTGAATACCAGACGGGCTTTTTTGCGCGCTAAAGACGTTGTCGTCGTTCCGATAATGCGTTCAAATAATTTTAGTGTTGAAGTGTGAATATGTTTGCTCATGGCAGCAGAAATGATGCAGGTTTCTTCATTGCAATATTTGCGTATGCGATGTAGCTGATCTTCAAGCATGGCTAAATTTTTGGGTATTTTTATAATAACCAGGTCGTAAGTATCGCTTAAAGGCTCAAAACAGTTTTTCTGAGCAACCGTATCAGTGTCGATATTGTTTAAGGCTAAGTTAATAGTCAGAGCCTGTTGTGACAGAAATGAATCGGATACCGATGTTGGCGAGTATTCTGATAATGCTGTACTCAGTGCACCAAATGCATCGTTTAGAATAAGCAATCGGGACTGAGCGTTTAATTTGAGCTTGTTTTCCTGTTGCAATGTCTCCAGTTGCATAAGAATGTAGTCATCCGCCGCATCCCAGGCCCGTAACTGTTTGTCTTTGGCTACTGGGTAACGCTCGAGTTTGAAGTCGCCGCGATGGCTGGTGAATGTTTGCATCTGTATTTAACCTGAATGGAATTGCAGTAGTTTAGCAAATTACGCGACTATTATATATTTGTAATTGCTATAAAGAGTCATTAAACTCATTTTAATTATATTTTATACGGTCATGTTTTGTTATTAATTCCATATAGTGCAGCTTTATCATTCAGAAAGCGTCCTTTTGTCACTTATGCCATCGTGCTGTTATGTCTGTTTGTTTATTATGCTCAGTTTAATAATAATATAAAAATCAATCATGCGGTTGATGGTTATTGTAATGCGATGGAGTTTAGTACCAGTGAAACAACATTGGATTTCATCGGTATAAATAAACAACGGTGTGTTGACTATTTGACTCTATTGCATGAGCGATATGAGCATGGTGTGCTGGAAATTATTTTACAGGAGATTAGAGATAAATCTGAAAAATATTATTCAGAGCCTCAGCTAGTCGAAGTAAGTAAAAATTTTGTACGTCATCTAACGGCTTTTCGTAAACATGCACCTGCCAGTCTTGATGGTGCATTTATGAATTTTCCGAATGAGTTTAATCCGCTAACAATGCTGACGTCATCGATAGCACATGCAAGCTGGAGTCATGTGATATTTAATTTAATATTTTTTATGGCTTTTGCGCCAGCTGTTGAAACCATTATTAATAATCGATTGAAGTTTGTTGCGGTTCTGATTGGTATCGCTGTCGTCACATCCATTGCTTATTCTGTTACGGTTTTTTTGTCGCGATCTTATCCTGCGCCTACTCTGGGGTTATCGGGGGTGGTTATGGCAATGATTGGAATGTCCGCTTATTTAATGCCGCATGCAAAAATCAGAGTGTTTTTCTGGTTTTTTACGTTGATAAGGACTTTTCATGTCTCAGCCTGGATTCTGGCTGCGTGGTATATCGGCTGGGATGCATTGGATATGCTTTTTAGTGATGATTATGGTGGAACCAATCTTGTTGCCCATGTTAGTGGTGGTGTGTGCGGATATTTAATCGCTTATTTTTATTTAAAAGACCGCCGTGATGAGGTTAAGGACGAACTGGCTGATGAAGTTGAGTATATACGTTCAAGTCGAACGGTCGGTTCTTTTGATGCGACCTATAGTGGTGGACGAACAGAAATACACAATAAAATGCAACAGAAACAGTTCACCCAGGACTATGATGCGTATATTTCCAGAGTACATCGGCTGGTACGTATCAATCAGCACTCACAGGCTATCGCCTTAATTACGGATGACTATGAGTTACAGTCTGCTAGTGTAGAAATTTATCAGCAGCTGTTTTATAAGATACAGCAATGGGGCGACTCGAAGACGCTGTTATGTGTCGGTCGCCTGTTAATTAATCTGCTGATTGAAAATAGAAAATATGCCAGAGCATTGATGTTTGTTGAGTTATGTCAGCAGGTAACAGCCGATTTTGTAGTGGCAGATCCAGTGCATGTTATGTTGCTGGCACGTATGGCGCGTGATAATAAACAATATAAAATATCCCTCCAACTGGTGTCCAAATCTTTTGAACGTTATGGCGATGCGGTGGATAGTGAACAGGCCAGCCTGTTTGAAGTTGAGTTACTCTGGCATTTTTTAAATCTGCCTGATCAGGCCAATGCCAGAATGAAAGTGTTACTGGCGACAGCTGGTGGTGATTTTAAAGTAAGTTTGTTGAATCTGGCTAAATTGATGCAGGTTGATGCAGAAAAATAAGTCAGAAATTTAAGTAGTGATAGTTTTATATGGGCTTGTCAGCACTACTTTTGTAATAATATACAGTATGTGATTAACTTATTATAAAAATGGTCTAATAAACGCTATAATTTCTCTGTCAGTTATCAGGTATTAAATCAATATTTAATTATCTGCTCTAGCGTTGACATATATTGAAAGGTAAATGAGTGTGATTAAATTAAAGCATATCGTAAATGGTGTTGTAATTTCAGATATCGAGATTACCGAAGGTGAGTATACGATTGGCAGAGGAAATGATAATAGTCTGCAGTTAGATGAGGGAGTGGTTAGCACACATCATGCGAAATTCTTGATTGAGCGTAGTCCTTATATGGACTCAATTTATGATATAACCCTGGAAGATCTTAACAGTACTAATGGAATTTATGTCAATGGTAAGCGTATTACCAATCAACGCCTTAACCACAGTGATCAGATACGAATCGGGACCCATGAGTTTAAAATTTATGATCCGGCATCAGGTATTGGAACGCAGACAGAATTTTATATACCCGATGAGTAGCTGTCACTTTATGAGTAGTTGCAATCCTTAACAACCATCAGCCTGTACGATCAAAAGAAGTCCATATGCATACAGCTCAAAGCCTGGTAAAAGAATCAGTTGAACTGGTATCCCTGCCCGATGTGTATATCCGCTTAAGAAGCGTGATTAATTCTCCGCATACATCGATGTCCGATGTGGCGCAAATTCTGGTACATGACCCGGCAATTACAGCACGATTATTAAAACTGGTTAATAGCCCGTTTTATGGCCTGGTATCTAAAGTCGACACCATGACCCATGCGATTAATTTACTGGGTACACAACAGGTACACGACCTGGTGCTGGCAACGGTGGTTATAGATAGCTTTTCCGGCTTCAGCAATGATTCCCTGAATATCTACGATTTCTGGTTTAACGGTGTGTATTGTGCTGTTAGTGCACGATTACTGGCTTATCATTGTGACAATATTGATACTGAAAGGCCGTTTATAGCTGGATTGTTACATAATATTGGTCATCTGGTGATGTTTCAAAAATTACCCGCGCTGTGTGTTGAGAGCGCACAACTTGCCAGCCAGCAAGATATAGAGCTATATATTGCAGAGCGCTCTGTGCTGGGTTTTGACTATGCACAGGTCGGTGCTGAGTTAATGCGTGAGTGGATGTTGCCTGATAGCTTGCAAAATATCACTGAATTTCATAATGAGCCGGCGAAGGCGCCACAGTTCAGGCAGGAAACGGCGATTATCCATATTGCTACTGCCATCACCCGCAATGCTATTGCTGACATTGCTATCAGCGAAGATACATTGAAAATCAATCCGCTTTGCTGGCAGCTAACCGGGCTGGATGTCAATCACATGACAGACATCAAAAAAGACGTTGATCAGCAGGCTTCGCAGGTAATGAACCTGTTATTTACCCATAAAAAGAGTGCCTGATTGTGCAGTCTCAAACCCGACTATTTTCTAATTTGTCTCAATTCCAGTATATTCATATAAATATAGTCATTTCTTCTGACGCTTAAGTAAGGTATAACAGCGCCATGAAAACCCCTAAACGATTACAGCCGCTAGTTGAAGATGGCCTTATTGATGAGGTCATGTATCAGCTGATGAGCGGCAAGGAAGCAACCGTATACGTTGTGCGTTGCGGTTCTGAGATGCGTTGTGCAAAAGTCTATAAACAGGCGAACCAGCGTAGCTTCAAAAAAGCCTCTCAATATCAGGAAGGTCGAAAGGTACGTAATAGTCGCCGTGCCAGAGCCATGACACGGGGCTCAAAATATGGTCGTCATGAGCAGGAGCAAACCTGGCAAACCGCTGAGGTAGATGCCTTATATCGTCTGGCCAATGCCGGGGTGCGTGTACCTGAGCCTTATGGCTGTATTGATGGTGTGCTATTGATGGAATTAATTACGGATGCAGACGGCAATGCTGCACCACGCCTCGGTGATGTTGAAATGTCATCGGAGCAGGCGCTACAGGACCATGCCATGGTGATGCAATACATTACTCGCATGCTGTGTGCCGGCATTGTGCATGGCGACTTATCTGAATTTAATGTGCTGGTTGATGAAAACGGGCCGGTGATCATTGATCTGCCGCAGGCGGTGGATGCGGCTGGAAATAATCATGCACAGGCAATGTTAAGTCGTGATGTTGATAATATCAGTCGCTATTATGGTGAATTTGCCTCGCAGCTGAATTCAAGCCGTTATGCTGAGGAAATTTGGGAGCTATATGAAAACGGTGATCTACAGCCGGAAAGTGAGCTTAGCGGATTGTTTGAAGAGTCTGATCAGGCGGCGGATGTGGATACTGTGCTGCAGGAAATAAAAGCGGCCTGGGAAGAAGAGCAGGAGCGGTTAGAGCGCATTAATGGCGATCAGGCACCGGTTTAATGGTGAGTACAAAACCGCATAGTGTCAGAATTGGTCTAATCAATCCGAAGAGCCCGGATAATGTTAATTCGGTTATGCGCGCAGCGGCTAATTATGCGGTTGATGCGGTGTTTTACAGTGGTAGCCGATATCAGCGTGCGCTTGAATTTTCCAGCAAAATACCGAATATCAGTCGTAGCCTTTGCCGGGATATTCCAAAGAGCCCGGTTGATGATATGACAGATCAGTTATCTGAAAATATGCAAATGGTCTGCGTAGAGTTTGCTGAAGATGCAATATCTTTACCCGAATATCAACACCCGGAAAAAGCACTGTATGTTTTTGGGCCGGAAGATGGCAGTATTTCACAGGACATTATCGACCATGCTGATGCGGTTATTTATATTCCAACGCACGGCTGTATGAATTTAGCAGCAACCGTTAATGTATTGTTATATGACCGGCTTGCCAAAGCGCAGCGTAGTTTGGCGGGTAATGGATTAATTCGTGAAAGTCGTGATGTTAATAATAATTTAAAGGTGCGTTAATTAGCATTTATTTAAATATAGTGTATTTGTCGTATTTATATATAAATATAGAGAGAAACACGCTGTTCCGTTAAGGACGCAATATTTAAGTTAACGGCGCAGCCGTGATAAATAGATGAAACCATATTCGTGTTCTGAGATGATATATTCCATGATGAAATATTTTAAACGTTATTTGATGATTATAACTTTTTTGTTAACGGTTAGTGCGTTCAATTTACATGCGGCAACTGAAAATAAAAATATTTATAGTGATGATGATATTTATTTGCGCTTTATACAGTTAACGCCACATCAGATTGCATCGTTTTATGAAGGCCGTGAATTTTCTAAAGCTGCCGTCGATAAGCTTACCGCTTCCTGCTATGTCACCGTTATTATAAAAAATAAGTCAGATACTTTTTTGTGGGTTGATATTGCTGAATGGAAGTTCATTGCAAACGGTAAAAATATACTGCAGCAGGATAGATCGTACTGGGATAAACAGTGGGATGAAATTGGTTTGAAGCAGGCACATCGTTCAACCTTTAACTGGACGTTGATGCCAGCGGTGCGGGATCTTTATCCGCAGGAGGAGGTTGGTGGGCGGATACCGATTGCAATGCAAAACGAACCGTTTACCGTGGTTTTGAATTTCCCTACAGGTGAGAATAGGCAAGGTAAGTTAAAAACAGTGACGATGGAAAATGTTGTCTGTAAACAGGACGAAAGCAATTAAATTCTAATAAAGCTATCTATTATGAAACTAAACACATTACTCTTTATAACGTTACTGATTTTTTTAAATCAGGCTATTGCTCAAAAAAATGTTCCCAAGGGAAGTCTTTCCCAGCAAAACCTTCCCCATGGCATCATTAAGCAGGATGGACGCAGTGCACCGACATTTAAACTCAATGATATTGATGGCGAGCCCTATCGTTTTGAAAGTTCAAAAGGCAAGTGGTCTTTTGTGCATTTCTGGGCCACCTGGTGCGGGCCGTGCCGCAAGGAAATTCCGACGATACAGGCGATAATTAAAAAATTCGAGAACACAAATCTTGATATTATTATTATTAATACCGCTGAATCGGAAGATGCGGTATTTAATTTCTTAGGGTTGTTAGCTCCGGACATTAATCCGTTAATGGATGTCGACGGGCTGGTAACTGAAAAATGGCAGCCTAGAGGATTGCCGGCAACGTATTTTGTTGACCCGCAGGGTAAGATTCGTTATCTGGCACTGGGCGGTCGTCCATGGGACAGAGATGAATATCTTGAGTTTTTAAATGGCTTGAAAAATAATCGCTGAAGATATTTTTTACATATATTGCTGTCGGTGCTATTTTATTCGCACCGACCATTTTTTAATGGTGTCCTTTTAAACTGGCTTATAAGTGCTGTGCCATCAGCTGTCAGGTAGAGCTAAGTAAATATGACAGTAATGTTATCCACAATTAAAATTATCGTTTTATTCATAACACTATTTATGGTTCTACTGATACAGGGCTGTAACTATCCCAGGGATAATAATTCGAATGCGCCTTTACCATTAATTGAAAGCACTATTGCTGACGTGCATTCTGCAATTGAAAACAATCAGTACAGTTGTGAAAAAATTACACGTGCATTTATTAATCGAATTAAATATTATAAGAATAATTCTAATCTGAACGCGGTTATTCTGTTAAATAAAAATGCCTTAACTAAGGCAAAAATGCTTGATCAGGAATTTCAACAAACCCATAAGTTAAGAGCACTTCATTGTATCCCGGTAGCATTAAAAGATAATTTTGATACTGCAGATATGCCAACGGAAGCCGGCTCTATCGCTTTAAAAGGCTCGCTGCCAAACGATGATGCTTTTATGGTTAAACGTTTACGTGAAGCCGGTGCCATTATTATTGCAAAAACCAATATGGGGGAGTGGGCGTTTAGTCCGCTTAACACCATTAGCTCAACCCACGGTGAAACACGCAATGCCTACAATTCTGATTATGTTCCTGCGGGTTCCAGTGGTGGAACTGCGTCAGCCATTGCCGCAAGTTATGCCATTATTGGCATGGGAACAGATACCGGTAATTCAATTCGCGGCCCTGCTTCGCATCTTGCATTAGTGGGTATGCGTTCAACCATTGGATTGACCAGCCGTGATGGTGTTGTGCCGTTGCTGCTTAACCGGGATGTTGCCGGCCCTTTAACCCGTAATGTTACAGACGCGGCAAAAACATTTAGCGTTATTGCCGGATATGATGTTGCGGACCCGATTACACATAATGCACATGCACAACAGAAAGTTGATTACACAACTTATTTGAATAAAAATGCTTTGCAGGGTGTCAGATTGGGTGTTATCCGGCAAATGTATGAAACTGAGCTGGCTGATTTTGAAGTGATGGATTTAATGGAACAGGCGATTATAGATCTTAAATCTGCCGGTGCGGTTATTATCGATCCATTTGAAATTAAAAACTTTGTAAAGCTCAGTAACGCCACAGGTTTCTGTAGCCGCTTTAGATATGACCTGAATCATTATTTAATCAGCAGTCATATTAAACCGCTAAAGCGCTTTCAGGACATAGTGGATCAAAACAGGTTTAATGCGCGTAATACCGATAATATGCATTGGGCGGCATCAATAACGCAGGTGCCAGAAAATATGCAGCCACCCTGTATCGATGTACAGGGTGATCCGCGGCGAAAACAGTTTCTCGATGCGGTTGTTGGCGCCATGAATACACAGCATCTGGATGCAATTATCTATCCTAGCTGGAGTAATCCGCCGCTAAAAATTGCTGATACTACAAGTCCACATGGCAATAACAGTCCGATAATTGCACCGCATAGCGGACAACCGGCGATTACAGTACCGATGGGCTTTACTAGTGGAAACTTGCCAGCGGGTTTACAGTTTCTGGCGCGGCCCTACGACGATGCAAAATTATTTGGCTATGCTTATGCTTATGAGCAAATAACTCAGCATCGCAAACCGCCGATATTGTTTCCAGCCATTCAATAGTCTGTTAATTCAGCGTAAACAATGATTACGCCGCCTGTTGAATTCATTTATAATTCAGCTTTAGTGTGTATAACTGCTTTTAGGAATTTAGATGCTTTTCTCTTCCCTTGATTTTGCTGATGAAATTCAGCGTGGCATAAATGCCTGTGGATATTCTGATATGACAGAAATTCAGCAAATGGCAATCATCCCTGCACGTCGAGGAAAAGATTTGCTTGCCAATGCACAAACCGGTACCGGTAAAACCGCAGCTTTCGCATTACCGGTACTTCAACAGATGTTAGACCGCCCAAAGCCGACGCAATCTCAACAGCCCCGTACATTGATATTGACCCCAACCCGTGAACTGGCTGAACAACTGGCTCAGACGATTGCTGGCTATGCACAGTTTACCGGCTTGTCTGTTCTGGCATTATATGGCGGTGTGAAATTATCCGCGCAGCAAAAAAAGCTTAAAGCAGGCGTTGATATTTTAGTATCAACCCCGGGTCGGCTAATTGAACACCTGGTTCAATGTAATGTTCACTTGTCACAGGTTGAATTTGTAGTACTTGATGAAGCAGACAGAATGCTCGATATGGGGTTTATATCCGATGTTAATGCACTGTTGCAGAAAGTACCTGAGTCTCATCAAACCTTAATGTTTTCTGCAACGATGAATCAACAGGTCAGCAATCTGGCAAAAAAATTATTAAATAAACATCAGGTCATCAGTGCAGCAAAACAAAATGCCACGGCAGATACAGTTGATCACATTGTTTATGAAGTTGAAGAACGACGTAAAGTGGAATTGTTTATTGATTTACTTGATGACAAAAACTGGTTTAAAGTACTGGTGTTTACCAGTACCAAAGCTCAGGCTGATGAATTAAAGCATTATCTTAAACAGGAAAAAATTTCAGCGGCAGTTTGTCACAGTGATAAAAGCCAGGGTGCACGCCGGCGGGCAATCGCCGATTTCAAATCAGATAAATTACAGGTGTTAATTGCAACAGAAGTGGCGGCCAGAGGCCTGGATATTCAGGGGCTGGATCATGTAGTAAATTTAAACCTGCCTTATCTGGCAGAAGATTATGTGCATCGAATTGGTCGTACTGGTCGAGCAGGGGCTAAGGGTGAAGCTATTTCATTTGTGAGCCGGGAAGAAGAGCGCACTTTAAACAGTATAGAGCGTTTAATCGGAGTGAAAATTAAGCGCCTGAAGATGCCGGGTTATGAAGTGGGTAGCCGGCAGACCTTACAGGAAACTATAAATAGAACCTCACGGCCATCACGTAAAAACAAACAGACTCAAACTCGTGTAATACAGCGTAATAAAAAATAACAGTACTGTATGTGCTACTTGTTAATTGACTGGAAACCATCTCAATCTGCTATTGACCTGATAAAGTTAAACGGTGTGAATGATGAGCAGATTTCCACTTCAGTAGAGTATTTAAAAAATCAGAGTGAAATTAGCAATCTTGATGATTTGTCCGGTTACGATAACTGGAATTCATTCTTTATACTATTTTGTATTAAAGCGCATGCCGCGCCAAATCAATAATGATGTTAATTTCTGGTTCTCGTCAATCAGAAATGACAATCCCGGTGTTTGTTATTTTAATTTTTAAAAAATCATAAATGCAACAACTTCCCATTAATAATGTCTTAGATGATATTAAGTTAAAACTAAGTCAACATCCGTGTGTTGTTTTACAGGCTCCTCCCGGCGCCGGTAAAACAACGGCAGTTCCGCTTGCGCTGCTCAATCAACACTGGCTGGAAAAAAGAAAAATAATTATTCTTGAGCCGAGGCGTCTGGCAGCTCGTAATGCCGCTTCCAGAATGGCATTTATGCTAAATGAAAAGGTCGGAGAAACGGTTGGTTATCAAATACGGCAGGATCATTGCTTTAGTGCTAAAACAAAAATTCTTGTCGTTACCGAAGGCATATTAACACGCAAGCTGCAGGCGGATCCGGAACTTGCTGATATTGCGCTGGTGATATTTGATGAGTTTCATGAACGCAGCTTGCATGCTGATTTGTCACTTGCACTGTGCCTGCAGAGCCAGCAGGTATTACGCGAAGATTTAAAAATACTGATTATGTCAGCCACACTTAATACTCAGGCGATTGTTAAGCTGCTTGATGATGCGCCGTTAATTATCAGTGAAGGTAAAAGCTACCCGGTCGATATTCATTACATGGATAAACCGATGAAGCAGGGTTTTAATGCTTATGAAAGTAATCAGTTGTTAATATCTCAGTTATTTGAAACAGTTAAACATGTTATAGAAAATCATACAGGCAGTTGTCTGGTTTTTTTGCCCGGCGTAAAAGAGATATCACAGTTAGAAAATAGACTTTCAGTGTTTATTGAACAACAGAAAATACAGAACATTTTACTGGCTCCCTTACACGGTAGTTTAAGTAAATCACAGCAGGATGCAGCGATAGCTCCGGTTTCTAATAAGGAGCGTAAAATAGTATTGGCAACTAATATTGCGGAAACCAGTTTAACGATTGAAGGTATAAACTGTGTCGTTGATTCAGGCCTTGAGCGGGTTATGGAGTATAGCCCTGCATCAGCAATGAATGCTTTGAATACGCGACATATATCCGAAGATTCTGCCATACAACGAAGTGGCAGGGCGGGTCGTTTAAGTGCTGGTGCCGGTTATAGATTATGGACCTCACAGCAACAAAAGCGCATGCAAAAACATTCGCAAGCAGAAATATTACACAGTGACCTATCTATTTTAGCGCTTGAACTTGCGAATTGGGGAGTTGATGATGTTACAGAATTGCAGTGGATGAACTTGCCACCTGCAAGTGCGTTGTCTCAAGCCAGGCAGTTATTGCATCAGTTTTACGCAATTGATGATACAGGAAAAATTAGTGATCACGGGCGGATTATAATCAGTCTCGGAATTCACCCTCGACTCGCGCATATGGTTGTTTGCGCTGTTGAAATTAAACAGGTTTATCATGCCTGTTTGATCGCCAGCTTATTGACAGAGCGTGATATTTTTTTAGCTGCGGCTAAAAGGGGAGTTGATATTGAAGATAGAATTGCTGTTCTTAAAAATGCAGATTCATTAAAAACTCAAAAATATCACGTTGATGTTCATCAATGTAAACGTATTATTCAATCTGCAGATGATATCTTTAAACGTTTAAAAAGATGTTATAAAAATATTTCTAAAGAAGACGTAAAGTCTGATATCAGTGGTGTTTTACTGGCATTTGCCTATACGGACAGGATATCAAAGCAGCGTACGCCAACACAGGCTAAATATTTATTGAGTAATGGCAAGGGCGCATTCATAGCGGAGCATTTACAACAAAATTTACATGAATATATTGTCATAGCGAATCTGGATGCAAAGCTCAGCAGAGGAGAAGCACGTATTTACTTATGTGCGCATATTTCTAAACTACAAATAGAAGAGTATTTCGAGCAGATGATTGTAGTTGACGAGAACCTCTCATGGAATGACAAATCTGAGCGTGTTGAAATTAATAGACAGCGCTCTATTGGCAACCTGGTACTCGATAAAGTTCGATCAAGTGAAGGTGATAGCGCTAAAGTTCAGGCGTGTCTGCTCGAGGGACTTGCATTAGTTGGTTTGCAGTGTTTGAACTGGACGCCTAAAGCACTTAGTCTGAAGCAGCGCATTGTATTCATCAATCAACAGTTGGTTTGTGAGCGTTTACAGGGCAAACTTACAGATGTGAATCTGCCTGATTTTACTGATGTGTATCTGACTGAAAACTTGTCTGAGTGGTTGCAGCCCTATATGAGTACTGAGAACAGCATTAAACATTGTCATAAACTTGATATTTATAGCATGCTTAAAAGTCTGTTGAGCTGGGAGCAGATGCAATTAATTGATCGTCTGGCACCTGAGTCAATTCTGGTTCCCAGTGGTTCTAAAATTAAAATTGATTATAATGATCCGCTTCAGCCGGTACTGGCTGTCAGACTACAGGAGGTATTCGGATTGCATCAAACCCCGGTAATACTGGATGGCCATTGTCAGTTAATGATGCATCTATTATCACCGGCACATCGTGCCATGCAGGTTACACAGGACTTAGGTAGTTTTTGGGAGACAACATATCATGACGTCAAAAAAGAATTACGTGGACAGTATAAAAGACACTATTGGCCGGATGATCCCTTAACGGCAACTGCAACCAGTAAAACAAAAAAGAATATGCATAAGCCATCTGTTTCAAAATAGTTGGTGGAAATGATTTTCACATGATATAAAATTGCGGTCACGTTTTTTATAGCGCTAATGCAGAATTAGAGTTTTGCTATAATGGCGTTAATTTATCAAGCAGGTTTTTAAAAGAGATGTTGAGTTACTATGAATAAAAGTTTAGTTACAAATTGTATTGCGCTGACAGTTGTTGTTATCGGCTATTATCTACAGAACCCAATTATATTAAGTGTAGGTTTGTTTGCCGTTTCCGGTGCGGTGACTAACTGGCTTGCCATCTATATGCTATTTGAAAAAGTTCCCGGATTATATGGTTCTGGAGTTATCCCGGCCCGTTTTGAAGAATTTAAACGGGCGATTAAAGATCTAATGATGGTGCAGTTTTTTACGGATGAAAATATTGATCGATTCTTAAAGGGCTCAGACGGGGTACCTGAGTTTAAACTGTCACCGGTCATTGAAAAAGTCGACCTGTCACCCTCATTTGATGCGCTTGTTGAGGTTATTATGAAATCATCTTTTGGTGGAATGCTCGGCATGTTTGGCGGAATTGACGCCTTAACCCCATTAAAAGAACCTTTTATCGAAAGCATGAAAACATCTTTAGTTAATCTGACTGAAGAGGAAAGCTTCCAGGAACTGCTGCGTAATGAAATTGAACGGCCAGATGTGCTTTCTGATATCAAGCAACAAGTTGAAAAAATTGTAGAATCACGATTAGAAGAATTGACGCCAGAGATTGTAAAAGACATCGTGCAAACGATGATAAAGCAACATCTTGGCTGGTTGGTTGTCTGGGGTGGTGTGTTTGGTGGGTTAATCGGTTTTGCTTCTGCGTTGCTGCTGTAGTGTGGGAACGTTTATACGTTGATGACATTATTTAAGGTTGTTTTAAACCTTTTACAATGTTCTAAAACTAAGCTGATTGAATCAGAAACGTCATCGCTTGAAACTTTGCCGGCTTTTAAAATCTGTTGCAATTGTAATGTTTCATTGTGCAGTGCTATGGCTCCAATGGCGCTTGCAGAGCCAGCCAGCTTATGAACTGCCTCGTATAAACCGCTATAGTTTGAGGCAGATCCCAGGTCTTGAATTGATGATATGTTGTCATCTAATGAACTAAAAAAATCATCTAGCAACTCTTTTGCTACTATTTCATTGCCACCAACTGTTTCTAATGCAATCTCATGATCATATACAGGGAGTCTCTTAGTTGTTAACTGTGAGTTGGGTGATGTGTGCTCTGCATTATGCCTGTGGGAGGTGTTATACCATTTATTTATCATTGAAAAGAGCTGGTCGGGTTTATATGGTTTAGCAAGTAAGTCACTCATGCCTGCTTCAATTGCTTCCCGGCGAACATCGGAAAATGCATGAGCTGTTAGCGCTATAATGGGTATGGTTTTTCTAAATGTATCTAATTTATGTATTTTTCGAGTCGCTTCCATGCCACTCATTTCGGGCATTTCAAGGTCCATCAATATTAAATCAAATTGATTGTTTTCGGCTGTATTTATTGCTTGCATACCGCTTTTAGCGGTTACAACATTTGCACCCTCATTTGTAAGTAATGTTGTGGCGACCTTGAGGTTTATATTGTTATCATCAACGACTAATATATTCATATTTTTCAATATAGATGATATAGCGGTATGTTGGTTAATGACTTCCTGCTTATTGTTTTCAATGTATTGCTTTGTAACATTCGCCTCATCGGTTCTTTCTACTTGTTGTGCAGGTGTCAGCAGGGGAATATATACAGAAAAAGTTGATCCTTCGCCATAGTGGCTTGTTAGTTTTATCTGTCCCCCCATCATGTTTACCAGGCGCTGTGTGATTACCAGCCCCAGACCTGTGCCGCCATACCTTCGAGTGATTGAACTGTCACCTTGTTGAAACGGCTGGAATAATCTTGCCTGTTGCCCGGGGTGTATTCCGATGCCGGTGTCTTCTACCGTTATACATAAATTAGATATTTTCAGGCTCTCAGGATGTTTCGCTATATTTAAATTTAATTTTTTAAGCTCGTTATCAATGCAGAGTTTTATAGTGAACTTAATCTCACCGGTGTCTGTGAATTTTATGGCATTACCAATTAAGTTAGTAAATATTTGACGTAATCTAATCGGGTCACCAATAAAGGTTGTTGGAACTTCGCTATCAATGCCGGTTGTAAATTTCAGTCCTTTGTCTTTTATACTGCTGGAGAAAAGCGCTTTAATGTCATTTACTTCAGTTTGAATAAAAATGTTAGTTTTATCGAGGTTTAATTTACCGGCTTCGATTTTTGAAAAATCAAGTATGTCATTTATAATTGTCAGTAGACAATCAGTTGAGTTGGTAATATTACGAACATAATCTTTCTGGATATTGTTGAGGCCGGTTTTTTCTAACAGACTGGTAAAACCTATTACGCCATTCATAGGTGTTCTAATTTCGTGACTCATTATAGCGATAAATTCACTTTTAGCCTGATTAGCTGTTTCTGCCTGATTTTTTGCTGATTCAAGTTCACGGGTTCTATCAATAACGAGGCACTCCAGATCCTGTTGGTAGTTATTCAGTTTTTTATCATAATCCTGAATTTGATCTAACATAGAATTAAAGCCATCTACCAGTGTACCTAACTCGTCATTACTGATGTTTTGAGCACGGCAGCTAAAATCCTGATTTTTGGCAACCGTGTTCATTGTTTTGAGTAAGCGTTCAACAGGTGTAGATACAATGCGTTGTAAGCGGCTGGATAGCATGAAGGCAAGCATCATCGAAATAGTAAATATACCCAGGCCAAGGTATGCCTGCTTTTTGAGAATAGCATGAGCCAGACTCATGTCGCCGACTATATAAAAATAACCGATGATTTCGTTATCAAATAATATTGGCTCATTGATTTTTACATGCCCAAACATCAATGACGATTTGGATTGAGACTGCAAAATTTCTGCCTGTTGAAATTTGTTGAATTCTAAATATTGTGGTGACTGGTATTCTGCCAACACTTCGTTGCCAAGTAGTATGCCAGCCCAAATAACATTTTTTTGTGATGATAACGTTGCAAGTATTTCCGTTGTCGCATTTTTGTCATGGTAGGCAATTGCTGCACTACTATTAGAACCCAGGATAGTTGCTAATGTGCCTAAACGTGTCGCTGTGTCATCACGTGCAGAGATCATTTCAATTGCCATAAACAATAGGAAGCTAAGCAATAAAACTGCTGCTGCAGTGACCAGTATAATGGCTTCCAGCTTTTTCTTTATTGATGCATTGCGTAGCATTACGGCTTCACCTTAGTGTTTATCACATCGGCAAGAATGAGTAATCTGGAGCTTATTTCAAGGTTTGCATTACGCGCGGTATTGAGGTTAATAACTAAACGAGTCTGTCCTTTTTTGCGATAGAACTGAATGATGCCGCCATGTTCTACAAAATCGGGAATGTCACTTACCGTCAACAATGGTTTTTCATGTACGGACTTAAGGATTTTTTTATAATGTTTGCTTTTTGACTTACTTATGTAAAGCATATGGCAGTCGTTTATAGATTGGTTTTCTGTTTTTGACTTAATGCTAACTTGTCTGCCTTTAATGACTTTTCCTTTAAGTCGGATTAAATTTAATTCATTTTTCTGATTGTCAATAATACATAATACTAATGGACTATTGTTTGGAAATGCTGATTCCGGCCAGGTGGTGAATTTGGCAAAGTTGTAAATAAATGCGGCTTTGAAAAGCGCTTCATCTGATGCTTTTAGTGTAGGCGAGGCGGCATACAACGTTGTCTTTGTCAGCAATAATATGCTGATAAAAACAAACTTGATAAAAATATGAAAGAGTATCTTTTTCAATTTATAACCTGCACGAATCCTTGCGGGTTAGTAAACCTGCTACTCTGAATATTTTTTGTATCATTATGTTAAAAAAATTAAGCATCCTTATTTTTCAAGCTATCCTGTTTTGTGTAATGGTGTTTTTATAGTCATATTGTTATTATTGTCATTACCAAGAAAATTAAAACTTGTAACGTATTTCTGCATAGCCGTTACGCTCAGGTAAAGGTAAATCATTGGGGATGGAACGGCCGGTAAACTCACGTGCATCTACATCAAATAAATTTCGAATAGAAACGGCAAACTCCCAACTATCACTTGCTGCATAGTGTAATGTTGTATCGCTCATAAAGTAGTCGTTAACAGGTGGTCGTAAATCAGGATTGATACCGGCTGTGTTTCGTGGGCGTTCTCCAATCCAGCTGGACTGTAAATTCCAGTTCCATTTCGGCATAAACCCCCAGTCTAAACGGATATAAGCATCCTGATCTGGCTCCTGAATGGAACGAAAACTAGTTTCATCCTGTTCGCGTGTAGTGAAGTTGGCATACAGGTTGATGTCATTATTGATCTGCCAGCGAGCCTCGAGTTCAATGCCGCGTATGGCATGATCGCCACTATTTTCAAACTTTCCGGTCGTTCTGTTGTTAGTGATAATATCCGTTAGTTGAAAATAGAAAATATTGGCACCTAATTGTAACTTTTTGTTAGCCGCGTAGGAAAAAGCGACTTCCAGTGTTTCGGAGCGTTCGGGGTCCAGATTAGGGTTCGGCTCAGTAAATGAAGTGCGATCGAACAGTTCGAGATAAGAAGGAGGTCTGAATGCCTGGCCGTATATGAATTTGGTGGTTAATTTTTCAGTGCTTTGCCAGACTAATGCAAGGCGCGGATTAAAGGTGCCACCAAAATCAGAATAATCGTCATAACGTGCACCGGCGGTTAATTGAAGGGTGTTTGAAATTGACCAGATATCCTGTAAATAGACATGGCTGATTTTGCGGGTATCTTCAGGTACAAAGGCATAAGGTGTATTGGATATATCCACTAAACCTGAGCCGGGTGGTATCGGGTTACCATCCGCACCGATACCGAAATTAACCTTGTGATTAATTGAGTACAAATCCTGCCAGGTATAACCTGCGCCAATGCGCACCGCATGATCATTTAAACCAGAATAGAGGGTACTGGCTTCGAAGACTATGCGACGTTCATCTGAGCGTTGCTGATTAATCTGTCCATCCGGATAGATGTCGCCATTTCCGTCAACATAATCAGGTGGGCGTTCCTGAAAGCCACTGCCGGATGAGTAATTATAGTGCTGAAAGCGTAATTCCATATCCAGCTCCCAGTTTTCAGTGAAATTACTGTCATTGTATAAAAGATCAATATTCAGTCGGCTATCATCGGCCTGGGTTAGAGGATCGAGTACGCCAAAGCCGGTTAACCCCGTTTCCAGATTGTTACTACTCATATAGGCTGCATTCATGCGCCAGTTTGCACGGGCAACGGATAAGCGTATATCTTTATTCTCCCAGCCATATTGGGCATTACCGGGAGCATAGGATACGTTGCTGTTGTTATTGTTGTCCTCCGAGGTCTGCCCATCTTCTGTTATAAGGGGGTTATATCCATCGGTTGCGGAAATATTGGCGGTGAAGTTAACGTTAAACCCGCTATAAATATCACCATGCTGTAACCAGGCTGATTTTGTATTAAAGCTTCCTGTTCGGATACCGGCTTCGGTATTTTCAATTTTTGCTGCTGCTTTGGTTATGACATTGATGACGCCAGCAGATGCATCGGCACCAAATAAAGCGGATCCCGGGCCGCGAATAATCTCAACTCGTTCAATTGCACTGGCTGGAAGACCTTTCCAGAAAATACCGAAATTCCATACCAGATCAACCATCGAGTTTCCATCAATCATCATCAGGGTCTGAGTGCCCTTGGCCCCTCTGAACTGTACAATCGGTCGGTTTCCAAACTGGCTAATTCTGACATGTAAGCCGGGTACACCCTCAAGGACTTCAACAAGATTAGTCGCACCGGTGGCTTTAATATCATCAGCCGTTATCAGGGTAACAACCGCCGGTGCCTTGGTGGTGGTTTGCTTGGATGCGGTGGCTATAGTAGTTTCTAGACTGATAAGGTCTTCAAGACTGAGTGAAATAAAATGCTCAAACCTGTCATCAGTATTGTTTTCGGCATAAAGAGGCTGTGCAGAGCTATATAGAACTGTTATTAACACGCTCAAAGTCACGCTGCGTTTAAGCATAAAAAGCCTGACGCATTCGTTAATATTCATGTGTGTTACCCGCGTTTATTTGGGGTGCTGAAGCAGTGACGGAATTAAATTGATAGAGTGATTGGATTACGAGTAATTTGAGGCGTTGTCTGTATAAAAATTGAACCACTTTTCTACCTGAATCTTCATATTTATAAAATTGTTGTCCATATAATATAAATAGTACATATGAACTGATTTAATTATAGTCCAAGTTTAAAATTGTGTATGAAAGTTTGTTGTAATTTAATGGCATTGAGTGTGTTTATTCTGAGAACAGGCAAAAAGTACAAACGCACTATTTAGGTGCGCTTTGGTTACGTAGCTGCTGAGAAAAAATATCAGGATCAGTTGTCGGTAGCTTACATGCCCCATATTCACAAACATAGGCGGTGGATTTATTATTTATCGCTACTTTACCTTTTGCGATTGCTATTATCCTGCTCTGAGTCTCAAGGTCGTCTCCTTGTGTCATAACCGACAGGGTATGGTTGGGTAAAAAATGCTCACGGAGTGAATCAAGCATCAACTGCCCCTTAGAACTATTATCAGCTGGGTTAATAATAACAATTTCCTTTGCACTATCGTAGTAAAAATCAATAGCCAGTAGCATCTTTGAGAGGGCCATTGGATTATTGTTTAAAATAGATGAAAAATACTGCAGTGTTTTTTCGGCACGTTTTTGATAACGGGTGTTCGAGGTGAATTGCGATAATCTGAGTAAATTAAGTACCTGTACTGAGTTTCCAGATGGTAGTGCACCGTCATAGCCGGGCTTTTCACGTGACAGCAGTTTCTCATGATTATTTCCAGTCATGTAATAACCACCATGGGTACTATCTTCGTAGTGTGTTTCTAAAATAGCATCGAGCTTGCTGGCTTCAAGTACCCAGTAAATGTTATGAGTGGTTTCATATAGATCAAGTAAACCAGCTATCAAAAAAGCGTAATCATCAAGATAGGCGTTATGCGTTGCCTGTTTATGATGATAACTTCGATATAGTTTGCCATTGTAATATAAGTTTTTAAGAATAAAGTTTGCAGCTTCAACCGCTTGCTGAGTATATTGTTTATTGTTGAGCACAAAACCGGCCTTTGCAAATGCAGAAATCATCAGGCCATTCCAGGCCGTAATAATTTTTTCATCTCTCAATGGAGAAGGCCTTTTGTTGCGGCTTTGATAGAGCAGGTGCCTTGAGTCTAAAAGTAATACTTTTAATGTGTCGATTTTAATATTATTTAGTTTTGAAAATTCGCTTAAGGAGACCGGGGTATTTAAAATGTTACGGCTCTCAAAGTTACCGTTTTCAGATGTTGCATAATATTGACTGAAAATAGCAAAACGTTGTTTGCCTAATATGCTTAGTAGTTCATGGTTATCCCAGGTGAAATAATAACCTTCTTCCGTATGTAATGAAGGTGTTAGACTATCCGCATCGGTTGCTGAATAAAAGCCACCCTGATCTGATGTCATTTCGCGAATGATGTAGTTCAGAGTTTCCTCAACAATACGTTTGAAATTGTGGTTTCTGGTCAGTTGATACGCTTCAAGATAATCAATACTTAATAGTGCATTGTCATAAAGCATTTTTTCAAAATGCGGAACTAGCCATTCATTGTCTGTGGAATAGCGATGAAAACCTCCGCCAATCTGATCGTAAATTCCACCACTGGCCATTTTGGTTAGTGTAAGATTTACAATATTTAAAATGTCTTTATCACCCGTTTGAAGATAGCTACGCAGTAAAAAACCAACAGGTGTGGTGCTGGGGAATTTAGGAGCGTGACCAATACCGCCATAAAAACTATCAAAATTAGCTTTATAATATGCCGCTGCAAGTTTCATAGTGTCGGGACCGGGCAATGTTGTGCCAGCGATTGAAACTAAATTATCCTGTAAAGTACGAGTGATTATTTTACTGGTTTCAGTGATTTTATCGGGTTGTAAAATATAAATTTGTTTTAACTGCGTTAACAAGCTTAACAGACCGATATTTGCACCCCGGTCACCATCTCTTGCAGGAAAATAAGTGCCACCATAAAAAGGCTCCCGCTCTGGTGTTAGCCAGACGTTCATTGGCCAGCCACCGTTCTGGCCCATTGCATGAAGTGCTGCCATATATACAGCATCGATATCCGGGCGCTGCTCACGGTCAACCTTTATTGCAATATAGTTTTGATTAATAAATGTTGCAATTTCAAGATCTTCAAATGATTCTTCCTCCATCACGTGGCACCAGTGACAGGTTGAGTAACCGACACTTAGAAGTACCGGCAGATTGAGCTTTTTTGCAGCTTTAAACGCCTCATCTCCCCATGGATACCAGTTAACTGGATTATGAGCATGCTGTAAAAGGTAGGGGCTGGTTTGTAGAAAAAGTCGATTGGTATATTTTGCTTTGCCCGTTGAAGTAAGGTGTTTGGTTCGCGGCTTATAGTCGGTCCCCCGTTGTTGCTGTGTTTTTAACAGTTTGCTGATGAGCTGTGGAGTATATTTTTCTATTCCTGGTGGAGTGCCGTTAAAACTTTCAGATTTGACATCTGCGTAACACAGCTCAGTTACGCTAAGCAGTATGAATATGATGGACGAAATATAGCTAAGCAGTGATATCATAGGTACTTGTCAATAGAGTTTAATAATGATGAAAAGATAAGCATATTAATGCTCACGTATTTAATAATACAGGTGAAGGCTTTGAAATACTATTATATAGCGTCATAACAGGCTAACTACGTCATTGCAATAGTGCTGCTATAATCGCAAATTTTCTATTGTTAGCGTAATACGCTATGCTGATATTATTTTCTAATGACGTTTTATCTGTTTTAAGCAGAAAATTATAAAGGATACTATTAATGAAATTTTACCAGAAAATACTCATATCGATATTCGTTACAGTAAATTTATATAGCACTGTCGTATCAGCTAAAGCAATAAATGATGAATATAGTGATGTAGACATTAAAACCATTAATCTGGGGCATGGTATTTATATGCTAATGGGTAAGGGTGGAAATATTGGTGTGTCAGTTGGTGATGATGGCGTATTCATGATTGATGACCAGTTCGCACCACTAACAGAAAAAATTAAACAGGCAATATCTGAAATTACAGATAAACCTATCCGCTTTATGATAAATACGCATTGGCATTATGATCATACAGGCGGTAATGAAAATTTAGGGCAGGACGGTGTTGTTATTGTCGCACATGATAATGTATATAAACGTATGAGTAAGGATGGGTTTATAAAGGCATTTAATAAAAAAATACCGGCGGCAGTCGATGTTGCGCTACCTGTGATCACCTTTAATGATGAAATTACTTTTCATCTTAATCAGCAGGATATAGAAGTTATTCATCAACAAAATGCCCATACTGACGGTGACAGTATCGTGATTTTTAAATCTGCCAATGTTGTGCATATGGGGGATACTTTTTTTAATGGTATGTACCCGTTTATCGATGCTTCAAGTGAAGGCAGCATCGCAGGTATGATTAAGTCGGTAGATTTTGTGCTGACAATGGTTGATGACAAAACTAGCATTATACCCGGACATGGTCCATTAGGTGATAAACGCTCACTAAAGGAATACAGGGAAATGTTAGTCACCGTTGAGGCGCGTATGCAAAAGTTGATGGATGAAGGTAAATCAATGCAACAGATTATAGCGCTTAAACCTAATGCAGACCTGGATAAAAAATGGGGTGCAGGTTTTTTAAACGCTGAAGTATTTCTAAAAATATTGAATTCAGCTATGCCTTAATCGTTGGGGTTCAGTTGTGATTTATGGCTTATCTGTATATCGGCGTTTTATCTTAGGTAAGGCTTTTTAATAGTCTGTTTAATTTTTTTAAGTCCTGAGCGATATCTATATCCTGGTGGATAAACTTATCAGTGGTGATGATCTCTCTGACTGCTGTTGAATGATTTCTTATTATAGATTTAGCACCAGTGTCTCCAGTGAGTTTGCTAAGTTCTGTGTAGTAACGTTTGCCAAAGTAGACGGGATGGCCGGGTTTACTATTGAATACGGGTAAGATAATAGCATTATTAGTGGCATTATTTGCCTTGTCGAGTATGGTTTTATAAGTCTGTTGTTTTATGAGTGGCATATCACCGAGACAGAATAACCATCCGTCTTGCTTTGGACAACATTTAACCACATGGGAAATCGTCTTCCCTAACCCGGTGTTTTCTCCGTCAGGTATAATTAAATGCCTGATGTTATATTTATCAGCCGTTTTTATTAATGTTGAATTGTTTTCATTTATGGCGATCAGTACATTAGGCGTAATATTGTTAATGACCCTGCAGATGTATATAGCCATGGGTAGACTATTTATTTGTATCCGTGTCTTATCACTATTAAACCGGTTACTTTTACCGGCGGCAAGGACGATGGCCTGAATGTCATTATCAATGTTTTTATCGGCCATTATTTTTTGGTCGGTTTTTCAAGCTAATTAATTCAGCAAAAATCGATATGGCTATTTCTGCTGGTGTTCTACTTGATATGTCAAGTCCAATAGGGGCGTGAAGTTTATTGATGTCATTGTCGTTTAAATCTAAATATTGTAGTCGTTTAATTCTTGCGGTATTACTCTTTTTCGAACCGATGGCACCAACATAAAACAGATCAAGTTCGAGTGCCGTCATTAATGCCATATCGTCTAGCTTAGGGTCATGACTTAGCGAGAGTACAATGCTGAATGTATCGTTTGCAAATTTTCTTACCGCATCATCCGGCATCAGTCGAGTCAGGTTGCAATCCTGATTTTGCCATGCAAGTCTATAGTCTTCCCTGGGCTCGCAAATGGTAAGCTTAAATTCAAGCATTTGTGCAAGCGGTAGAATATAACTGGCAATTTGATTGGCGCCAATCACTAAAATTTTCCAGGCTGGTCCGAAGGTTTTAATCAGTGTTATGTCGTCATAGAAAAAATCTTCGGTATTTTTATCGGCTATATCTAATGATGAGGTTTGGTTTTGTATATCGAGTATGCGGCAAACCCGATTACCCGCATTTAATAAATCAAGAATACGTATAAATTGTTCTCTATATGTGATTTTTTCAACACAGATAACTAATGATGCGCCACAGGGAATATTGATCTTAATGTTTTCTTCATTGGCAGAGTAATGTAAAGTTTTTATATATGAATCATCGAAAAAACCGTGCTTATGCTTGAGCTGCAGATCATCTTCAATGCAGCCACCTGAAACCGATCCGTAAATGTGGTTATGCTGGCTAATTATCATTAAAGACCCGGCTGGACGTGCAGATGATCCCCAGGTTTTAACGACTGTGCATAGTAATAGATATGAGTCTGAGCCCGAGGCTAGTAACTCAATTGACTTTTTGATGATTTCTTTATCTGCGTATTCGGTAGCTACCATCGCATGTCTGCCATTTTATCCTGTATTTATACGATTGATTCTAATGTTGAAGCTGGGTATTATCGATATTCACATGAATTTAACTAATGAAATATATGTATCCATGTGGTAATTTAGTTTAAGGATTCCAGGTGTTCATTTAAGAATATAAAGCAATTTAATACTTAAATACATAATATCTTAACAACGGATTTTAATGTTAGTCATAATCGCTTAATGCCTGGATAATTTTCATAACTCAGTATACATAATCATTATTATGCAAACTACAAATACATATACCTTTAGCGTAAATAAACAGTCTTATACTCTCGAATTGCCCGCTGATATTCCATTGTTATGGGTGCTGCGCGATTATATAAAGTTGCCCGGAACTAAATACGGCTGCGGTATTGGTGCATGCGGGGCTTGTATGGTATTGGTTTCAGATCAATTGACACAATCTTGTTTGATTACGGCTGAGCAATTCAAAGATAAAAATATTACAACCATTGAAGGTTTAGCTAATGATAGTCTGCATAAAGTTCAGCAGGCCTGGCTGGATAATGGCGTTGTTCAATGTGGTTATTGCCAGTCTGGACAAATCATGGCAGCAGTGTCATTAATGAATTTGAAAACGCCACCTGATCATCTTCAAATAAAAAGCGTAATGTCGAAAGTTCTGTGTCGTTGTGGTACTTATCCGCGTATTAATAAAGCGCTTGTTAATTTACTTGAGTCAGATGAAAGTAATGCCAATGAATAAAATTGATAGAAGAGAGTTTATAAAGTTATCTGTAACGGGTAGTGCTTTTCTGGCTATCGGTTTAAACGTGTCACTGGCACAATCATCAACTCCCTCGACAGACAAAAAAGTAAACTTTTCATCCAGTTTGTGGATTAAAATTGATATAGATAATAAATGTGTACTCAATATACCCGAGTCAGAAATGGGGCAGGGTATCTATACTGGGCTGGCGACATTGTTGGCTGAAGAACTGGACCTTAACTGGTCTGATGTAACAGTTGAGCGGGCGCCGTCTTTAAATGTTTATGGTTATCAGTCAACAGGTGGTAGTACCAGTATTAAAAAACGCTGGATTAAATTCAGAGAAATAGGTGCATTAGCACGTCAAATGCTAGTTCAGGCAGCAGCTAAAAAGTGGGCCATTCCTGTCAATAAGTGCTACACAGAAAATGCAACGGTGTATAGCTCAGTTAATCATCAAAGCATTAAGTATTCCGAGCTTATTGAGCTGGCTAATCAGTTAACCATACCTGACAATGCACTACTTAAAGATAACCATCAGTTTAAACTAATTGGTAAAACTACAGCACGTATTGATTCCCTTGATAAGGTGAAAGGTAAAGCTGTATTCGGCATTGACGTGCAGTTAGCGAATATGATATTTGCGACAACGCTACACCCACCTGTTTTTGGTGCAACGGTAGGCAAGATTAATGACAGTAAAGCGATTGAGATTCACGGTGTTATAAAAATATTCAAAATAGACAATGCTGTCGCAGTTGTTGCAGATAATAGCTGGAGTGCATTTAAGGCAGCTAAACTATTAGAGATAGAGTGGCAAAACAACCATAGCGTAATCGATAGTGCATTGATTCGAGAAAAATCATTAGCCGCATTAAAATCACCGTCATCTATTGCCAGTGAAAAAGGTAATGTTTTTTCTGAAAAATATAAGAATGAAGTGTCGGCAATCTATTCAGCACCATTTCAGGCACATGCTACGATGGAACCAATGAATTGTACGGCACATATTCATGATGGAGTTTGTGAAATATGGGCGCCGACACAATCACCGAGCAGAGCTAAATCTGCAGCTAAAAAACATTATTACAATACTGCAGATCGTATTTATGCAAAGGCCAGGTCATTGCTTAAAGCCGATGAAGTTGAAGATATTATAGTTAATACCACTTTCTCCGGAGGTGGTTTTGGACGTCGATTGCAGCAGGATTTTGTTGCTGAAGCAGTTCAAATTGCTAAGCGGTTCGAGCACCCGGTAAAATTAATCTGGAGTCGTGAAGAAGATGTACAACATGATTTTTACCGACCGGTTGCCTATACCAGCTTAAAAGCGAATTTAGACAGTAGTGGCTATCCGTCATCACTTGTTCACCATCTGGCCTCGCCATCGATAAAAGAGAGTTTATGGCCAGGGGCTTTATCGAAAAAAAATGCTATTGATTCGGTCGCTGTGGATGGCGCTTCAAATTCGGCTTATGATATTGATAACCATAAAGTACAATATTCGCATGTTGAAACACCAGTACCATTGGGTTTCTGGCGTTCTGTGGGTTCATCTATTAATGCTTTTCATCTGGAGTGTTTTATTGATGAGTTAGCACATAAAGCAGGTATCGATAGCCTGCTTTATCGGCAGGAATTATTGCATTTAAATCCTCGTTTATTACAGACATTAACTCGTGTAAGTGAAATGTCAGGCTGGAAAAAAGACCCAAATGCTTATTATGGAATAGCTTGTCATACATCTTATGGAAGCCATGTTTCACAGGTTGCAAAAGTGATAACGCGCAACGATGAGCTGATAATAGATCATGTTTATTGTGTCATTGACTGTGGTTTTGTTGTTAATCCGGATATTGTTAAGGCACAGTTGGAAGGCAGTATTATATTTGGTTTAAGCGCGCTGTTTAGTGAAATAAAGATATCTAAAGGCAAGGTTCAACAAAGTAATTTCCATGATTTTCCTATCTTAACTTTCCAGCAATCACCCTCTATTAGCAGTGAAATTATCAATAGTCCAGAAGACCCGGGCGGGGTAGGTGAGCCTGGTGTACCGCCCGCAATTCCGGCAGTTTTAAATGCTATGTTTTCTGCTACCGGCAAGAGAATTCGTCATCTACCAGTCCAAGCTTCTGATTTTAGTTTATAAACATGCAGTCTCAATTGCTTGATTCGGTCAATACAGTGCAAACCCCTGAAGGTATTGATATTCATCTAAGGCTTGCGGGAATATGGCCAAGAAGTGTTGCGTGGTTAATTGATGTTGTAATACGTAGTGTAGTGTATGTTGCACTGGCTATACTCACACGATTTTTTGGTGATTTTGGTGCGGGCTTGATGTTAATTGCATTCTTTTTTATGGAATGGTTTTACCCGGTTTTATTCGAAGTATTTAATAATGGTATGACACCGGGTAAAAAATATCTAAAAATACAGGTGCTAAATAGTGATGGTACACCGATTGGCTGGTCTGCATCATTACTGCGTAATATTTTGCGGACGGTTGACTTTCTACCGTTTTTTTATGGGCTTGGTTTTATATCAATGTTAATGAATAATCGATTTCAAAGGCTTGGTGATCTTGCTGCAGACACCATTGTCGTTTATGACAAAGGCATATCAGGTATACAGGTTATTCCACAATATGCGCATTTAAAAGCTGACTATCCTTTAAGTTTACAAGAGCAGCAATCTATTATTCGTTATGCTGAACGCTGTAGTCAATTATCTGATGAGCGTTTACAGGAGCTTGCAGAGTTCTTAAATTCTGTTGATGTTAAGGATCATAAAATGACTAAAGAAAAGCTTCTCGGTATCGCTAATGGATTAGTAGGTCATCGATGAAGCAGGCTGATTTTGAAAAAAAATATTCAGTATTCTGGCTCGAAATTGAAAACAGTTTATCTATTCACGTTAATCGCACTATGACAGATGAAGCGACGAAGGGAAAAATATTTAAACGCGGACGTTACGCACAAGGACCGGCAGATGATTTTCCAGAAAAATACCGATTAATTTGTCATCATTTATCGCTGGCGCGTTCGAGACATTACAGCCCATTACTGGTTGAACGACTCGAACGCCTGGTTATCCATGCGCATCAGGTTTTCTATAAACGTAAATCACATTTAATTTCATCAGTTTTAATCTATTTTACTTCTGGTTTTGCACAATCTATTCGAACAGAGTGGCGTTGGGTATTATTATCCGGCGTGCTGTTTTTTGGTACCTTATCTGCCATGTTAATTACATTGCAATTTTACCCGGATATGGTCTATACAGTTATTTCAGCTGAACAATTATCATCGATGGAGTCGATGTACAATCCGCAATTGCGGGAAATGGGCCGAGAGCGTGGAGCCGGTAGTGATTTTCAAATGTTTGGATATTATATTTTCAATAATACCAGTATAGGATTGAAAACGTTTGCCAGTGGTTTGTTGTTAGGTATAGGGACCGTGTTGGCGTTGATCTTTAATGGTTTAACTATCGGTGGAGTCGCTGGTTATTTAACCTATATTGGATATGGTTCTACTTTTTGGCCGTTTGTGTCAGGCCATAGTGCACTTGAGTTAACAGCAATTGTATTTTCTGGTGCCGCTGGTTTTAAACTTGCATTTTCTATTATTAGTCCGGGTAGAAAACATCGTTTATTGTCATTAAAAGACAGTGCAAAAGACGCTGTATATATGATGTATGGTGTTGTAGTGATGTTCGTAATGGCGGCATTCGTAGAAGCTTACTGGTCTTCTATGGCAGGTGTTCCGTCATTAATAAAATACAGTGTTGGAATTATAAGCTGGTTATTACTATTGGCATATTTTGTTTTTTCAGGTCGTCAGTATGCAACTCGATAAAATCATTATCAGGTTACGTCAGCGTAGCGCATGGGAGGCAATGGATCTTGGGGTCATGCTTATGCGTCGCCTGTGGCCCGTTCTGCTTTTACCCTGGCTTATTATGATGTCCTTTGTTTTAGTATTTGTGCTATTTACTGAAATTAATGGCTTTGTATATATTGGCAGCTTTATTATGTGGCTTAGTAAGCCAATATATGAAAGTATGATTTTATATGTTTTAAGTCGTGGCGTATTTGGTGACTACCAATCCACATCGAGTGTTTATTCTTCAATGGGTAAGTGGATAAAAACAGGTTTATTAACCACGGTTTTTTTCTGGAGATTTTCACCTTCACGATCATTTAATATGGCTGTTCATCAGCTTGAAGGCCTATCAGGTAATAAACGCAAACAACGCTTAAGAATATTGCACAATGTTAAAGGCTCTCACTCTTCCTGGCTAACTGTTATAGGTGTTTTCTTTGAGTATATTTTCACATTAACTTTATATGTTCTGGTTTTTTATATTGCACCGGATACTTCTGTAGAGTATATAAATGATTTAGTTGATAACCCTGAAGATCCACTGGTGTGGATTGTAATGGGGTCAATAATATATGCAATTACACTTTTTGTACTCGAGCCATTTTATGTGGCCTCAGGTTTTGTGCTGTATCTTAACAGAAGAACTCAATTAGAGGGCTGGGACATAGAACTGGATTTTAAAAAAATAGCTCAGAGAATTCAATCGCAATATCATAAGCCGTCTGTTATACCGTCATCGCATAATGATTTTAAAAAATGATAGTGCATCATAGTAAAATTCGTTTATCTATATTAACAATTAAGATGTGTAGTGTGTCGTTATTGTTTCTATTACTTATAACGCTACCGGTGTTTTCACTAATGGCGGATAATCAGGAGACGGTCTCAATGAGTAGTCGACCTGTATTAGCCGATGAAAGGCTGCCGATTTCTGAGTCAAAAACTATTATTGATGATATAAAACTCAAACAACCTTTTATCAATATAGAGGATGAAGTTGTCTGGGATTTTGAAGGTACAGAAGATAGTGAAGACAGTGAGATAGACGAAGAAACAAACGATAGTGTTGGATTGAGCTGGTTAAGCGATGTAATAAACTTTATGGCTATTGTCATTGAGTTGGTTTTATGGATGATACCTTTGCTGGCGCTATTTTATATATATAAATATAGAGAATACTGGCTGGGTATTTTTCACAAACAACCTAAAAAAATCAAAAAGCAGTTATTGCCGGAAACCCTGTTCGGTCTTGATATGAAAGCAGATAGCTTACCGGATAATATTGAAACAACAGCTTTTGAATTATGGTCCAGTCATCACTATAGAGAAGCCGTAAGTTTATTATACCGTGGATCACTTCTGAGTTTGTTTGAACGATATCGTTTTTCATTGCCCTCTGGTGCAACGGAGCAGGACTGTATTCGATACCTGCAGACATCCATAGATAGTACAGATCAATCAGCGGGTAAAGATGAAATGCTATTTAAAGTTACACGCTTTAAACAGATAACGGATGTGTGGATAGCGATTGCTTATGCACATAAAATACCTGAAAAAAGTGCATTTAATGAAATATGTAGTGACTGGAACAATGTGTTTTTTAATAGCAGAAATATAAAGAAAAAAAGTGCTGATCATCATAGTCAGCAGGTAAATAATGATGAGTAACAGTCGTATATCATCAGATGTAGTGCTTTATACTTTACTGATTATAATTGTAATTATGTGCGGCTACTGGCTATCTATTAATCTTAGTTATCATACTGTTAAAAAAGATAAAGGCTATCAGGGTGAAGCTCTTACTAACCGCTATCTGGCGGCAGAATACTTTCTTTTACGCATGGGGCAGGATGCTGAAAAAGTGACGTTATTTGATGCTAAAGCGCTTCAGCTTAAGCGTAATGATACCTTATTTATTCCGAGTATACGTCTGGCTTTTGACAGCAGACGATCTGAACAGATACTTGACTGGGTTAGAGATGGCGGGCACTTAATTATTACCGGCCGAGTTGAGGCAGAAAATGATGCCAGTCAACGGGATTACATTCTTGAGTATGCAGGCCTGAGTGTTGAGCGGCAGGTATTGATCGAGGGATCTACTCAGGATGAGACACCTGTTAATGTATCAAGTGTTGATGATGTGCTTTTATTAGTCGACTTTGATGACTATCTGGTGATAACCAAAAGACCTGATTTTGATTTTGAAGTTACCTGGGTTATTAAAGATGAAGATAGAATTCATGGTTTGCAAATTTTACTTGGTGACGGACGTTTGACATTATTGTCTGATGTCAGGTTGTTTGATAATGATTATATTGATAAATATGATCATGCTGCATTTCTGTATTTATTAGCAACAACTCAAACAGAAAAACTGCATTCAGGGGTTTTTAAATATTCATTATATGAAGATCAGTTAACATTGCTGCAGTGGCTATGGAAAAATGCACAGTTATTTGTAATGTCCTGTATTTTATTATTTACAGTCGTCTTATGGATGCTGATGCCTCGCTTTGGACCTTTGATAAAAAATAGTGACCCAGTTAGAAGGCGATTTCTGGATCATTTACATGCATCGGGAAACTATCATTGGCGACAGGGTAGCTATGCGTTTTTATTAACGGATGTAAAACAGTTGTTGAATCAGCAGGTACAAATGAAATATCCGCAATGGTCAAGTTTAAACCGTCAGGAGAAAATTTTACATTTTGCTGATATTAGTCAGATAGACTCAAAAGATATTGAAAAAGCACTTTTTGATACTGAAATTAACCATGTAAGTGGTTTTATAAGTACCATGAAAATCCTGGAAAAATTGAGGAAAAGTTTATGAACGAAGTTACTACGCAGGATGATGTTAAAAGTATCCAGCAGTTTATACAACACATCAACAGCGTGTTTATCGGTCAGCAGGAAACCGTAGAGCAGGTTGTCATTGCGATGTTGGCTGCGGGCCATATTCTTATTGAAGGTGTACCGGGTTTAGGGAAAACCCTGCTGGTACGCTTATTAGCAAAACTGATTAATGGTGAATATGCACGTATTCAGTTTACTCCTGATTTAATGCCCGGCGATATTACAGGTCATGTAATGTTTGATAACCAGTCTAATAAGTTTCGAATACGCCGGGGGCCCGTTTTTGCAAATTTATTATTGGCGGATGAAATTAATCGCGCACCTGCAAAAACTCAGTCCGCACTACTGGAAGTAATGCAGGAGCATCAAGTGACGTTAGAGGGGAAATCATTACCTGTTCCCGAACCCTATCTGGTGATGGCGACCCAAAATCCTCTTGAACATGAGGGAACATACCCTTTGCCGGAGGCGCAATTAGATCGATTTATTATTAAAATCAAAATTGATTATCCGGATGCAGATAATGAGCTGTTAATGATTAAATCTGTAACCAGTAATCAGGTGGGAGATCAGTTTTCTATCGATAATATTGCTCAAGCATTTTCAACGAATGATATCGTACGTATGCAAAAGTCTGTCACCGAGGTATCAATTGACGATAAAGTGTCAGCCTATGCTGTTGCTATCGTCAGGAAAACCCGTGACTGGTCTGGTATTTCAAATGGTGCTGGGCCTAGAGGTGGTATTGCGATTATACGTTGTGCCCGGGCCCGTGCTTTTATGCGGGGTCGTGATTTTGTTACTCCGGAGGATATAAAGCAGGTTGCTCTGGCGGTGTTGAGGCATCGTATTATTTTATCACCTGAAATTGAGCTTGAGGGCATGGATGAGGATCAAATTTTAAATGCATTACTTGAACAAGTGCCGGCGCCACGTGAGTAATCACGGGTTATTGATATATAAAAATGATTAAATTTAAACCCGCTGAGCGAACGCTATACATAGTTACCGGATTAACTATTTTTGCTCTGTTATCGGCGATATGGACGACACTGGATATTCTTTGGTTATTAATTTCAGGCTGTTTTATTTTCGTTGCTTTTATTGACTTATGGTTTGCATATAAAGCGCCGTTACCATTGGTTAAACGAACACTTGCCGGGTCATTATCCGTCGGCGTCGTTACAGATGTACTCCTTACTGTTAAAAATACCAGTCAACGTAAAATTATAATTGATATTTTTGATCACTTTCAGAATAATTCAGATGTCACCGGCATGCCCAGGCGTTTATTGCTCGATGTAAACGAAGTTGCTGAATTAACTTATTATTTAAAGCCACTGATGCGAGGCGAGTTAACAATCAGGCAGTTGGAGTGTCAGTTGTTGTCGCCACTTGGTTTATGGCATTATCTACACTTGCTTCCACTGGAGAGTCATTCGCGGGTATATCCTAACTATGCGCCGGTTATTAAGTATGCTTTTCTGGCGACTGAAAATCATTTAAGCATGATGGGAATACTAAAACACCGGCGTCGTGGCCAGGGCATGGATTTTCATCAGTTAAGAGAGTTCAGAGAGGGTGACAGCATAAAGCAAATTGACTGGAAGGCGTCATCCAGAATGCGAAAAATGATTGCGCGAGAATATCAGGATGAACGAGATCAGCAGATTATTGTGATGTTGGATTGTGGCCATAGAATGCTTGCACAGGATGGCGAACTTTCGCATTTTGATTACAGTTTAAATGCACTTTTACTGCTGTCGTACGTTGCATTGAAGCAGGGAGATTCGATTGGTGTCTCAACGTTCAGTAATGAGTCCCCGCGCTGGATTAAACCGGTCAAAGGTGTAGTAAATTTAAAATTATTATTGAACGGTATTTATGATTTGCAGCCGGGCTCAGCGGCACCTGATTATTCCAGTGGTGCTAAGGATCTAATCTTACGTCAACGTAAGCGATCACTGGTTCTGATACTGACCAACTTACGGGATGACGACTCTGATGATTTAATTTCAGCAGTACAAATACTTAAAAAGCATCATAAGGTGGTGGTTGCAAGTCTTCAGGAACGGGCTTTAGTAGACAGGCTTGAGCAACCGATTCAAAGTCTAGATGATGCACTATGTGTTGCAGCAACGCATTCATACCAGCTTAAACGTAATTTACTGGTTCAGCAGTTACGTAATCATGGAATTAATACGCTGGATGTACTGCCTGAAAAGCTGGCGTTATCTTTGACCAATACATACCTTGATTTGAAGTCATGTGGTCAAATTTAATTATTCTCCTTGGTTTTGTTTGATATTAGGTTTCTGTATTTACTGCTGCCTGATGTTTTTGTTCCTTCAGCGCCAAATATCCAGTTATATTAATGGATAGCGCTGTGTTCCAATATTATTAGACATATACCTTATTATGAATACTTCGTTATATCTGTAAAGGCAGGTGACCCGTGTCTATCGGCTTTTCAACATAACCGGATTCCCGCCTTCGCAGGATGACAGCACTTTAAGCTGCTGCCGCTACACCGTGAAGTACAATAATTACTGATCATTTATCTACTATGTTGTAAAATCAGCTTATGAATAGTAAGAGTCACTCTGATCAGATCAGCTGGTCACATATCATATCGACAGCTAAATCCTATAAACGAAGCCTCTGGCAAGCTAACCTGATTGCAATTCTGGCGGCAGTTTTGAGTGCCCCGGTACCGATGTTAATGCCGTTATTGGTTGATGAAGTGTTGTTAAATAAACCGGGGTTTCTAGTTCAGTTTGTCAGCGCTATTTTCCCGGATGACTGGTTAGGCCCTGCATTTTATATTGTTGCTATCATGTTACTGACGATAATGTTGCGGCTGTTATCAATGCTACTTGCTGTCTTTCAGACCTATCAATTCACCTTAATCGCAAAACAGATTACCTATAAAATACGCCACAAGTTGCTGACAAAGCTGCAGTATGTGTCGATGGCTGAGTATGAAACACTGGGCAGTGGAACAGTCGCTTCGCATCTGGTGACTGATGTTGAGGCAATTGATACGTTTCTTGGCAGTGCATTAAGCAAGTTTATTGTTGCCGTATTATCGATTATTGGTGTAGCGATTATACTATTGTGGATTCACTGGCAGCTGGCATTATTTATATTAATAATGAATCCACTGGTTATTTATTTTACAACAGTGCTGGGCCGTCGAGTTAAACATTTAAAAGCGCGTGAAAATTCCGCATTCGAAATATTTCAGCAGTCTTTAAGTGAGACGCTGGCTGCGATTCATCAAATACGTTCGGCTAACCGTGAACGTCATTATTTACAGCGTGTGATTGATAAGGCACGAAATATTAAAACCCACTCAGCAACTTTTAGCTGGAAGAGTGATGCGGCAAATCGAGTGTCTTTCTTTGTGTTTTTAATGGGTTTTGAGGTGTTTCGAGCCGTTAGCATGCTGATGGTTATTTTCTCTGACTTATCAATCGGACAGATGTTTGCTGTATATGCCTATCTCTGGTTTATGATGGCGCCGGTACAGGAAATATTAAGCATTCAATACAGTTACTATTCTGCAAATGCAGCAATGGGACGATTAAATACATTGTTGAAGCTCGATACAGAACCACAGTATGAACATAACTGTAACCCGTTTAATAATCAGAGGACGATTGGTTTACGCGTAGAAAATATTAAATTCAGTTATGGTAAAAGCCGTAGTCTGCAAAATAGTGATGATTTTGATAATGTAGAACCTGTTTTAAACGGTTTGTCGCTTTCGATAAAAGCCGGCGAAAAAGTTGCCATTGTAGGTGCCAGCGGTGGTGGTAAATCAACTTTAGTACAAATTCTATTGGGCATGTATACGCCTCAGCAGGGAGAGGTCTACTTTGGCGATGTCAATGTTAAAGATATAGGCCTGGATATTGTGCGTGAAAATGTAGCTACTGTATTACAGCATCCCGCCTTATTTAATGACACTGTCCGTAATAATATCAGTCTCGGTAAAGATTATGATGATGGTGAATTGTGGAATGCCTTAGAGGTTGCACAGCTTAAATCTACTGTTGAAGATTTGCCGCAGCAGTTAAATACTATCGTTGGTCAGAACGGGGTTAGATTTTCCGGTGGTCAGCGTCAGCGGCTAGCGGTTGCACGTCTGGTTTTATCACAGCCTAAAATTGTTATTTTAGATGAGGCAACTTCAGCCTTAGACACTAAAACTGAGTCTGATCTACATTCGGCTATGCGTGATTTTTTACAGGACCGGACAACATTAATTATTGCGCACAGGTTAAGTGCAGTTAAGCAGGCCGACCGTGTTCTGGTGTTTGATGATGGACAGGTTATTGATGAAGGTGTGCATGAAGAAATGGTACAAAGAGACGGGGTATATAAGCAGCTCTATGGAAGCCATGTTGAGACGTAGGTGTAAGGATATTTTAATAATGTTATTTTCGTGTATAGTTTTTAATTAAAAGCTATATTCAGATTATTCAGGATTCGGCTATATTTATAACGAGAAAAATTGATGAATACGATTCGTATAGGCCATGGTTATGATGTGCATGCTTTTGAAACGGGCGAGCATATTATTCTCGGTGGCGTTAGCATTGCTTACCATAGAAAATTTAAAGCGCATTCTGATGGTGATGTATTAATCCATGCTGTATGCGATGCTTTATTGGGTGCACTGGCCCTCGGTGATATTGGGCATCACTTCCCTGATACGGATGATGCGTTTAAAGGCATCAATAGTCGGGAATTATTAAAAAAGGTCTATAAATTAATTAATGCTTCTGGTTATGTTTTGTTGAATCTAGATACGACTATTGTTGCTGAAGCACCTAAAATGGCTTCTCATATCATGCAAATGCGAGCTAATCTAGCCGATGATCTGAGTGTTGATATTAAGCAGATAAATGTAAAAGCCACAACCACTGAAAAATTGGGGTTTATCGGCAGACAGGAGGGTATAGCTGTACATTCAGTTTGCTTAGTTGATAAAACAGATTAATTGTTGTGGATAATCAAATAATCACCATAAATAACCAGTCAACTTCACATAAAACCTTAATATCTTATATACTAAATTGTAATGATAAATGAATATGCACAATACATGTATATATGCTGATCTATATTCACGGGTTTAACAGTTCACCAGAATCTTATAAAGCAAGTCTGCTTCAATCCTTCGCGCAAAAAATAAATATGCCCGATATGCTGGAAATACCGGCGTTGTCTTACGAGCCTGTTCAGGCAATGGACCAGTTATTACAACTTATTCGCGCTTATCAGGCACATAATGGCATGCGCCCACTGTGTTTTATCGGTAGCTCGCTGGGTGGTTATTATGCAACCTGGCTAGCTGAAAAGTTTGAAAGCCGGGTCGTGCTAATTAATCCGGTGGTTAAGCCACTGGAGCTGTTTGAAGATTATATTGGTTTTAACAAAAACCTTTACAGTGGTGAAGAGTACCAGCTAACACTCGAGCATCTTGATCAGCTGATGAAGTATCAGGTAAATGAAATTACAAAACCGGACCGATATCTGCTGATGTTGCAAAGTGGAGATGATGTTCTGGATTACAACCTGGCGTTAGAAAAATATGCTGCGGTGCCTTCTATTGTTGAAGAAGGTGGTGGGCATGAGTTTACGGAGTTCGAGCGTCATCTTGAAACAGTATTAGCTTTTTGCGGTATTAACTGTTTAAAAGCTTATTCCTAGAACAGATTGCGAACTGGCCAGGAGCATTCCCGGATTTTATAAATTTAGCATTTCTGTATAATACTCACATTATTACTGTCACCACTTATTGCTTATAAATGGCAATACTAAAAATCATTAGCTATTAATGAAGGGAAATTACATGTCGCTTGGCCCTGTCATGCTCGATCTGCTGGGAACAACCATTACGCCTGAAGAGCGGGAAATGTTGCGACACCCGCAAACCGGTGGTGTTATTCTGTTTACCCGCAACTTTGAATCGATAGAGCAGATTACAGAGCTGGTGTCTGAAATTCATAATTTACGCACGCCACATTTATTAGTTGCCGTTGATCATGAAGGTGGAAGGGTTCAGCGGTTTCGTGATGGGTTTACGCATATTCCTGCTGCAGCAATGTATGGCAAAGTCTATTTGAAAAATAAATTACAAGCCAAACAGTTGGCTAATGAATGTGGCTGGTTAATGGCGGCTGAATGTCGAGCAGTCGGCATTGATATGAGTTTTGCGCCCGTACTTGATATTGGAATTGGTCTTAGTGGTGTCATCGGCGATCGTGCTTATCATTCCAGTCCACAGGTAATTTCTGAACTGGCCCATGAATTCATGTCGGGAATGCAACATGCTGGAATGGTGGCAACCGGTAAACATTTTCCGGGTCATGGTTCGGTAAAAGAAGATTCACATACGGCTCACCCCGTAGATCATCGTACATTGAGCGATATTATGCTGGAAGATGTGATTCCATTCGAGCGTATGATTCACTATGGTCTGGCGGCTATTATGCCGGCTCATGTGGTATACCCCAAAATTGATGATAAACCAGCGGGTTACTCATCAGTATGGTTACAACAGATTTTACGTCAGAAACTAAATTTTCAGGGCGTGATTTTTAGTGATGATTTAAGTATGGAGGCAGCCGGCGTCGTCGGGAATTTTTCCGAACGCGCAGACATGGCGTTATCGGCAGGTTGCGATATGGTGCTGGTTTGTAATCACACTGAGGCAGCACAACAGGTATTACAGTCGTTGGAAACATATTCCAGCCCGGTTTCACAGATGCGTTTAGTTAGAATGCATGGCAGAGCCGCTTTAAATCGACAGGATTTAATGGCATCTGATAAATGGCAATCTGTGGTTAAAAAAATAGAAACATTAGAAGATGAGCCAAATTTAGAGTTGGATGTTTAAGTCTGATTGCTTAATTAAACTCTAACCACGTTTTGCAGCGTGGATTACTTATAACACATTGATAGTAGAAAATTTAAGTTATGGAATATTTACAGGAACTACTTAACAAACTTCAAATTGATAAAGACTCAATCTGGATTACGCAGGTTTTTGTCATTGTATTTGTGACACTATTGATCAGCTTTTTTCAAAAACGTGCTTTTCACAAATTAAATATTAAGTTAACGAAAACCAGAAATCCATGGGATGATTTGTTAATTGGCTCAGCAGCGGGCCCGGTAGGTTATCTAATCTGGTTGCTTGGTGTTTTGTTTGCTGCGGAAATAGTACAGGCACAGAATCAGGCTGCAATATTTAATGTGATTGATCCGCTTCGTGACGTTGGTGTAATTACGATTCTAATTTATTTTATTCTCCAGTTAATTAAAGGTACTGAGCAGATTCTGATAGCCAATCAGGCTAAGGACAAAGAACAGGACTTTGATAAACATACTGTGCATGCCATCGGCAAGCTGGTGAGAATTTCTGTTTTTATAACCGGAGGATTAATTTTACTGCAAACCCTTGGTTATAGTATATCCGGCATCCTTGCATTTGGTGGTGTTGGTGGTATTGCTATTGGTTTTGCGGCAAAAGATTTATTGGCGAACTTTTTTGGTGGTCTGATGATTTATCTGGACAGGCCGTTTAAAGTAGGGGACTGGATACGCTCGAGTGATCGGTCTATAGAAGGCACTGTAGAAAATATTGGCTGGCGTTTAACCCGAATTCGTACGTTTGATAAACGACCGCTTTATGTACCCAACTCTATTTTTAATAATATCTCGGTTGAAAACCCTTCGCGCATGACGAATCGTCGAATTAAGGAAACGCTAGGCATTCGTTATGATGATGCAGATAAAATGGCAACTATTATCGAACAGGTGAAAGCGATGTTAAAGAATCACCCGGATATTGACAATAATCAAACATTAATCGTTAATTTTAATAGTTTCGCTGCTTCATCGTTAGACTTTTTTATCTATACTTTTACTAAAACGACAGACTGGATACTGTTTCATGAAATCAAACAGGATGTTCTTTTAAAAATTGTTGAGATAATAGAGCACAATGGTGCTGAGTTTGCATTCCCAACATCCACACTGCATTTGCAAACAATGCCGGAATCAGGAATGCATAATTAATGGCTGACAAATTACTTGTAGTTATGGCGAATGTTGATATCACTCGACCGGCAGAAATATTGCCACCTCTATTGCAGGCTACGGTAGCTGCGGCGATGGAATTCGAAGTGGAGGTGTTGTTTACCGGTCAGGCAGGCCAGCTGGCGATGAAGGGGGAAGCTGAAAAACTATTGTTACAGGAAGACGATAGCAACAGTGTCTATGATCATATAAAACAGGCGCGACAGGCGGGGGTTGTTTTTAAGGTGTGCACACCGGCTTTAAAATTTTGGGGAGATAATATTATACCCGAAATTCAGGAAACGGTTGGTGGCGCGTATATTATTAATGAATCAATGGATGACAGTGTCGTTACCTTTACTTACTAATATGCAAAACTATTTGCAGGCGCAACAGGTTTTAAATGATGCGCAGTTAATTTTCACTGCAGAGCAGGTTCAGCAGGCGATTATTCAACTGGCTGAAAAAATTAATGCTCGGTTTTCAGATGTATCAGAGCCGGTTATTGTTTTGCCTGTTATGAATGGAGGGTTGATATTAAGTGGACAGTTGATTACACGGTTTAATTTTCCATTGCTAATTGATTACTGTCATGCAACCCGTTATAGAGATGAAACAACTGGCAGTCAGCTACAATGGATAGTAAAACCGCAAAATAATCTTGCAGGTCGAACCATTTTAATTATCGATGATATCTTTGATGAAGGCTATACGCTTAAGTCGGTGACAGAGTTCTGTCAAACAGAAAATGCACAACAGGTTCTATCCGCGGTTTTATTAGAAAAAAATCATCCACGAAAAACGGCTGATCTAAAAAGTGATTTTATCGGTTTACAGGTTGAAGATAGATATGTGTTCGGATTTGGAATGGATTTTAAAGGCTTTCATCGTCAGCTTGATGCTATCTATGCCGTTGCTGAATAAAAAATATGGAATTATAAGTGGATAAAAATTATAACATCAACACAGCTATTATCGGCGGTACAGGCTTATATGAACTCGACGGTTTTGAGCAGGTCGATCGGTTAACATTAATGACACAATGGGGAGAGCCTTCTTCAGATATCATTATAATGAAGGTAGATGAAACCCATATAGCATTTTTAAGCCGTCATGGATTTGAACATAATATACCCCCGCATAAAGTTAATTATCGAGCTAATTTGTGGGCGCTAAAAGAATGTGGAGTTAAGCAAATTATCGCTATCGCAGCGGTAGGCGGAATTACTGATCAAATGTCACCACAGACCATTTGTATTCCGGATCAAATTATTGATTATACCTATGGACGACAGCAGACCTATTTTGAATCAGAGCAAGAGAGCGTTACACATATTGATTTTACCGAGCCCTATTGTTCACATTTACGTCAAACTTTACTGCAAACGTCTAAACAACAGTCAATCGAAGTGATTGATGGCGGGGTTTATGCCGCGACTCAGGGCCCAAGACTGGAAACAGCAGCTGAAATACAGAAGTTAAAACGAGATGGTGCCGATATCGTCGGCATGACAGGTATGCCGGAGGCGACACTGGCACGCGAACTTGAGATTGATTATGCCTGCTGCTCACTGGTGGTTAACTGGGCTGCGGGTTGTGCAGGTACGCATAAAATTGAGCATAGTGAGATGCAAAAGATCGTTGATTCGGGTATGTTGAAGGTGAAATCACTGTTAAGTACTTTGTTTGTTTAACTAATGGGTCGCTGATATGGCTGATTTAGGCATTTTTGTATGATCTAAACCCGCCAGATGCTATTCATTTCATGCACTTAAGTCATTAGAGCATATCAATCAATATCACAATGTTATAAAATACCCGCGCTTTCAAAGACAGATAAAGGGTGAATAATGTCACGTGCCGATAAGGTATCAGACGCTACAGGTCTGGAAAAACTCATACTTACACTTCGCTATCATGAGCAATCACGTCAGTGGTTTGCAGTGATATTTGTACTGGTTGTTAGTCTACTAGGCTCATATACACCCATATTGTTTATCATTGGTGGTGTGGTCGCTGCGGTCGGTACGCTTGTCCGCATGTGGGCTTCAGGCTATGTTATGAAAAACAAGGAGCTGGCTACTAACGGGCCATATGCTTATGTTCGTCATCCACTTTATGTGGGTAATATACTGTTGCTGGTTGGATTCTCAATTGCTTCATCTCAGTGGTGGCCATTTGTAGCGATGGTGGCATTGCTATGGTTTTATTATCCACCGACTATTTCATATGAAGATAATAAATTGCGTGATATTTTTGGTGCAGAGTGGGAAGAGTGGTCGAAAAATATTCATGCTCTTATCCCTACTTTCGGATCAAAAGCCGGGAGTGTAAAAAGCTCATGGTCTTTTAAGAAAAGTCTGATGCAGAATGCCGAGCCGCTTATTGTTATTTATCTGATAGGCTGCATGTATCTGCTTTATACCCGTTAGTAAATGTTAAACAATCTGGATTTTATTTCAGAAGCCCAATTAACCCGCTGGGTTAATGAGCATCTGAATTCAGATAAGTTTGCTTTATCAGCAGGTTATCAGGGGAAAACTCTGCTGTTTGACGAGCTTAATCATAAGCTCGTTATCAAAGCCCCTCTGGGCAACTTTTTTACACGTCCCGTCAATTTAGCACTGCTACGACACGAATATAAGATTTATCAAAAACTACAGGGTATGGATGCGGTTCCGGTTTGTTACGGGATGGCTAATAATGAATTTTTGGTTATTGAATATATCGAAGGGCAGACAATTCGTCATAACAGGCCTGCTGCTGATTCTGAGTTTTTTATACAGTTACTGGCGGCGATAAAAGAAATGCACGCAAGAGGTGTGGCACATTTTGACTTGAAGCGTTCGGAAAATTTACTGGTAACTCATAATTGCGAACCCAGACTAATTGATTTCGGCGTTTCTATCAATCATAAAAGTGGCCTGCACTGGCTCAATCAATTTTTATATAAGCTGGCCTGTCAGTTTGATTATAATGCCTGGGCCCGGCATAAATATAATAAGCAAATGGATGAGTTGAGCGAAGATGATAAAGTCTATTATAAAAAAACAGCTATTGAAACTTTAGCTAAAAAAATTAAACGTTTTTATAAAGATAAAATTATCAAAACACACAAATCAGCTGTAAAAAAATAAATAGCCAGCCTGTAATCCGATAAAAGATATCAGATTTGTTTTAATAAAGTTTTAGCCGTATCCATATATTTCTTTCTGGATATAAGCAGTTGCCAGCGACTTCCACCACATTGTCGCCAGAGTACAGCAGAACGAATTCCAGCAAATAACAAAGCGCGAATCTTATTGGCATTCTGACTTTGTGACAGATAAATCTGCTCTCCCTGTACCATGATCTTAGGCCCGACAGGGCTGATGTTCTGTTGATAAATGTCAGCTAGCCCTGCAATAATATTCTCATGGGTGATATGGAAATATTCAATTTTGTTTTGTGTTTTTTCCAGGGCGCCGGTTAACTGATCCATAAGTTGTGGGTTTTTTCTAAGCATTTTTTCTAGCTGTAAAATTTGGATAACATAGCGGGTGATATCCATATCCATCTTTTGTTTACTGCCTGATAGTTGTTCGTGTAGAGCAGTAAGGCCTTTTTTTATAGTGAATGTATCGGCATAAACATCCATTACCTGATTGGCATCAAATCTGAATAGTGTCTCCAGAATAGATGATAACTGAGCATCGGCAACATTACCGGTGGTGGCAACTTCTTTTACAAGAATAACCGCCTGATAAATGCCGGCGAGGGCGAGTGTTCTGTCTTGCTGGGTATGTTGCATTATTAGTTGTATTTACTGGTTAAAATTAGTTGTACATATTATCAATTACACCACCGCCAAGACAAATATTCTGTTGGTAAAATACCACAGATTGACCGGGTGTAATTGCACGTTGAGCCTGCTCAAATTTAACGGTTACTGATTTGTTATCAAAACTGACTATGGTGCACGCTTGATCGCTCTGGCGGTAACGAACTTTGGCATGGCAGGTGTAAGGTAGTGATGGCATTTCACCGCTAACCCAGCTTAGTTGAGATGCAGATAATTGTGTATGGTATAGCGCAGAGTCATCGCCCTGAGCAACATACAGGATATTATTATCTAAATCTTTTCTCACGCTGAACCAGGGCTCTTCACTGGCATTTTTCACGCCGCCAATACCGAGTCCTTTGCGTTGGCCCAATGTGTAGTACATAAGGCCTGCGTGCTTACCAATGATCTGTCCGTCGAGGGTTTTAATGTCACCGGGTTGAGCCGGTATAAAGCGCTGTAAGAAATCTTTAAATTTTCGTTCACCAATAAAACAGATACCGGTGCTGTCTTTTTTATCGTGAGTAATAAATGCCGATTTTTCGGCTAATTTTCTTACCTCAGGCTTTTCAATATGTCCTATCGGAAATAAGCTGTGGCTGAGTTGTTGCTGATTTAACGTATATAAAAAATAGCTCTGATCTTTATTTGCGTCCAGACCTTTTAGTAGTTCAAATACACCTTCATTTTGTGCGCTTTGTACGTAGTGACCAGTCGCAATGAAGTCTGCTCCGAGTTGAAGTGCGTAATCTAAAAAAGCTTTGAATTTTATTTCTTTATTGCAGAGTATATCCGGATTCGGCGTTCTGCCAGCTGAATATTCATCGAGAAAATGTTGAAAAACTCTATCCCAGTACTGGTCAGCAAAATTCACACTATGCAGTTTTATATTTAATTTATCACAAACCTGCTGAGCATCCTTTAAATCATCGGCAGCTGCACAGTAATCTTCGTCATCATCCTGTTCCCAGTTCTTCATAAACAGACCTTCTACCTGATAGCCCTGTTCAATCAGGCACTGTGCAGCAACAGATGAATCAACCCCACCTGACATCCCCACAATCACGCGTTGCTTAATATCTGTACTATTCAAAGTCATCGTTATCTAATGTATTACTGGTTTGATCATTATCGAGTTCAAACAGGTCTGATGTTTTTTTGTAGTCTTCAATGGCAGCAGAATTTCCCAGTTCTGTACCGTAGCTTTCTAAAATATATAGCTTAGATGTGTTTAAAGACTGAAGTAGTAATGCTGTTTTATCGACGCCTAACCAGTTTGTGCTGGTAATGGTTTTGCGCATAAGATGATGTTTTATTAAATAGCGATCCAGTAAAATGCTGAGGATATTTTTAATGTTTCTATAATTGTTTTTAACGGAGTTAGAAACATACAGGTCATTGGCGCTCAGCGTTTGTGATGGCAGCTTGGCCAGACTGTGATAAATATCATTTTCGATAATACCAATAGCACTCACAATACTGTCCTGTTCATCTTTGTCTGTAGTAAACGCGGATGAGAACATGGCTTTGACTTCAGACCAGCTCTTATGAGAGATTTTTATTTGATATGGTGTCCGGCACTTTTTATCAATGCAGAGTTTAAAGCTCGGATTGGATGATTTAGCCTGAGCTAAATTAACATTGGAAAATATCAGTATGGATAGCGATAAAATAGCAATTAGTGATTTCATTATATAATATCGGTTAATAATTCTAGTGGGTATTTCTTTCCAGCGAGATAATCATCAATACAACGTAGTACCAGAGGGCTGCGTAATTGTTGGGATTTTTCAATTAGTTCATCCCGACTCAGCCATAATGCCTGAATTATACCAGTATCTAATGGCTGGTCTAGATCATGGTTTTCACAACTGCCGACAAAACACACACGTAAATAGCAACGCTCGGTAACCGGTTGTTCCCAGCGATAGATGCCACTGATATATTCGGGTTTAAATTGCCAGCCGGTTTCCTCAAGGGTTTCACGCATCGCCGCTTCAATTAAGCTTTCATGCGGGTCGAGGTGCCCTGCGGGCTGATTATATACAATTTTGCCAGCAGACTTCTCCTCAACCATTAAAAAGCGGTTCTCTCTTTCTATAATGGAGGCTACAGTTGCATGGGGCTTCCAGATTGTTGACATGTGGCTTTCTCTTTATTTGCTGTTGCGGCGTTTTTTCTTGTTACTTAAATAGCGGGCAATGTGTAATCGCCATACCAGTCTGATACCAATGTAGCCGGTGATAGAGCTGATGATACCCAGTGTCAAACAACCGAGTAAAAAGGGTTGCCAAATGATCGCCATCTGTTGAGCGATCCAGTCAAAAGAGGCTTCGAATTCACTCATGCCAGCTGGCAGACCGAGCATCCAGTTGCCCAGTATATAGGCCGCATAAAACATCGGGGGCATAGTGAGTGGGTTGGTGATCCACACCAGTGCAACAGAAATGGGCAGGTTGCAGCGTAATAAAATAGCACCGCCTGCGGCCAGTATCATCTGTGAGGGTAGAGGTACCCACATAAAAAACAGCCCGACCATAAAGGCCAGAGACACGGACTTGCGGTTCATATGCCACAAATTGGGTTCGTGTAATAAACTGCCAAACATACTCAGTGATTTGGATTGAGTTATTTTGTGGGGATCAGGTAGACACTTACGTAAAAACTTTTTTGGCATGTTTGTTTATTAACGTCACTCTGAAAATGGTCGGCCATGCATGTACTTTATATACATTCTATGGAGGCTATTCCATTAGGTTATCCAGGAGGTTTTGAAAAAGTTTAATTATTTCAGACTGGCTAAAATAGTCTGGATATAACTATGCTTAATGAACGTGAGCCTGGCTTGAATTATATCGCCATGATATGAATTTCGCGTGCATATCATAACGGCAAATAAGTATCTGTCATATAGCTTCGTGCATATATGCCAATATTTCATCAAATTTACTTATAATTTTACTTGGCAAGTTAGTTTGAATCAGATTTAATTATAACAGACAGATCAAATAATAAGGATTTTAGTTGTGTCTGAAACAGGGATGAATTCCAGTGCGGCGTCTATACCGGTGCAGGCAATCGCCTTTTTATCGGGGGTTTGTTTTATACAGCTCCTGCCAGATCTATCAATGCCGTTGTGGATTGATCCGGTTCTATTTCAGCTTATTCCGAAACTGCTTCTGGCATTGTCTTTATGCGCATATATCGTATCAGCAATGCGGCAATCACCCACATCTAAAATAGTTAGTATCTTCATTATCAGTGCATGCTGGGCATTGTTAAGTGCTCAAAGTTATCTTTTTCAGCGCTTGCCTGAAAATCTCTCGGGTGAAGACATACTTATCGAAGGCTTCGTTAGCGGCTTGCCCCACTATAGTGAACATTCGGTACGGTTTAATGTTGATGTAACCCGTTATATAAAAGTCGGAGACAATTCAGTGCCGGTGAATATGCCGTCCACACTCAGATTGAGCTGGTATTACCATACCGAAAAAATATATACGGGCGAACGCTGGCAACTGATGGTTAGATTGAAGCCTCCGCATGGTTCACAGAACCCCGGTGGTTTTGATTACGAAAAATGGCTTTATCAGCAGTCTATACACGCTACCGGCTATGTTAGAAAACATAGTCGTAATCGCCGACTAGCAAAAGCACACTTAAGTATAAGTGGTTTGCGAGAAGCGCTGTTAACGACTTTATCTACTTTGCCGGATAAGCGTTATCAAGGTTTATTGCAGGCATTAACCATCGGCCATAAGTCAGCGATCAGTCAGCCGCAATGGGATGTACTCAGGCGTACCGGTACTCAGCATTTAATGGCTATATCAGGCCTGCATATAGGGATGATAGCGGCACTGATATTTTTTAGTGTTAAATATATTGTGCCGGCATCTATCTGTAAAGTTATGTGTTCAGCGCAAATAGCTGCGTACTTCAGCCTGGTAGCTGGCGGGTTTTACGCTTTGTTGGCCGGTTTTAGTATACCAACGCAACGCGCGTTTATTATGCTGCTTATCTTTATGCTGGCGCTGATAGTTAAGCGTCCGGCCTTGAGTATAAACACCCTGGGTCTAGCACTGATTGGTGTATTAATGATTAATCCGGTATCGGTACTCTCTGCCGGTTTCTGGCTGTCATTTATTGCGGTTAGCATTATTATGCTGGTTTCAGCAGCACGCCCGGCAGGCGGTTATAGTCGATTTAATAAAAGCCTGCAAAGTATCAGAATCCAGTGGTTAATTGCTATGGGTATGCTGCCATTAAGTTTTGTATTGTTTCAGCAGGGCTCTTTCATTTCGCCACTGGCTAATTTAATTGCGATTCCATTAGTTGGTTTAGTTGTTGTGCCTTTAGCGCTTTTCGCCAGTCTGATGACAGCTATCTCGGCGGATGCAGGGTTATGGTTTTTTGCTTTAGCCAGTGACTGCCTGTCTATTATCTGGCTGATTTTACAGTGGTTTGCTGAATTGCCCCTGTCCAGCTGGCAGCGTTCATCTATACCCGTGCTGGAAAGTATGTTGGCACTAAGCGGTGTTTTCCTGCTGTTATTGCCAAAAGGTTTCCCGTTAAAATACGCGGGGATACTGTTATTACTGCCGTTGATTTTATATCAGTATCCACGACCCGCTGTTGGTGAATTTCGTGTGGATATTATAGATGTCGGCCAGGGCCTGTCAGTGCTGGTGCAAACTCGTGATAACACTTTGCTCTATGATACCGGCGCACGATATAGTGATCGATTTGATAGTGGCCGGCGTGTGATCGTGCCGTATCTAAATTATATCGGTATACAAAAAATCGACAAATTGGTAATCAGTCATGGTGATAATGATCATGCTGGTGGGGCTGATGCGGTGCTGGAAATGCTTAATGTAGAACATGTTTTGACTGAAGCAGAGCTATATAAGCAAAAATTCAACTTTCTTGATACAGCTGAGTCATGCCATCTGGGGCAGCATTGGCGCTGGAATGGTGTTGATTTTGCAATATTGCATCCATCAACGTCTTATTATGACAAGCAGACGAATAATCGTAGCTGTGTTTTAAAGGTCTGGAATCGTAACCACAGTATTTTGCTATCCGGAGATATTGAACGCAGAGCTGAGCGCCATTTGTTACAAACCCAGGCTGAAAAATTAAAATCAGATGTTTTGATCGTCCCGCATCATGGCAGTAATACATCATCTTCACTATCCTGGATTGACAGCGTAAACCCGGAACTTGCCATTGTTTCGGCGGGTTATAAAAATCGTTTTGGGCATCCTACAGATAAAATTATCAATCGGTATCGCTTTCAAGGGCTTGAGTTGATAAATACCGCGTCTAGCGGCATGATTATGCTCAATTTTCCAGCAGGTTTGCCGGCGCGCCCGCTAGAAATCAAACTCCAGCGAAAAGTTAGCACACATTATTGGAATCATCGCCTGTGATAACGTATTATGTGGCCAATAATTAATACTGAAATAAGGCGGAATACGTGTTTGAAATGGTTAAAGCCGGTGGGTGGTTAATGTTCCCCATCATTGCGGGTTCTATAATAGCCTTTGCAATCATTCTTGAGCGCTTCTGGGCGCTGCAAAAGAAAAAAGTCATTCCTGATCATCTGGTTGCGACGATATGGCACTGGGTTAAAGAAGGTCAACTTGAGCGATCGAGGATTGAAGAAATCAGTAAGCAGTCGGCACTTGGTAAAATACTGGCTACCGGTTTGAATAATCGGCATCTAGAGCGTGACCGAATTAAAGAGTCTATTGAAGAGGCAGGGCGACAGGTCGTGCATGAAATGGAGCGGTTCCTGAATACGCTGGGTACCATTGCTTCAATATCACCTTTACTCGGTTTACTGGGTACAGTCATCGGCATGATTAAAGTATTTAACGCGATTACCAGTGCAGGTGTGGGTAATGCCGCACCGCTGGCAGGAGGTATTTCACAGGCCTTAATTACCACTGCTGCAGGTTTAAGCGTCGCTATTATTGCGCTGATTTTTCACCGCTATTTCCGTGGTCGGGTTGATGAGCTTGTGGTGAAAATGGAAGAAGAAGCTATTAAAATGGTTGATGTGTTACATAATAACCGCAATATGCCGGCACCCACAAAAGCAAAAAAAGTTGCTGGGAAGGCCGCTTGAATCTTAAGCCCGAACGACGCGAAGAGATTGACTTAAATTTGACGCCTCTAATCGATGTGGTTTTTTTATTGCTGATTTTTTTCATGGTATCTACCACCTTCGAAAAAACCTCTAAATTAAAAATTGATTTACCCGAAGCATCAGCACAGGCAACACCGCAGTCTGATAAAAAAATTGTAATCGGTATTGATGTTAAAGGGCGGTATTATATTAATGACCGGCAGCTGGTTAACACACAGTTAAAAACATTAAAAATTGCATTACTAAAAATCGCCGGTGATGACAAAACGATTCCAATTGTGTTACGTGCTGATGCTAAAACACCACATCAGTCTGTTGTTACTGCGATGGATGCAGCTTCGCAAGTTGGTTTAACTCGTCTTTCTATTTCGACACTTGAAACAAATGGTAGTCAATAATTCATGTCCAGTGAACCTGAGCAAGTTAGCTCAAAAATAACGTATCGTAGATTGCTCTCTTATACCTTTCAAAATAAAGGTGTATTTACTTTTTCCGTAATCAGTATGGTTCTTGTTGCCTTATCTCAGCCTGCCTTTGCAGCGATGATGGAGCCGATGCTTGATGGTGGTTTTGTTAATCAGGACCCTCAGGTAATTAAGTGGTTACCATTCGGTATTGTCGGTTTGTTTATGGTTCGCGCGGTTGCCGGTTTTGCATCTGATTATGGTATGAGCTGGATAGGGCGCACGGTTATTCAAACATTAAGAGATGAAATGTTTTATCGCTTACTGGTTCTGCCTAATCGCTATTATGATAATACGTCAACGGGTGAAACAATTTCACGCTTTACTTTTGATGTTGAACAGCTTGCTACTGCTGCCACAACCGCCGTGACGATTTTAATCAAAGATGTATTAATGATCATCGCTTTGATTGGCTGGATGTTTTACATCAGCCCTAAACTGGCGACTATTTTTTTAGTGGTCGGGCCAATGCTGGCACTTATCGTTATGTTTGTGTCCCGGCGTTTTAGAGCTATTTCACGACGTATTCAAAATTCAATGGGATCAATCACTCATGTGCTGGAGGAGTCTGTACAGGCACAGCGAGTGGTTAAGATTTATGGTGGACAGGCTTACGAACAGAAACGTTTCAGCAAAAGTAATAATCAGAATCGTCAACAGAATATGAAACTGATGGTGAGTAGTTCTCTTAGTACATCAATTCTACAGATGATAGTTTCATTTGCGTTGGCAGGTATTGTGCATCTTGCGATACAGGAAGGTCTTAATGAAAGTCTAACGGTAGGTACTTTTACGGCGTTTATCGTATCGCTAACCATGTTATTTGCACCGTTGAAGCGACTAACAAATATCAATGCCATTATTCAGAAAGGTGTCGCTGCTGCAGAGAGCGTTTTTGTTTTTCTGGATACGTTGCCTGAAGCTGATTGTGGCACACACCAGCCGGATAAAGTCTCAGGCGAATTACGTATTGAAAATTTAAATTTTTCGTATGAAAATCAACCGGACAGACTGGTATTAAATAATATCAATCTTACGATTAATTCGGGTGAAACCGTAGCATTTGTGGGTCGCTCGGGTAGTGGCAAGTCTACTTTAGTCAATTTGATTCCACGTCTTTATGAAGGCTATCAGGGAAATATTCTACTTGATGGTATTAATTTAAACGATTATAAAATTGAAAATTTGCGTAGTCATATCGCATATGTCGGCCAGGAAATTGTGCTGTTTAATGACAGCATTGCACATAATATTTCATACGGTTGTACTGATGTGAGTATTGATGATATCAATGAAGCAGCAAAAGCCGCTTATGCTCTGGACTTCATCGAACGCTTACCTGAAGGTATGCAATCACTAGCCGGTGAACGGGGTGTGTTACTGTCTGGCGGGCAGAGGCAGCGTCTAGCGATAGCACGTGCTTTACTTAAAAATTCACCAGTATTGATTATGGATGAAGCGACTTCAGCGCTCGATACTGAGTCAGAAAAAGCCATACAATCTGCATTAGAAACATTAACTAAAAACCGTACCACTTTAGTTGTAGCGCACCGTCTGTCTACCATAGAAAAGGCAGATAAAATAGTTGTTATGGAAGATGGCTGTATCGTTGAAATGGGAACGCACAATGAGTTGCTGGATAAAAAAGGCGTATATAGTGCTTTGCATAATATACAATTCTGCGATCCCGTGCCACCGGTAGAGACATCATCAATAGATAATAAACAGTAATGAAACGGCTGGATTATTACTGGAACAGTATTAATTTTATATCATTGCTTTTACTGCCATTGTCGGTGGTATTTTTTATGTTGAGCCAGGTTAGAAGGTGGCTGTATAAAATTAATTTTTTGTCATCTTACAAAGCACCGGTTCCGGTTATTGTTATTGGTAACATTACGGTAGGTGGTACGGGTAAAACGCCATTAATAATTGAGCTGGTTAAACAGCTCCAGGCGATAGGTAAGCATCCCGGTGTTATTAGCAGAGGCTATGGTGGTGCTGCACTGAGTTGGCCACAAATTGTTAATTCACAGAGCCAGTCACAGCAGGTGGGTGATGAGCCGCAGTTAATCTTTCAACAAACCTTATGTCCGTTGGTGGCCGGTCCTGACAGAAAAGCCGATATAACATTATTACTTAAGCAGTTTAACTGTGATGTTATTCTCGCAGATGATGGCTTGCAGCACTATGCACTTCAGCGACAGGTAGAAATTTGCATTGTTGATGCAACACGATTATGTGGAAATGGCTGGTATCTTCCTGCGGGTCCTTTAAGAGAGGGGCAGAGCAGGCTTAGCCAGGTTGATCTTGTGTTGTATAATGGTGGCTCAAACGATGCACTGTCATTTAATGTACAACCACGAAAATGTATACCTGTTGTACGTAATCACTTACAAAGTTTCTTAATAAGTGAAATATCCGGTGAAACGGTACATGCTATCGCCGGTATAGGCCACCCGCAGCGGTTTTTCACGATGCTTGAGCAGTATGGGATAACAGTCATTGCCCATGCCTTTAAAGACCATAATAACTATCAATCATCAGATCTGCATTTTGATGATGATCTGCGTGTATTAATGACTGAAAAAGATGCGATAAAATGTACGGGTTTTCAACTGGATAATCATTGGTCTGTGCCGATTGAAATTAAGCTGAGTGACTCGGCACAGAAAAAAGTTGATAAAATATTTTCATCACTTTAAATAATATAATGTGATATTAGAGAGAATTACCATGAATAAAAAAAACCTTGAATTATTAGTCTGTCCTGAGTGTCAGGCTAAGCTCAGTTATAATAAAAATCAGCAAAACCTTAGCTGTGATAATTGTAAACTTGAGTATCCTGTTAAAGACGGAATTCCTGTGATGCTGGTTGAACAAGCAACAAAAACTGAATCTTCAAATACTACCACCTGATTAACCTAAGACTAACTAATGACACCTTTCCATATTGTAATTCCTGCTCGTTATGCCTCCAGCCGTTTTCCGGGTAAGCCTTTGCAGCTGATTAATGAAAAAACCATGTTGCAGCATGTCTATGAGGTCGCAAAAAACTCACCTGCTGAAAGTGTGGTGATTGCAACAGATGATAAACGTATTGCTGAGGTTGCAAAACATTTTTGTGAACAGGTATTAATGACTTCCAATAAACATGAATCGGGCACAGACAGGTTGGCAGAAGTGTGTGCTTTGCAGCAGTGGGCAGCAGATGAAATTGTTGTTAATTTACAGGGTGATGAACCACTGACACCAGCGCAGCTACTTGTACAGGTGGCTGATAATATACATAACAATGAAGCCGCATCAATTGCGACATTGAGTACGCCGTTAACGACGATCGAAGAAATAACTGATGCGAATATTGTTAAAGTGGTCACCGACAAAAATGGCTATGCACTTTATTTTAGTCGTGCGCCTATCCCATTTAAACGCGATGCTGATAGCTTGAGCTTATCGAACTTATATCAACGACACCTGGGTATTTATGCATATCGCGTGGGCTTTTTAAATGAATACAGTCAACTATCACAATGCGAAATTGAAGTTTTTGAAAAATTAGAACAATTACGCGCAATGTATCATGGGCATAAAATTCATGTTGAGCAGGCACACTCATTACCCGGGCCGGGAATTGATACGCCTGAAGATTTACAAAAAATAAAATTATTACTGGCTTGTTAAAATTATGAATGAAAATATTACGTTTTTTGCAACCTGTTCGAAAGGTATGGAAGACCTGTTATATAACGAACTGATTGCTTTACAGATAGACACAGCTAAACAGGAATACTCCGGCGTTAGTTTTACCGGCACACTTCAACAGGCTTACCGGGCATGTTTGTGGTCGCGACTGGCGAGCCGCGTATTTTTGAAATTAACCTCATTTGAAGCACTTGATGAAGACGCATTGTATGCAGGTGTGCAAACCATAAACTGGCCACAGCATATCGATATGGATGGTACTTTAGCGGTTAATTGCACAATCAATCGATCTGAAATTACTAATTCTCATTATGCCTCGTTAAAAACAAAAGATGCAATAGTTGATCAGTTTAATGAGCTGTATGAAACGCGTCCATCAGTAGATCGTGAGCAACCGGATGTGCGTATTAATGTTCATATAGATCACGATGCAGTTGATATAAGTATTGACCTTTCCGGTGAACCGTTACATAAACGCGGTTATCGTATTTCGAGTGTGCAGGCACCGCTTAAAGAAAACCTGGCAGCCGCAATTTTAATCCGCAGTGGCTGGTGCTCAGATAAAGGTGATGACAAGCCAAAAGATTTGCTGGATCCGATGTGTGGTTCGGCAACATTTTTAATTGAGGCCGCAATGATGTGCTTAAATATTGCACCGGGTCTAAAACGTCAATTTTATGGTTTTTTAAACTGGAAAGGCCATGATCAACAGGTCTGGAAAAAGTTATTAAGTGAGGCAAAAAATGCTGTATTACCTTTGTCTGACTGTAGTATTCGTTTCACCGGTTATGATGCAGATAAGTTCTCGGTAGCTAGCGCAAGGCAAAACGTACATAGCGCAGGCTTACAGGATTTAATTACACTCGAGCATAAAAACTTTTCGCAGTGTTGTGAAGATATGCAGACTAATGCTGACTCTATAATTCCTTCAATGTTGATTGTAAATCCACCGTATGGTGAACGCCTTGGTGAAAGACAGGAGCTTGCTCATTTATACTCTGAAATGGGTGAATGCTGGCGCGAGCACTTTCCTGACTGGAAAATATGTCTGTTTACAGCCAATGATGATTTGATAAAGCACATTGGTTTACGCGCCCATAGAACAAATAGTTTTTATAATGGCGCTATTAAATGTAAGTTATTGCAATATCAAATTCGCCCGGCACTTTCCGTCGAAAAAAAGCAGGAAAGAGATCAGCGAAATACCGAGCAACGTGCAGCAATTTTAAATCGCTTAAAGAAAAATGTTAAACATATTGGTCGTTGGGCTAAAAAGAATAATATACAGGCCTATCGGGTATATTCTGCTGATATACCCGAATATGCTGCGGCAATTGATGTTTATGGTGACTGGGTGCATGTGCAGGAATATCAGGCGCCTTCAACTATCGAAATTAACAAAGCAAAACAGCGGCTGGATTTATTGGTCGAAGTGGTGCCTGAAGCACTGGGTATTGATAAAGACAATATCGTAATCAAAACTCGCCGGCAACAGAAGGGACTTGCACAATATGAGAAACAAAGCGGTTTACGCTGGGAATTTGTGATAGAAGAGGGGGGAAGTTCTTTTTATATTAACCTTAAAGACTATCTTGATACGGGGTTGTTTCTTGATCACCGGCTAACTCGTCAGCTGGTCTTTGATAAAGTCAGTAATGGCCCCGAGTCAGCTACATTCTTAAATCTGTTCTCCTATACATCATCGGTTTCAGTATATGCTGCAAAAGCCGGCGCTATTACTACAAGTGTAGATATGTCGAATACTTATATCAGCTGGTCGAAGCGTAACTTTGAACTTAATGATTTGTTATCAGATAAGCATATCTTTATAAAAGCCGATTGTATGAAATGGCTGGAATTAGCGAAAGTTGAAACACAACGTTATCGATGGATATTTATTGATCCGCCAACTTTTTCGAATTCAAAATCGATGGAAAATTTATTCGATGTACAAAAAGATCATGTCGATTTGATAGAGTCAGCGATGAAGCTGTTAGAGAAAAAGGGTGAAATTATATTTTCTAATAACTTTAGAAAGTTCAAAATAGATAAAGGTTTAATGGAAAAATATCAGATAGAAAATATTTCAGCTTCAACTATACCTGAGGATTTTAAACGTAACCCCAGAATACATCATTGCTTTAGTATTAAACCGAAATAGTTATCAAAAAAACAGCAGAACTCATGGCCTATTATTTATTTGAACAGTAGGCCATGAAGTGTTTTTTTACTGCAGGACTGTTTCGCCCTGATGGCTAGAGGTCAATAAAGTATTAATTAATTTATCTTCCAGCTCAATTCGAGTGGCAAGCTCTTCACCTAGTTGAGAAAGTTGCTGAGGCAGTTTATTCTTCAGTTCATCTGTAAACGTACTTGCACTATCGTAAGCATCGTTAAATGCGACAGCCAGTGCGGTGGTTTTTTCAATGCGTGGGTAAATAGTGTTCGCGAGTTTAATTATTTCATTACGTCTTTCTTTGCCTTCGGAAATACGGCTATAGAGTTCAAAATGTCCGGTTGCAATATAATCTATCAAAAGCTGACAAAATTCCTGCAATGTTTCATTGTCTATATTCTCAGCAGAGGTGATTTTGTTGCCATCACAACCGGCTAAGCTACAGTAGAGTGCTAGAACTTCATTACGCTCGGAAATTAGCTGTTTTATTTCTTTCCGCGTTCGTGCCCGTCGGTCTGTGTCTGGTTGTACATCGACTGAATCGTTCATTCCTGACCCTCTTAAATGTGTGTTATTTTTGTATTTATACGGTTATAGAGTACTGCTGAGTTAATGAATCCAGTAACGATACTCTTACCTTATCTATAATATAGTTTGAATCTATTAAACCATAGTTTGGGGCCAACTTCACATATTAAATAGTTATATAATCAACGGCTTTAACAAATAGCAATAAATTAAGTATATGTGTATATGAAAAGCAATTAAATGCTTCAAACAGGTAGTGCTTCTATAAAATTAGTAGATAGTAATTTACTTAATGTTGTTTAAATGCCACAGTCTGTTTAACTTATATCTTAGATATAAGCCGTATTAATTTAGGATTCTATTATGTTTTCTACAAATGACAATCTCACCATAATCTCAGCAGAAGATGCACTTGTCGGACGTGACCAGAAAATGTCTGTGACGGATCAACATTTTGTTAATGGTCATCGCTTAACCGAGCCATTTTCTGAGAATTTATCAAAAGCCATATTTGGTATGGGTTGTTTCTGGGGTGCGGAAAAAAAATTCTGGCAATTACCAGGTGTTTACACAACAGCGGTTGGCTATGCTGCGGGTACAACAAAAAACCCGGCATATCAGGAAGTTTGCTCTGGCATGACTGGCCACAATGAAGTTGTGCTGGTGGTTTTTGATGAAGCTGTTTGTCAGTATGAGCTTTTATTGAAGGTTTTTTTTGAAAGTCATAACCCGACTCAGGGAATGAGACAGGGAAATGATAGCGGAACCCAATATAGATCAGGTATTTATACTTTTACAAATAAACAGAGGCAACAGGCTGAAAGTATCAAAGCAGAATTTCAATTATTGCTCGATGCTAATAATATGTCATCAATAACTACGGAGATACTACCTGCTGAAGTGTTTTATTATGCGGAAGAATATCACCAGCAGTATCTGGCTAAAAACCCACAGGGATATTGTGGTTTAGGTGGTACAGGTGTTGTGTTTGAGTCATTGTAACTTCGTATTCAGTTTACTCTAGTTTTGTCTAATCGCGAGGATGATTTGGTTGCGTAGTGTTTTTATAGGGCTAAGTCGAGGTTCATCAGCAACACTGACGGCTAAGATTGAGTCGATATACACCAGGCCGATGGGTATGTTTTTTACAATAATAGGATAAACCAGTAAGGATTTTTTTGCGTATTTGTCACGATACCAGCGGGGAATTAAATGCAGGGAGTCCTCGTCCAGCACGTCTTCTAAAATTAAGTCTTTAGCCTGCTTTAACGATAGGTTAAAAATATCATCTCCACCATTGGGTATGCTGAAGCGGTTAGTAATTTCTTCAATATTCGGGCCGAACCCAAAGCGGGCATTAATTGATGTGCGGCCTTTATTGATAAAGCAGAACATAACCCGGTGAAAGTTAAAGCTGGTAAAAATTGTTTCCATAACCATGATTAGAATATCATTCAGTGGTGCGCCATCTAATATAGCATCAGTGATTTCCTGAATGGCTTCGATAATTTGATGCTGCTGCTCAGGCATATTGGTAAACGATTTTTCAGGAGAAATGACTTCAGGTGTTTTAACAGATGAGCTCTCTGGTACCCATGTATGAGCCTGTGTAAATATTTTACTTTGCGTTAAATCCAGATTCACTAATTTAGCGTATTTTTGCATTTCATCCAGTGCATTTGATAAAATATCTTCCATCTGTGAGCGTGAAATACTCATGCTATTACTATATCGCGAAGCAAGATTTTCAAAATTTTGTTGCCGCTCCTGTACGCCTGATGTGTGTATCATCTCGCAATATTCATTTGAAAATCCAGATACATGGGTCAACAGGTCGCTTTGGCTAAGCGGTTTTTTAAGCTCGCCGGGGGGCAGTGTGTGCATGCTGTTTATAAGTTCAGATGGTAGTTGCCATGATTCACCTACCGCAATACCAATCTCTTCAAAGCTAACGCCCAGTACTGCTTCGGCTGCTACCTGTTCTTTCATGTTTTTCTGTTTGATGATATCAAAAATAATTTCTGCCTCTTCCGGGAAATAATAAATAGACAGTAGTTTTCCGAGTTGATGAAACATCGAGCAAACATAGGCTTCTTCTTTATCTTTTATATTCATCTTTGCAGCAACGCCATGTGCAAGGCTGCCACTGATCATCGAACTGATACAGGCTTCTTTTAGATTCTCTGCCTGGTTTTTGTCTTTTAAATGATCAAGCAGCATTAATCCGAGAGCTGCATTTCTAACTTCTTCAAAACCTAAAATAACAACAGCACGTGAAACGGTACTTATACGCCCGCCATACTGACCATAAGAAGGTGAATTAACCAGACGTAATAATTTACTTGAGAGTGAATAATCTTTTAATATAGCATTGGAGAGGATATTGGCTGAATTATCACCTGATGCTTTGGCTTTCTGACTGATTTCTACAACCTGATGAGACATGGTTGGGAAGTCTTTTTTATGCTCCATTCTGCGCAGTAAAAACTGTAATGTGCTGTTTATTTCACTGCTGGACTTTTGTTTGGCCGGGATATCAGTTTCAGGGGATATGCGTTGCAGGTGGTCAAGTAAGTCCTGTCGCATATCATGTGCATCTGCATATCGCTGCTGCGGATCTTTGGTTAAAGCCTTCTCGGTAACTTCTTTAATGGCTATGTCATAGTCATCGGGGTAAAGTATTTTCTGGTTAACAATGGCATTAATAATGGCAAATTTATTTTCGGCATCAATGGCCTGTCTTCCGGTAATAATTTCAAATAAAATTAATCCCAGCGAAAAGATATCAGATGCCGGGGTTAGTTCTTCATTATTACACTGTTCAGGTGACATGTATTTGAATGTTCCCCACACGCCTTCATTGTTGGTATCATCTTTTTTCTCACCGAGTAAGGTGGCAATACCAAAATCCATCAAACGTGGTTTGTGCTGTGAAGTGATTAATATATTTGACGGGTTTAAATCGCGGTGAATTACGCCACGCTTATGTGCGTAGGCAATAGCATTGAGTAATGGCGCTAATAAATTGATGGCCTGTTTTGAATCCAGTTTTGGTTTTTTTATCAGAAAATCTTTTAGTGAAACTCCGTCAACATATTCAAACACCAGATAGGGTGTACCCAGGTGTTCATCCATTTCAAATAAGGTAATTATATTAGGGTGTTGCAGTTTCGCTATGGTGCGGGCTTCAGTTAACAGTTGTTGTTTTATGCGAGGGGTGATTTTTTCGAGGCGGATGGTTTTTATTGCAACATTGCGTTCCAGTTGTTTATCGGATGCAAGGTAGACAATACCCTGAGAGCCGCTACCGAGTTCCTTGATAATTTTAAAGCGTCCGATGTGATCGGGTAGTACGGAGTTGAGTGCCATGCTGATCTTTTTGTATGAGTTTTAAAAAGAATAGTATGGACTGGGGGAAAAGCAAAAAATCGACGGTAAAGTTATTATTATAATTGCGGGTATAAATCTCCCCCGGGCGTTTTTTTAGAAAGAGGGGAGATAAGCGTTTAGCTCCGACTTAATAGAAGTAAACAGAGCATTTCCATATCCTTGTTGACGCAGACAAACCATTTTCTCGCCATTGGTAAAAGGGGGGCTGAGGAGATTTATTTCAATGGCTTGTATTTTATTCTATGTGGATTAATGGCATCGTCGCCCAGGCGGAGTTTACGGTCTTCTTCGTAATCTGAGTAGTTACCTTCAAACCAGGTAACCTTTGAATCGCCTTCAAATGCCAGAATGTGGGTGGCTATTCGGTCTAAAAACCAGCGATCGTGGGAAATAACCACGGCACAGCCGGGGAAGTCGAGAATGGCTTCTTCGAGTGCCCGTAGCGTCTCAACATCTAAATCATTGGTGGGCTCATCGAGTAGTAACAGGTTGCCACCTTTTTTCATTAGCTTGGCCAGATGCACCCGATTACGTTCACCACCGGAGAGGGTTTTAATGCTTTTCTGCTGTGAGTCGCCCTTGAAATTAAAGTGGCTGACGTAGGCTCGAGATGAGGTGGTATAACGGCCGACTTCGATATTGTCTAATCCATCGGTTATTTCCTGCCATACGGTGTTATCGTCATTCAGTGAATCGCGGCTCTGGTCTACATAGGCAATTTCAACTGAATCACCTATTCGAAACTCGCCTGAGTCTGGCGTTTCGGTGCCGGCAATCATATTAAACAGGGTGGTTTTACCCGCACCGTTTGGACCAATAATGCCGATAATGCCACCTTTTGGCAGGTTAAAACTGACATTTTCGTAGAGCAGGCGGTCGCCAAAACTTTTGCTGATATTGACTGCTTCCACTACTAAATCGCCAAGTCTGGGTCCGGGTGGGATATACAGTGACTTGGTTTCGCTGCGCTTTTGATATTCATCTGACTGCAACTCTTCAAAGCGTGACAGACGCGCCTTGCTCTTGGCATGACGGCCCTTGGCATTGGAACGTACCCATTCCAGTTCGGCCTTAATGGCTTTCTGGCGACCGGCTTCTTTTTTCTCTTCGCGCTCCAGACGGGCTTCTTTTTGCTCGAGCCAGGAGGAGTAGTTGCCTTCCCACGGAATTCCCTGGCCGCGGTCGAGTTCCAGAATCCAGCCGGCGACGTTGTCGAGGAAGTAGCGGTCGTGGGTTACCGCTACAACCGTACCGGTAAATTCAGCTAGAAAGCGTTCTAGCCAGGCGACAGACTCGGCATCGAGGTGGTTGGTGGGCTCGTCAAGAATCAGCATATCCGGTGCTGACAACAACAAGCGGCAAAGAGCTACACGACGGCGTTCACCACCGGAAAGTTTACTGACATCCGCATCCCATGGCGGCAGACGCAGAGCATCGGCGGCTATTTCCAGTTTGTGTTCGAGATTGTGGGCATCGGCTGCCTGAATAATGTTTTCCAGCTGCGCCTGTTCCGCAGCCAGTGCATCGAAGTCCGCATCTGGTTCGGCATAGGCGGCATAAACCGCATCTAAACGGGCCTGTGCATCTTTAACCACTTTAAGGCCTTCTTCCACATTGCCTTTTACATCTTTGGTTTCATCCAGCTCGGGTTCCTGTTGAAGAAAACCAATATTAATACCGGGCTGGGGGCGGGCTTCACCAATAATATCAGTGTCGACACCTGCCATAATGCGTAACAGGGTCGATTTACCTGCTCCGTTGTAACCCAGTACACCAATCTTTGCACCGGGGAAAAAGTTAAGGTTAATGTTTTTAAGTAACTCTTTTTTGGGTGGAACAATCTTGCCCACGCCATTCATTGTGTAGATGTACTGTGCCATAATTTAATTAACTATTTGTGATGTAAAAGTCAGTTGTTTGTTGACAGTAGATTATACTAAGGTAACTCTGATTAACAATTTATATATTAAATCTTCTGCTTAACGTATTTAATGGAATTTACTTTGCAGATTGTAATCGTCACTTAAGGGCCTTTTAGCTTTAGTTATTATCTATGAAGTATTTATATTCGATTTTATTGATAGCCTTGTTTTTGTCTGTTCTGGGCTGCTCGGGAGGACAGGAGGGAAATTTCGGTCCTACTAATACCACTGCCATTGAAACCTGTTATGACGTTCAGATTAGTATTGCAGGCAATAGTCAGACAAAAAATTTATGTACCACAATAGAAAATGGTGGCTTTAATGGCTTGGGCACGGCTCGTTTTATAAAAACCTCTCTACTAAATCCTGCAGCGGTCAGTGTGCAGGTAACCCGAACAGATGGTCTTAATCCATCAGATCCGGATATTGTAGTTTATAAAAACGGCATCATAATTAAACAGGCTGATGGTACAGGTAGTAACACTGAGTCTCTTTCAGTAAACCTTGGCGCTGGTAATTACGTTTTTGAAATCAAAGAATTTAAATATTCAAGTGATGATGGGAAAGTACAGCTAACTCAGCCGGTTTTTCAGAAAACCACTGCCGCTATAATAACAACCCAGGCTCTTAATGCTCTTGTTACGGGGTGTCTGGTAGGTGATGTTTGCAGCCGTGTGAGTGGTTATGTTTCTTTCGAAAGAGTCAATCATGCAGGTTCGTTCCTTAATTACTCTGATATATCAAAACTGCCGATTCAACAGGCGCTTGTGCAAGCTATCTGCAGCTCAGATAATTTTTTTACAACCGTTATTTATAATTCAGAGTCATCTGATTCGTCTGGAAATTACTCTTTAAACTTTCCCGCAAACCAGTCTTGCCGGGTAAGGGTAAAAGCGCAAATGTTCAGTGACGGCCGCTGGGATATGAGCGTGGTTGACAATACGGTGTTGTCAAAACCTGTGTATGCAATGGATAGCAGCACACTGACTGCGGGTGTTGATCAGACCTTAAATCTTGAAGCGGGTGCAGGCTGGGGTGGTACGGGGTATATTGAAGGTCAAAGAATTGCTGCGCCTTTTGCTATTTTAGACAGCGTTAGAAAAGCTAAAGACAAAGTATTATCTGCCGCCAATGTGAGATTCCCGTTGCTTAAAATTAACTGGAGTGTTGATAACTCCACCCTCAGTCTTTTGGGTACTTTCTATGATCCGCAACTCAAGGAAATATTTTTAATGGGAAAAGAGAATAATGACACGGATGAGTATGATGAACACGTTATTATTCATGAGTGGGGACATTACTTCGAAGATAATTTTTCACGCTCAGATTCAAAAGGAGGGTCGCACGGGCTTGGTGATATTCTTGATGTGCGGCTCGCTTTTGGTGAAGGTTTTGGTAATGCGTTTTCAGCGATTGTAACGGATGATAATTTTTATATTGATACCAGTGGCTTTTTACAGGGCAGAGGTTTTATACTCGATATGGAAAATAACAACTGTGAAAATGCAGGTTGGTATAGTGAGTGTTCAGTGCAGTCGATGTTGTATGATATTTATGATGCAAACAATGAAAATCAGGATTCACTTAATATGAATTTCTCTTCTATCTATGATGTGCTGGTTAATGGTCAGAAAAATACAGAAGCGATGACGAGTATATTCAGTTTTATGCATTTGTTTAAGGTGCAAAATCCATCGACCGCTAATGCGGTTGATAATCTGTTAAGTGGTCAGAATATAGATCCGGTTAGTGATGTTTATGGCAGCACTCAAAGTACACTGAATCCGGGACAGACAAATCAGTTGCCCGTATATCAGGTTTACTAAAGATATGTTCACGGGATTATGTTCACGAGTTGATACTTTTATGAAATGGCAGAAATTAGTTTTATTTTTTTTATTGAGTGGTTTGCTTTCCTGTAATCAGGATGCGCAGACTCATGCGGTTGAAATGTCTGGTGTTGATCAGCAATATACAACGGATTCTGAATTGGCGGATACTAAGGTTACAGGTCGCTCGAAATCCAGTGCGTATAAACACATTGCTGCCAGCTCCACTGCCTCAAAGCCGGTTACCACAAAGCCTATCACTACTAAATCCATCACTACTAAACCCAGGGCTGCAGTAATGATGACGTATGAATTTGATAATGATGCGGTTATTGGTGAGTATCTGGATATAAAACTAAATTTTAAAACCTCTCGTGCTGTTGAATCATTGCAGGTTGAATACCATATTGAATCAGGGTTGGCGGGGGTTACTGCACAAAGTCTATTTCAGTTTCAGGCGCTTGCAGCAGCTGATCAAAAAACGGTAGTGCTGACAGTTTTACCTGAACAGGAAGGTCAGCATCTTATACATGTGTATGCAACTTTACATATAAATGGTCAGAATCAGTCGCGATCTTTTATTGTACCTGTGGCGGTTCAGTCGGATGAAATTTCAGCGGTTAAAGAACAGGCTGATCAGCCTCAGTTGTTACAGCAAAAACGCCAGAATACTTCGTTACCAAAAGGTATGCATTATTTACCTGAACAAAATGTTATATCCATGCCGGCTAAAGAATCATCTGATTAGTTTCAATCAACAATCTATCGTCCAAATCATCTATATCTAGTATCTACACTGGTCTCAACCCCCTATATAAGCTATGCTATACGGCTTTTATGGGTAGCCACTTATTTGTCATTAATATGATGAATAGTGGTGATCAGATTTCAGGTATTTTTGCCACAACCGGAGAATTTAAACTATGTTTTCAGCAGATATGACCATTCAGGGTTATGACGATGAATTGATGGATTCCATCAACGAAGAAACGCAACGTCAGGAAGATCACATTGAGCTTATTGCTTCTGAAAACTATACCAGCCCCCGCGTTATGCAGGCACAGGGCTCTGTGTTAACCAATAAATATGCAGAAGGCTATCCCTCAAAGCGCTACTACGGCGGTTGTGAATTTGTTGATAAAACCGAGCAACTGGCAATTGATCGTGCAAAGCAGTTATTTGGTGCGGATTATGCCAATGTTCAGCCACACTCCGGTTCACAGGCAAATGCAGCTGTATATATGGCTTTATGCTCGCCGGGTGATACGGTGCTGGGTATGAGTCTGGCGCACGGTGGGCATTTAACTCACGGTTCTAAAGTGAGTTTTTCAGGCAAAATGTATAATGCGGTTCAATACGGATTAAAAGAAGAAACCGGTGAAGTGGACTATGAACAGGTTGCTGAGCTAGCGCGTGAGCACAAGCCCAAAATGATTGTTGCGGGCTTTTCGGCCTATTCTAAAATTATGGACTGGCAGAAGTTTCGTGATATTGCCGACGAAGTCGGTGCATACCTGTTTGTTGATATGGCACACGTGGCAGGCCTGGTAGCGGCGGGTATTTACCCCAATCCGGTACCGATTGCCGATGTCGTGACCTCAACCACGCATAAAACATTACGCGGTCCACGTGGCGGCTTAATACTGGCAAAACAAAATGATGAAATTACCAAAAAGTTTAATTCAGCTATTTTTCCCGGTACTCAGGGTGGTCCGTTAATGCATGTGATTGCCGCTAAAGCGGTGGCCTTTAAAGAAGCCATGGAACCGGAATACATTGTTTATCAAAAGCAGGTTGTAGTTAATGCACAGGCAATGGCGAAGGTCTTTATGGACCGTGGCTATGATGTGGTTTCCAATGGTACCGAAAATCACCTGTTCTTAGTCAGCTTTATCAAGGCAGGTTTAACCGGTAAAGATGTGGAAAATGCCCTCGGCAAAGCTCATATTACGGTTAATAAAAATTCGGTGCCGAATGACCCGCAGTCGCCATTTGTGACATCCGGTATTCGCGTAGGTACACCGGCACTTACCACCCGTGGTTTTAATGAACAACAATCGACTGAACTCGCTGAGTGGATGTGTGATGTGATTTCAAATATGGATGATGATGTTCTAATACAGGGTATACAGGATAAAGTTTCGGCCATCTGTGCCGATTTACCGGTATACAAAAAGTAGAATCATAATTAATAACTTAAGACTTTTTTCATATGCACTGTCCATTTTGTAAAGCACCCGACACCCGCGTGGTGGATTCAAGGCTTGGTGGCGATGGCGATCAGGTTCGTCGTCGACGTGAGTGTGTAGAATGCACTGAACGTTTTACTACCTATGAAACCGCTGAGCTCAGTTTGCCGCGTATTGTCAAACAGGATGGTACACGCCAGACTTATGATGAAGCCAAGTTACGCTCCGGTTTCACTAAGGCGCTGGAAAAACGTCCGGTGAGCGTTGAAAAAATTGAAGAAAGTATTAGTCACATAAAACACAAATTGTTATCGCAGGGTGAGCGCGAAGTCAATGCGCGAACCATTGGTGATTGGGTAATGGAAGAGTTGCAGGTATTGGATCATGTTGCTTATATTCGTTTTGCATCAGTGTACTTAAGTTTTGAAGATGTTGATGCATTTCGTAAAACCATTGAAAAACTAGAGCAACAGTAAACGCATCAGGTTAGGTTTAATTCAATTTTCAGATAAATTAAAACATGCAGGCAAATTCATCCGACACTCTTTATATTTCTAAAGCTATTCAGTTAGCAGAAAAAGGCTTGTATTCCACACAACCAAATCCAAGAGTCGGTTGTGTCATAGTGTTAAACAATGAAATTGTCGGTGAAGGTTATCACCAGCAGGCGGGTGGCCCGCATGCAGAGGTTTTTGCATTACAGCAGGCGGGTAACAGGGCCAGAGGTGCAACCGCATATGTCAGTTTAGAGCCATGTAGCCACCAGGGTAAGACATCACCCTGTGCAGATGCCTTAATAAACGCGGGTGTAGCACGGGTGGTGTGTGCGATGCAGGATCCTAATCCGTTAGTCGCGGGCAGGGGGTTAGAAAAGCTACAGGCGGCAGGCATTAAAACATCGGTTGGTTTAATGCAGGCACAAGCAGAAAAATTAAATCCGGGCTTTATTAAACGCATGCAAACGGGTTTACCTTTTGTGCGGGTAAAGCTGGCGATGAGTGTAGATGGCAGAACAGCGATGGCATCGGGTGAAAGCCAATGGATTACCGGTGAGCATGCACGCGCTGACGTGCAGAAATATCGTGCCCGCAGCTCAGTTGTTTTAACCGGCAGTGGAACGGTGCTGGCGGATGATCCGTCAATGAATGTAAGGCTCACATCACATGAACTAGGCATTGCTGTTGATGTGCATCAGCCTTTACGGGCTATTATAGATAGTACATTAACGGTTTCAACCGACAGTAATATTTTTAAGCAAAGTGGTGAAACCATTGTCTTTAGTACGCAACAGGCTGAACATGCAATAACGCTTGCGGAAAAAGATAAACGAGTTGATTTACATGCGCTGATGAAATATCTGGCTGATCACTATCAGGCCAATGAAGTTCATGTTGAAGCCGGTAGTAAATTATGTGGTGCATTGTTGTCACAACAACTGATTGATGAAATCATTGTTTATATCGCGCCGCATATTATGGGGGATTCAGCAATGGGTTTATTTCATTTGCCGGAGCTACAAACAATGCAGCAACGTATTGATGTTGAAATTAAAGATATACGTGCAATAGGTAAAGACTGGCGATTAACGGCTCGGCCGAAATACATTAAGTAAACACAGGTATAAATATAAACAAAAAGACACCGAAAATGAAACAGCATTATGCTAAAAAACGCTAATTTATTGAACAATAAAAATTGTGTCATTATGGCGTGAAACTGGTTGTAGTTTATGTCTTGAAAATTCTCGTCATTTGATAATGGCCAGGTTTATTTTTAAGTTTTTAACCTTTACGTGCATTAGCGGTTATTCGCGTTCATTGACGGTGTCTTTTTCTTTAAATGCTTATTAAATATAAAGAGAGAACTATATGTCCACTATTGTCGTGGTCAGAAAAAACAATCAGGTCTGCATTGCTGCTGATAGCTTAACCACTTTCGGTGACCTGCGCATGGGCGCTGCATACGATCGGGACTATAATAAAATACAGTCTTATAAAGATGGTTACTTTGGCATCGTCGGTAGTGCCGCTCATGCGCTGGTGATGGAATCGGTACTAGCTGATGACAAAATTGAAATTGATTTCAGTTCGCGATTAGGTATTTTTGAAACCTTTCGCAGTTTGCATCCCATATTAAAAGAAAATTATTTTCTCAATGCCAAAGATGAAGAAGATGATCCTTACGAAGCCACTCATATTGATGCGCTGATCTGTAATTCCAAAGGTATATTTGGCGTTTATTCATTACGTGAAGTCAGTGAGTATCATAAATTCTGGGCGATTGGATCCGGCTCTGAGTTTGCGTTGGGTGCCATGCATGTGCTTTACGATCGTTTAGACTCGGCACAGGAAATTGCGGAAGCTGCAGTTGAAGCCGGCTGTGAGTTCAATACTTCGTCAGGTTTACCGATTAGTTATCAGGTGATGGAGCTGGACCAGTAATGTTTACCGGTATTATTGAATCGCTGGGCAAAATTGAATCCATCGAGGATAAGGGCGGTGATGTACGCTTGTGGATTCAGACCGGCAAAATGAATATGGCGGATGTACAGCTGGGTGATAGCATTGCTATGAATGGTGTGTGTTTAACGGCTATTGAATTACGTGATGATGCTTATTGTGCTGATGTTTCCGGTGAAACCTTATCTCTGACATCATTAAAACAGTTAAAAGCCGGCAGCACGGTTAATCTTGAAAAAGCATTAACATTGCAGACTCGCCTCGGTGGGCATATGGTGAGTGGTCATGTGGACGGGCTGGGAACGGTACTTGACCGTTATGACGATGCACGCTCGGTACGGTTTATTATAGAGGCTCCTAAATCGCTGGCAAAATATATCTCAGTAAAAGGTTCGATTACCATAGATGGAGTCAGCCTGACGGTGAATAAACTCGATGGTTGCCAGTTTGAATTAAATATCGTGCCACACACGCTGCAGGAAACTATAATGGGCAGTTACCAGGTGGGTTCGCAGGTGAATCTGGAAGTGGACCTGATTGCGCGTTATCTAGAGCGGCTGATGCTGGGTGATAAGGCTGCGCAGCCTAATAGTGATATGAGTACAGAAGTGACCAGAAACCTTCTCGCTGAGAATGGTTTTATAAAGTAAAACAACATTAAGAAAGTGCCCTATGCAATTGAATAATATAGAAGAAATAATAGAAGACATAAAACTTGGTAAAATGGTTGTCATTATGGATGATGAAGACCGTGAGAACGAAGGTGACCTGCTGATGGCAGCGTCCGCCTGTACCGCAGAAGATATTAACTTCATGGCACGTTATGGTCGAGGTTTGATTTGCCTGACCTTAAGTGAAGATCGATGTCGTCAGCTACGCTTACCGCAGATGGTTGATAATACCGATGATATGCACGGTACTAATTTTACCGTCAGTATAGAAGCTGCAGAAGGGGTCACTACCGGTATTTCAGCTGCTGATCGAGCAATAACGGTTCAGGCTGCTGTTGCCGAAGGCGCCAGCTCACATGATATTGTGCAGCCGGGACATGTGTTTCCATTAAAGGCACAGCCGGGTGGCGTACTCAATCGTGCCGGACATACTGAAGCCGGTTGCGATTTAGCTCGCCTTGCCGGTTTTGAACCGGCGGCGGTGATTGTTGAAATTCTAAATGATGACGGCACCATGGCGCGACGTCCTGATTTAGAGACTTTCGCCAAACAGCATAATTTGAAAATCGGTACCATTGAAGATCTAATTCGTTATCGTATTCAAAATGAAAAAACCGTTGAGCGGGTTGCGGAAAGTGATTTTCCCAATGAGTTTGGTCACTTTCGTCTGTATGCCTATCAGGATGCCATTGGAAATGATTTACATCTGGCACTGGTAAAGGGTGATATCGATTCGTCTAAGCCGGTAAGGGTAAGAGTACATATGGAAAACACCATGTGTGATGTGCTGGCTTCCAGCCGAAAATGTGGTTGGCCATTACGTGATGCTATGAAATCAATTGCGGCTGCCGATGAGCCGGGTGTGATTGTTATATTACGCGAACCGGAATCTGCCCGGCAGATTGTTCAGTGGATGCTGGATCATACTGATGAGCCAAAATCGGATAATAGCTCACCGGAAGAGTTACGTACCCATGGTATCGGTGCGCAAATTTTAATGGACTTAAACGTTCATAAAATGCGATTGTTATCCGCACCAAAGCGTATTCATGGTTTAGCAGGCTTTGGACTCGAAGTGGTCGATTATATTACCGGTGATGAATAACGTTTATAATCAGAAAATTTAAATATAAAGCGATTAAGAGAGAATCATGTCAGAAATTAAAATATTAGAAGGCGAGTTACAGTATTCAGAAGGTAACTTTGTAATTGTTAGTGCGCGCTTTAACAGTTTTATTGTTGATAGCCTGGAAGGTGGAGCGATTGATGCACTTAAACGCCATGGCGTTGCAGAATCCAATATAACCGTGGTAAAAGTTCCCGGTGCATATGAAATGCCGTTAGCTATTCAGCAACTCGCACAAAGTGGCAAGTATGATGCGATTATTGGTTTAGGCGCGGTGATTCGTGGCTCAACACCGCACTTTGATTTTGTTGCCGGCGAAGCATCAAAAGGCATGGCGAATGTATCTCTGGATAATAATATTCCGGTTATCAACGGCGTATTAACGACCAATACAATTGAGCAGGCTATAGAACGCGCCGGAACTAAAGCCGGTAATAAAGGTGCTGAGGCGGCAATCTCTGCACTGGAAATGGTTAACCTTTTAAAGAAGATTGCTTAATGTCAGTATCGATTGCAAAAGGTCGAAGTAATGCCCGTAAAAAAGCGACCCAGGCTTTATATCAGTGGCATATGTCAGGTAATGATCTTGCTGATATTGAAAAGCAATTTCATCAGGAACAGAATATGGAAAAAGTCGATACTGACTATTTTCATAAACTGTTACATCAGGTTCCAGTTCAGGCAAAAGAACTGGATCTATTAATTGCTAAATACAGTAATCGTAAAGATGATGAGCTTGATCCAATTGAAATGTCAATTTTAAGATTATCAGTTTATGAATTAAAAAACTGCATCGATGTGCCTTACAAAGTGATTATCAGTGAAGCTATAACAGTAGCAAAACTATTCGGCTCGGATAAAAGTCATGCTTTTGTAAATAGTATATTGGATAAGCTCGCAAAAGACTTACGTAAAAGTGAAACAACTAAGTAGATATTAAGAGCTATTGCATATTTGAAGGTCGCTATACACTACAGACATAAGTAAAGTGAATCGCATGGAAATTAGAAGCCATTAAAAATAAAAAAATTCTGCTTTCAATTCTTCTTATATTGATCATATCAATTGTTTTCTGGAGTCTGTCCCGGGTCCCTGCTTTAAATGAAAAGGCGTTAATGGGAGTTAGGGCCAGCTTCAGTGAAATTGCATTTGATATCTTATTACCTGTTTCCGATGCTCAGGCACTGTGGGAGCGAGTCGCCCGCTCAGCTGTTAACTGGGCTTATACCAACTGGAAGGGTATGAGCTTTGGTTTGTTATTCGCAGCAGCAATTCTTAATTTACTCTCTAACTTATCACGAAAAAGATTTAAAAATCGTTGGCTCAATACTCTCTTAGGTGTGTTTAGTGGTGCGCCATTAGGTGTGTGTGTTAACTGTGCTACTCCAATCGCTCAAGGCATGCATGCTTCTGGTGTTAAGCTTGAAACCAGTTTAGCAACACTTATTAGCTCGCCCACCTTAAATATTATTGTATTAAGTATGTCCTTTACCTTGTTGCCATTGCATTTGGCTATAGGTAAGTTAGTTTGCGTGCTTATATTAATTTCTTTGATTCCCTATTTTATTCAGTGGTCAAAAATAAAAACATCTGAAGTAACAACGGATTTAAAAATTAACGTTGCTCAGAATTTAATGCTCAGTAGTGATAAGTGGCTACCTGCCATTAAGGAAACTACAGTTGAGTTCTTTAAAAATTTAATTTATATAATAAAGATTGCATTACCACTTATGTTGCTGGCAGGAGTGGCGGGGGCACTTGTTATTGAGATTTTTCCTTTTTCAAACTTAAATCAAATAGAAGCCAGTTTTATTAATATGTTGGGCTTGTCGTTAATTGGTGTGTTTTTGCCGGTGCCTATTGCTTTTGATGTGCTCACTGCTGTTGCCCTATTGTCTGCAGGAGCGAGCTCCGCTTTAGTTGCAGTTCTGGTGTTTTCATTAGGCAGTTTTAGTATTTACCCGTGGTTGATGATATCAAAAAATATTTCAATTCGTCTTAGTCTGTATATAACCGTGGCTGTAATACTTATATCTTTAGCTTTCGGTTTAACAATCAAATATCTTAATGTGTATGAGGCTTATGATAAGCAGCTTCTAAATCACATTGAATCTGCCGATATTAGAAGTGATGACATTTTGATAGAAAATGCCAGCATTGTAAAAAATGTTTGTCAGGCATTACCTTTTAGTCTGCAGTCTAAATGCATGCTTGGCTATATGCTCGAGACTGATCACTATCAGCAACTAAAGCATCAATGTGACTATCTGCCTGATGGTTTCAATATTAGTCAATGTAAATCAGCTATAAATCTCAATAAGCTGCAGGTTGAAGGTATTGCACAAAAAAAGCCATCGGTTTGCCAAACACTTAATGATAAACGATTAATGAATCAGTGTTTGTTTGAAGTGACTAGCATGCTTGCAGTCAAAAGTTATAATATTAATCAATGTTCAGATTTGCGCCATAGCTCATTAATTAAGGCTTGCCGAAATCGTTATTTGTTACAGGGTATAAAGTTTCAGGTTGATAACTCGGTTTGTAATGGTATAGAGAATGCTAAAGAAAGTCTGGTGTGTAAAAATAATTTAATAATTCTGTCTTATGTTGAGCATGAAAATATTGCTGGTTGTAATGAGTTTTCTGATGCAGGGTTCAGAAATCATTGCACCTATTCTGTTGCTTCACGGATTGTTGGCCGTAGTGGTGATGTGTCTATTTGTGATGAGCTAACGGATTCGGTGGCGCACAAACGTTGTAGGGCCCTTGCGACTGTTCGTGATGCTAAAGTGCAGATAAAAGACGACGCCTGTTATGCGATTACAATTGCCGATATTAAATCAAACTGCATCATGTCAGTTGCAAAGCTGAAAATTCAAATGCAACTGGAAAGCTTGTCTATTAAATATATAGCCGATCAATCTTTGAGTTCTTCTAATCAGGGTAGTGATGCAGCTTATCTGTCTAAGGATTTAGCTATTGAACCTTCTCCGCAGGTTGTATTTGAGTCAGTTGATGCGGGAGGTGAAGTTGAGATAAAACGCAGTCATTTTTATGGTGAAAAACTAACGGCTAATATTAAATTTAATAAAATTGAAGCGGTAGAACTTGGTATAGCTAGGTCATGGAAAGTTAAAACACTGGACTTTTTTGATCCGTTTTTTATTGGTAAAGGTATCGCTTCAGGTGATTTTAATAATGATCATTGGCCGGATCTGGTGTTGGCAACTGAATCCGGTGTCGCTTTATATCAAAATACAGGAGGTAAATTTAGATTGATCGAATTCGCCAATAGCTTGAAAAATGAAAATATATTTATTGTTGCTCTGATTGATCTGGATGGTAATGGTTATCAGGATATATTTGCCAGTGCTTATGGAGGCAAAAACTTTATTATACAAAATCAGGGCTATGGCTTTGCACGATCAAAACTGATTGAGATAAGTGGTGAGAGCAAGCTCACAATGGCTGCAGGATTCTCAGACATGAATGATGATAATACGCTGGACATAGTTTTTGGAAACTGGAGTAATGGTGCAGAAAAATATTTTAATCCAGAAGTATCATCTAATGAAATTGCTTACTATATCAATGGTAAATATAATGTTGAAAAGTTGCAGGAAAGCAGGGGGGAAACGCTTTCGGTACTGCTAAGTGATATTAATAATGATACACATACCGATATGCTTTTCGCAAATGACAATCTGGTTCCGGATATGTATTATTTTTCAGACGCTGATGGAAATCTAAACTTGATTTCTGCGGATGATGAAGTTGTTGCTTATACTTCACGTAATACAATGAGTTTAGAATCGGCTGATTTTAACAATGATCTACAGCTTGATATATTTAGTGTTGATATGAATTTTTCAGAGGGAGCATCGAGTGATTATTGTAATAATGTGCTGCCACTGAGCAGTAGGAAAGAGTGTAAGCAAATGACGCAGGTATTTGAAAGCATGAAAGGCAGAAGGATTTCTTATTGTGAAACCATAGACAATGCAACTGATAAATATAATTGCTATGCAACTTTCTCTATTCTTGCTTCAAGAACCAATCAGGATGATAAGTATTGCCAGCATTTAAAGTTGAAGCTACCGGCTTATTATGATCTGTGTACGTATCTGTCTACACCAGCTAAACCACGAGAGCGAATAGATTTTAGTCGGCATTTGCCGCAGAAGCAATCTAATGTCCTGCTTATGTCTGATGGTGCGAGGTTTATAGATAAGGCGCATGACTATGCAGTCGATTCAAGTTTCTGGTCGTGGAATTCGAAAGCGGCTGATCTTGATAATGATCAGTGGCTGGATATATATGTAGGTAATGGATATCATTTTGGTGATGGTTTTTATGAAATTCATGAAAATGTATTATTTCATAATATAAACGGTAAGCGATTTGAGCAAGCGCAGAATATATGGGGTCTTGATAGTAAGATAAATACGCCGAGCTATACCTATACTGATTTTGATCTGGATGGAGATATAGATATTATTGCAACCAGTTTTCTGTCGAGTCCGGTGGTTTATATTAATCAGGGTACGATGAATAACAGTATAACGATTAAGCTTAAAGATGCGCTTACTAACACCAATGCAATCGGCAGTAGAGTCAGTATTTATTATGGCGATAACCTTAAACAGTTAAGAGAAATTAAAATGAGCGGTGGCTTTCTGTCATTTGACAATCCAGTCGCACACTTTGGTTTAGGCGATTATGAAAAACTTAATAAAGTTGTTGTGAGATGGCCTGATGGAAGTGAAACGGTTGTTGATAAACCGTTATCAGCTAATTACACTTATGTCATTAGCCGTAATGCAGCACAATGAGATATAAATAGTTGTTTACTAAGAATGAACAGCATACAAAAATTAGTAGAAAAGAAAAAATAATGGGTGTTTTTTGTCCTGTCTCAGTAGTAAATCACCGGAACCCCGGGTGATTGTATGTCCTCCCTGAAGTTCTAGTCAGTGGTTTATATGCAGGCTTCGGTTATTGATAATGTTGTAACTGCTGCTGCATCTGTCTACGCATTTCAGGTGTCATGTTTTTAATCATTTCCTGCATCTGTGGTGGTATCAGTTGCATTGTTTTTTGTATCAATTTCGAAGGATCTACTTCTGTATAGCTGGGCGGAATGTAAAAGGCATTAGCGGGTAGTTTTGCGTTCTTATTCACACTTGTTACAATACTAACTAGGCGTTTGTTTTTACCAACACTTTTTAACGGGAAGCCAATATCGCGGAGTTTTAAATTAGCTTTTAACTGGGAAACTTCGCAGGCTGTAAAAGCTGTACGGCTGTTGATCCCTGTGAGCGCCTGCAGCTTTGTACGCATATTTTTTTCCAGCTCGATAAAGGCTCTGGCAAATTTAGTTACACCCATATCGCGCATGGCTGCAACTGAGACATATATGCTGCCACAATACTGATCGTTTGCGTAGAGCCCATACTCTTCAGTTTCATAACCAATGACTGTTGGCCCAAGGCCCATGGTTTTTGTGTAAGTATCTACATATTTAGCTGGCTGCTGATATAAGCCAGGCTTTAAAAACTCGCTCATATCAAGTACGGTCTTATGTGAGTGGATAACCGCTTTCATCATTCGGTTATCCAGGTCTAGTACGATATAACCGCGGTGGCCGGTGAGTTCAATCCGTGCCTTGTTTCGTTCTATGTATATATTTGTGGTTTGACGGTGTGCATCCTGCATTTGTATAAATATGGCTGCAACGGCTGTGTTATTTATCCATGACAGTACTAGAAGCGTACTGATAAGTGCGAGTTTTTTCATGTCCGTATTCCCGGTTATTTTTTATAAAATAACACAATGGACAGGCCTTTTTAACTGTTTTTTATAGGCTGGTGTTTTATACCAGTAATGACTGTTTTGTGCTTTCGATGATTTCCTGATTTTCTTCAATCTCTACAACGTTGACATCTGTATCCATGCCCAGTTTTGAAAAAGCCGGGACGGTTGCCCAGTCAACTTCCTCGGGTTCATGGCCACCCTGCAATAGTGCAATTTGTACGAGATCAACTAAATCTGCACCACCTTCATGGTCATAGCTGAAATTATGTGCATGTTTAACAACATCGGTCATGGCCTCACCAAAGTTCCATGTTTGTAAAATCAGTACACCGACCGGTGAAGTTAACTCGTTGATAACATCGCCTAATGCTTCGCTGTTATTAAATAAATCATCGTCGTCTTCCGCCATAACCAGAATCGGAAGTGCGCCTATGTTGTGTATTAGTCCCGCTAGTAATGCCTGCTCAGGGTTTATGCCAGGCACCATGGTTGCCAGCATTCTACAAATGGCTGCAACTTCAACAGCGGTATTCCAACTTTTACGAAAGTGGTTGTCCAGCACATCAGATGTTGCCTGATAAATTTGTTTCATTGCCAGACTAATAACCAGATCCCGCACCATTCTAACGCCGAGCCGGGTAACCGCCATCTGCAAATCTTCAATTGGATTGCGGCTACGGTAAAGTGGACTATTGGATACCTGTATTAAGCGCGCCGATAAAGATGCATCCTGAGTGAGCGTATCGGCAATTTGTTGAGCCGATGTATTTTCGTTTTCTACCGCTTCACGTATTTTCAATGCAACTTCAGGTAGTGTAGGCAATATCAGTTGATCGGACTCAACGGCCACTTTCAATTGACTAAAAAACTGTTCGGATTTTTCTGACATGGTTTCTCCGTGATAAAAATATGTTTTATGCCGACTATTTATAAAGAGTATAGGCTATTTAAAAAGGATGGTTGTTTCATCAAATATGAGTTTGTTTTCTTCAATATCCAGTACATGCGATTCGGTATTGATATCAAGTTTTTCAAATGCGGCTACCGTTGACCATGCCTCCGGGCAATCCAGCCCTGTATAAATACTGCCTTCTATTAGTGCGACCTGTATCACGTCTATATAATCGGCTGGTCCACTATGGGTGCGCCGAAAGTGATAGCACTGGTTGGCTACATCAATCATATAATCCGGAAAATGCCATTTTTGGAAAATATATGCGCCGACTTCACCCTGCATCTTTTGTACAACTCGCCAAAGTGCTTCCGGCTGGTCAAATAAATCATCATCATCTTCTGCCATTAGAATAATGGGAAGTGCACCAATATTATGTATCAATCCGGCCAACATGGCTTTTTCAGCATCCAGATGGTCATGTTTAGACGCCAGTAAATGTGCGATTGCGGCAGTTTTAGTGCTGGTAATCCAGAGTTCATTAAAGCGTTCAGCGAGAACATCATTACTGGCTTTATATAGTTGTTTCATGGAAAGGCTAATGACCAGATCGCGAACCAGTTTGAGGCCAAGTTTTGAAATCGCCATTTGTATATTGTCGGTGCAAACCCGGGTGCGATAGATTGCGCTATTGGCAATCTGTAATAGTCTGACGGCCATCGCCGGGTCCTGGCTGATGACCTGTGAAATTCTTTCAGCGCAGGTGTTTTCATCTTCACATTCGGCTTTTATCTTCAGTGCCACACTAGGCAGTGACGGCAGCAGGAGTTTTTCAGACGCAACAGCCTCTTTAACCTGGGCGAGAAACAAATCTGATTTTTCCAGTATTTCTATCATCTGAAGTTGTTCGCTTTATACCTGCATCAAACTTTCACGGGTTTCATCTAACTGACTTTGCATTGTTTCATCTAATTGTCGAATGTCAGGGTCAAGGCCTAATTTTGTAATCGCCGGAATGTCTGCCCAGTGTTGCGGTATATTTGCCGGTGCATGCGGACCGTGAACAATGGCGGCCTGTACAATGTCGACATAATCAGCGGGTGAGTCGTGACTACGCTTAAAATTATTCCATTGGCTGGCAACATCAATCAGGGTGGCGGGGAAATTCCAGAAGCTCAGAATCTTATGGCCGACATCACCCTGAATATCGATAATTATCTGATTAATATTATCAGCATCACTGAACAGTGCGGGCTGGCGGTCGGCGAGCTCAATTATGGGTAATGCGCCGATATTGTGAATCAGCCCTCCCAGCATCGCATGTTCCATATCCAGTCCGTTCTGGGTTTTTGCCAGTACACGACAGACTGCCGCCACATCGACACTGGTTTGCCATATTTGCTTAAACTGTTTTTCAATGTTTTTGTTACGCGCTTTGAAGGTCTGTTTAATCGCTAGCATAACCACCAGGTCTTTAACAATGCGCACACCGAGACGAGTGATAGCCATTTGTAAGCTGTCTATTTCTGATCGGGCCCGATAAAGTGGACTATTGGCTAGCTGTAGTAGGCGTGCAGAGAGAGAGCTGTCCTGTGATAGTAACTCTGCTATATCGGTGGCAGACATATTATCCTGGTCAACCGCCTGACGAATTTTCAAGGCAACATCCGCTAAAGTGGGTAGCTTGATCTGATCCGTTTCAATGGCCTTAAATAACTGCTGTAAAATCAGTTTGTTTTGATCGCTCATATTTTTTTAGTATTAGTCATGACTTTAAATATGAGTGTAGTCAGGGATTGTTTAAAAATCCAAAGCAGAGGAAATTTGTTCGGGTTTATTTTACCCGCAAACGATTACTGACGTGGTTAAGCAAGTTGCTACACCCAGTTAAGCAACCTTTTTTAAATCTGCTATTTCATTTTCATACTGGTTAGGGCTTTTATAATCCAAATAAGAATGAAGTCGCTGGCTGTTATAAAACATGGAAATATAGTCCAATATATCCTGTTGTGCCTCATGACGAGTTTGGTAGTTACGCCACTGCACTCGTTCTTGCTTCAGGCTGCAGCCCCTAATTCTTTTAGCTCCTCTTGCTCAGGCGTGAGCTTGCCATTACCGCGAAAAATCTGACCGTCTGGATCTGCCTGCTCTTTTATTCAGCGGGTGAGCATGTTGGCATTGATTTCTAACCGCTTGGCAGCTTCTACTCGGGTATAGCCCTGTTCAGTGATCAGACTTGCCGCATCTAACTTGAATTCTTTTGTATATTGTTTTCGGGTGCTCATTCGTATTTTCCTCAGTTAAGTATTTTAACTCTTAACTAAGGTGTACCAATTTATTAGACCACGTCATTACATGAATTTAATCGAAGAATTGTAAACAAAAGGCACAGGGTTAGCACGCTGTGCCTTTTGGAGTTTAAGGTCAAAAGCAGCAGCTAAAAGAAAAAACTACCAGCGTCCAGATTGTTTGCGCGAGGTATGAAATACGCGCAGGATCTCAATGCGTTGCAGGCGAGGGCGTACTCTGTATGGCACAATATAACGTGTCTTGGGAATGACAAGTTCGTGAGTACCTGGTAATCGCCCGGGATGACCCAGCGAAGGGTTATTGCTTAATAATGAAACAGTCTGTTGAATACGTTGCACTACTAGTTGGGCTGCTTGCGGATCGTCTTTAGCAATGTACTCAGCTTCATCACTGAGGTTTTGCAATGCCTTGCGCAGCCATTTAACCTGCATTAGCACCCCACTTGTTAAATACGGCCTCTACGTCCTGGTCGCTGGCAAAGTCCCCGGCATCAGCCTCTTTAATGGCGGCTTTAAGTTCCTGAATCTGCCACTCGTTTAGCTCGATAAACTCCCGTACTGCTTCAGACGCCAGAAAAGATTTACTGCGATGAGTGGCTGAAGCGAGCTTATCCAGACGGGACTTAAGCTCGGGTTCCAGACGGATGGTCATGGTAGTTGACTGGGACATGGCATACCTCGTGTGTTCGTATGTACACAATTTAGCACAATATAGGTGGATCTGTCCTGTTGTTGAATAATTAAAGAATTAAAGGGGTCGGTGACAATTGAGAATTATTAGCGTTCTCGTTTGTCACCGAC
>CAZHEA010000004.1:0-89704 GCA_964531165.1 uncultured Thiotrichaceae bacterium
AGATGATGCTATCACCGAGCAACTGTCAGCAGCTTTCGATGCCATGCCGGCGATTTATATTGCCGATGGTCATCACCGTTCAGCATCGGCTTCGCGAGTGGCAAAGTCGAAAGGCGGTAGTGACGATGATATGAGTCATTATTTTCTGTCTGTTATATTTCCACATAAACAGATGAAGATTTTTGATTACAACCGGGTGGTTACTGATCTGAATGGTTTATCAAAAGATGAGTTTATTGCAAAAATAAAAGAAAACTTCAACTGTGAAAAAGAATCTGCACCGGTTAAGCCGACAAAACCAAATGAGTTTGGAATGTATATTGATGGAGAATGGTATCGTTTGAATATTAATCCGCAATTAGTTTCCAATGATCCGGTAGCAAGATTAGATGTGAGTTTGCTGGCGGATAATTTACTCGGGCCGATATTAAATATTACCGACCCGCGTACTGATCCAAGAATCGATTTTGTGGGTGGAATTCGCGGCCTTGAAGGTCTGGAAAAACGCGTTGACAGTGGCGAAATGGCGGCAGCATTTTCTATGTATGCCACCAGTATGGAAGATTTAATGTTAGTGGCAGACGCTAATGAAGTGATGCCCCCCAAGTCAACCTGGTTTGAACCGAAGCTGGCAGACGGGCTGGTTTCGCACGTGCTGGATTGATGGTTGAAAGTTTAAAAGTTTTAAAAGCAAAAGATTACCGCAAATGAACGCGAATAGGCGCAAATAAAAGATAAAACAGGTGATGGTATTGAGTGGCTTAAATGACTAAAGCCACTTGATCTCTGGCCCATAAAAATATGGCCCATAAAAATATGCCCATAAAAATAATCACGGGTATTCAGGAAAGACAGTATTTTTTGTGCAGTACGCTGCAGGCATACAAACAAAAAAATTGCGTCTATTCGCGTTCATTTGCGGTAATTTTTTGACTTTGACTTTGACTTTAATTAATAACTATAAGCAACTAATCAATATACCGCGCAATTAACCCCCGCTCAGCCATGTCTTTATCCAGCTTAATTCGAATTTTATAACCGCCACCTTTCGCTTCATCCATGTCATTGCCATGCATATCCTGCATCTGTTCTAAAATAATATCTTCATTGCCGGAAGGCTTAATTAATTCCAGTTTATCGCCGACTTTAATTTTATTTTTAACATCAATGTCAGCCATGCCAGTTGCACTGTCGTAAGCAACGACTTCACCGACAAACTGTTGCTTGCGACTTACGGAATTACCCTGCATATAATTTTGATATTCATGGGTATGATGGCGTTGGTAGAAACCGTCGGTGTAGCCGCGGTTAGCCAGATTTTCTAATACGCCTAATAATTGCGGATTAAACGCTTTGCCCTGGGTTGCATCGAGTATGGCTTCTTTATAGCTTTGTGCGGTGCGCGCAACGTAATAATGAGATTTGGTACGGCCTTCAATTTTTAAACTGTCGATGCCAATATCTACCAGTTGCTTTACATGTTCTACCGCGCGTAAATCTTTTGAGTTCATAATGTAAGTGCCGTGCTCGTCCTCTTCAATCGGCATTTGTTCGCCGGGACGATTGGCTTCTTCTAAAAACATCACTTCATTGGCATCCGGGTGACGGGCATCACCCATGTCAGAAAGTTGTATTGTCTGCTCAGGAATGACTTTAGGTTTATACACGCCTTCAGTATTTTGCTCTGACGGGGTTGATTTGTAATCCCAACGGCAGGCATTGGTGCAGCTGCCCTGGTTTGGATCGCGGTGATTAAAATAGCCGGAGAGTAAACAGCGTCCCGAGTAGGCGATACAAAGTGCGCCATGTACAAACACTTCCAGTTCCATCTCCGGACATTCCTGCCTAATTTCCTTGATTTCATCCAGAGACAATTCCCGGGATAAAATAATTCTTTCGATGCCCACTGATTTCCAGAATTTAACCGCAGCAAAATTAACCGTATTGGCCTGCACCGATAAATGCACCGGCATCTCCGGCCAACGTTCACGAACCATCATAATTAATCCCGGGTCTGCCATTATTAAAGCATCCGGTTGCATATCAATAATCGGCGACATATCTTTGATATAGGATTTTATTTTACTGTTGTGCGGCATTAAGTTAGAAGCGAGATAAAACTTTTTACCCAGAGCGTGAGCTTCTTTTATGCCGATGGCTAAGTTTTCTTCCAGAAAGTCATTGTTACGCACCCGCAGACTGTAGCGAGGTTGCCCGGCATATACTGCATCGGCGCCATAGGCAAATGCATAACGCATGTTTTTGAGGGTGCCCGCAGGTGAAAGCAGTTCAGTTTGTTTCATGGTGAATAATCTTGGTAGTGAAAAGTACGGGGCCGGGTATTTTACCTTAATTTTAGCGAATAGGTTAAACTCATAATATGCTTGAGACAATACAAAACATGGGTTTGAATATCTGGTCGGTTTATCTGGATACAGCAATCTGGCTGCTGCTTGGGTTGTTTGCCGCGGGCCTGGTAAAAGTCTATATTCCTGAGGATGCGATGAAGCGCTGGCTGGGGGGCAGTGGTTTGTCGGCGGTGAGCCGTGCGGCGTTATTCGGTGCTCCGCTGCCCCTGTGCTCCTGCGGGGTACTACCCGCGGCAATCGGTTTGCGTAGAGCCGGTGCGTCGAAGGAGGCAACCGTGTCTTTTCTGATTTCTACACCCGAAACTAGCATCGATTCGGTGGCGGTTACTTATGCATTGATGGGGCCGGTAATGGCAATATTTAGGCCGATAGCGGCGCTATTTAGTGCGATAGTTACCGGCATGATGGTGGCGACTGTTAAAGACGAGCCGGTGACACCTGTTGACGATGAGTCGCAAAATGCTACCTGTTGTGACAGTGCCTGTGCACAGCAGGACGCGACAGCAGTTGAAGAGAAACCTCAGCGGCAACAGAATAAATTTTTACTAGCAGTACGCTATGCGGGAGCTGATTTGCTGGATGATATTTCCCGCTGGATGGCATTCGGCATTGTACTCGCGGGCATTATGATGGCGGTAATTCCCGATGGCTGGTTGGCGCAATGGGGGCAGGGTTTTACGGCCATGCTGATTATGTTGCTGGTGGGAATTCCTCTGTATATCTGTGCGGTAGCATCTACGCCAATTGCGGCGGGTTTGCTTATTGCAGGGGTTTCGCCGGGTGCAGTACTGGTGTTTTTGCTGGTGGGCCCGGCAACCAATGCGGGTAGTTTCATGCTGGTTAAAAAAGAGCTGGGAACAAAAGTCACGCTGATTTATCTTTTGGGCATTTCAGTGGTGAGTCTAATCATGGGGCTTTTGCTGGACTGGGGTGTTGCAAATATGAGCCTGCAGATTGATGCCCGTCATCAGCAGCAAAATAACTTTATTCCTGATGAGCTGAGTTTAATCGGTGCGGTTGTGTTGCTGGTGCTTGGCGTACCGGTAATTAGAAATAGACTGCTGCCTTTTTTTGCAAATAAATAACTAAACTGTTAGTGTCCGCTTTATTAAAAGCGTTGAGGTTTTTATGTTTAAAGTTTTAACCTGTCATTGTTTGTTGCGAAATCAATGGCTGTTTACAGTGATGCTACTGATGCTCAGTCATATGGTTTTCGCGGATGGTATTTTTGTTGACAGAAAAAAAGCGCAACATGATTTAAGTGGTGTCGAACTCAATAGAATAAAAGCCGAGCATCAGATTCGGTTTGGTCAAAAAGTGTCAACATCACAAAATTTCGGGGTAAAAAACAAAGCACAACAGGCTCAGGTGCAAAAAGCCAGTTGGAGTGATTGTAGAAATTATGCGTTACACAAACGCAACAGGTGCTATCGGGATGGGCGTGATGCGTATCGTTGTGAGCAGATGTATGACGCCAGAGTCACGCTTTGTAATACGCTTTTATAAAATTAACTTTCCGTGGCTAATGATTTTAGCAATTAAAATTTATTAGAGTGCCTGACGAATTAAGTATTGAGATAATTCGATGGCATTAGACTGTTCTTCTGTCAATTCGTTATCTTTTTCAGTTAGCGCCAGACTTTCTTTGCTTAACATGGTTTCCAGTACTGCAGACAGGGCATGAATGCGTTCCTGTGCGATAATCATTTCTAACATGCGGCAGTAAGGCTTGATTAAGTCGATATAATGTACTGCGTCGAGCAATTTGAGGCTACGGTGTTCACTTTTTTCTGAAGTATAAAACAGGGCAAGAATATCGTCACATTGGTATTGCGTTTCACGCAAACTATCCAGCTCCTGTTTAGTTAGTTGTAGACAACTCAGCAGGCTATTCAGGCAGGATTCAATTTCCATACGTTCATTATAGCTGGTGCGTTGAATAAACTGGCCGCGATTGGCGGTAATCATGAGAAATTGAATGGCCAGAGTGTCAATGGCATTGAGCAGAGTTTTTACCGTGTATTCCTGTTCGGCACCCAGATTTAAGCGGGTATTGAAGCCCAGTTGTTGGAGCTTGATGGGAAGGGAGTTGTTAATGGTTTTTAAACTGACCAGTAGTGAGTTAATTGACGCAATGGACTTAGCCATATCAATTTTTTTCCTTCACAGTTAATGTCTATATATTGGTTCGGCGCAGGGTGCTACCGATAAAACTGTCACAAATATCTGCCGTCCCGCAGATTCTTTTATGCTGTGGATAACTTATTAATTTAAGTCCCCATTCATTCCTTAGTTCTTTTATATAAATCTGTGAATAACTATATATTGTGGGTTGAATATTTGTCAATCACTATCTGCTGTGGATAAGCCTGTTGGAGAAAAAGGAATAAGCTGTGGATAAGTCTGTTAAGTTGCCGTCAGTTATGGTCTGTAAGGCTGCTTAAAAAGTAACCGGATAAAAACAATGGTTAAATATCTGACCAGTGGTTATCATGTAATGAATGTCAGATATTATTGTCTTACGGGTGAACCGGTATGTGGGTGTTGGTGATGAGTGGATTATTCAGTGCCAGTAAATAAATCACATAACCCGCGCCGCAAAACTGGCCCAGGTGGAGTAAATTCTGCAGGCCAAGCAGTGAGCGATAAGCCTGTTGATTAACCACCTGATATTGCTGGTTACAGGTTTTAAGCATGCCTTTTAAAATATGAGAGTGGTTAAATATATAACTGACAGTAATAATGGTGAGTAAAAAAGCGGCTGTCTGGTTTTTAATCAGAGCTGCACAAATGCCTGCCAGTAAGCACAGCACCGAATTGAGCCGGTATAGTCGACGGTAAATGGTGAAGCTGTCGATAAGGTTGTGCGGGGCTTTTAATAAAATATTATAGAGCAGGGTAACCAGTAAAAAACTGCCCATGGATGCACCGGTGAACGCAACTGAAAGAAGGGTGAAGAAAAAATAAATATCCATGGGCAGAGTGTAGCATTTATTTCTGCCTGGATTTTAGGGTGGCGGGGAATGGTTAGAGCTAAGAAAGCTAAAATTTCCATGAGGGAAGAGACAAACTTCCCCCCTGGAAAAAGGCGGAGTGAATGTTGTCTTAAAAGTTTTCCAGTGAACGCATTTTCTCAGGCAGCATCTTAAAGTCTACCAGCGAACTCACCAGGCACTTAATAAAGGTTGCATCATCTTCATGCATCATTTTGTAGTACTGTATTTTCATGGTCAGAGCACTTCCAAAAATTATCGAAATCAGCGCCAGTACCGAGCCAATCGAAAGTGTTGAAACGCCAGTAATGCCCTGGCCGATAGTACAGCCCAGTGCCAGTACACCGCCTACACCCATTAGTATGCCACCAATTAAATGGGTGACGAAATCCTTCATATCAAGAAACCATTCGATGCGGAAAGATTTTGAAATGAGCGCCCAGATCAGTGAGCCTAAAATCACACCCAGTACCGCAGCCATGCCGGCGGTAACATAGGCATTGTCGAAGCTTTTCATTACATAGCGAGTGGTTTGACCAATAGGGTTAATAAAAGTAAATGACTGTGGAGCCACATCGCGGGGGCGGGCATCTGCGTCATCTTCCATCATATCCCAGGACTCGGCAGCCGCATATTCTGTCCAGCTGAAATTTTCATCATCTGCTGTAACGGTGACCATGCTGGAGGTTGCAAACCAGGCAGCCAGAACAGCAGCGCCGACGGTGAAGCCACCGAGTTTGTTGTCGAAGCTGTTACGGAAGTCTTTAGATTTGAAGATAAAGGCCAGTAGAGCAATAGCCAGAACCAGGCCAATGACTGTACGGGATATGCCAATATCCATGCCTATGCTGCTACCGATTACACTGCCAAAATCCTGTGCTGTACTCAGGCTGGCTGAGGTCGGGCTGGTCCAGGGATAGAAAACGATGGAGTAAATAGTGCTGTCTGTGCCCGGGAACGGGTTAATCATAAAGTAGGCAAAAATCGATACGATAATGAACAGAATAATGGATTTAAGGTTGCCGCCGCCAATACGAATCAGTGCCTTATTGCCGCAGCCGCTGCCCAGCGTCATGCCGATGCCAAACAGGAAGCCGCCTAAAATATATTCTAACCAGGCAAAGTTGCTACCTCGGTAGGGCGGCAGGGTAGAGTCTACACTGGCAATGCCGCTGTATTCAAAGATCACAACACCGATAATCGCGACTGCCATTGCCAGCATCCAGGCGCGCATGCGACTGTTGTCGCCAATATTTACCATATCGGAAACCGCACCCATGGTGCAGAAATTGGTTTTATTAACCACTGCACCCATAATAAAGGCAATGGCGAAAATAGTGAGTAGCACGGTTAAATGTGCGGAAGAGAAATCTTCAAATATCATGGTTAAACCTCGTGATTGTACGTATTGATTAAGATGCACAGATTCGCAGGATTATTCCAATAAACCGGCAAAATAATGTAATACGGGTAGTTGTTGCTTAACACGCTGATTATTCCACCACAGCATCAAAATCGGAGCTATGTAACCTTGGAAAATTAATAGTCATTTAATAAAGCTTCAGGCCGATCTATGCCGACTCTGATTAGTTGGGCGAATCATACCGGTAAACGGCTTTATTGCAAGCGTCTACTGTGATTTTTAGTCAGAAAAAGATGGCTATATACTGAGGTTTCAGACCCGTTTCCGGGCCACCGCAGAGACAATATAGCGTTGTGAACCACCGGGTATAATGGTATCAAAAGGATAGCAGGTAACCAGGTGCAGGTAGGCGCTGAACGGGTCATTAATAAATCGTGCCTGATCCATATCGACCACTCGGGTTGACGTGACCTCAAACCGAGTGCTGCCAGCATCAACAGTTTCAATAAAGATGGTTTCGCCAGACTGCAAATATTGCAGAAAATGGAAGTGGGTGTCACGGTGGGCACTGATTAAACTGTTACCCGGCTGTCCGGGGGCAACGGATGAAAAATGATGCCCAGGCCCGAAAGCTAGAGTACGGCCACTGTCACCAGCTAACACGATTAAGTCGACTTGCAACCGTGGTACGGTAAGGCGGGCAATCGGCCATGTATCCGCCCAGGGCCAGGGTTTGCTTTGTGGTTCGCCGGCTTTAACTTTTTGCCAGGCCCGGTCTAATAAATGCTGGGCGACGACGGCCTTGGTTTCTATGTATACGCCTTCGCCGACAAACCAGCAGCCGGGAACAAATAAAAAGATGAGTATGTAGGGTTTCATGTCTGGGTCCGGGTGTTAATAATCTCTGGGAAAAATCAGGTTTAGTGTCGCAAGCTGTATCAAAAGCTGTCAGGCGAGTTCTGATACCACTCTGTACTCTGTGTTTACGTGTCTCAGTAGCTGTCTTTTAAAATGAACACTAAAACTCAGTGCACGCAAAGTGTTATCAAATAATCAGGCTTCAGTCGAAATCACATCTCTATCCCGTAATAAAACTGCCAGCGCCAGACTCAGCATTAATAGTGAAAATCCAAAAATTAAATTTAATTCTGCTGAGGTTGAGGTTTGTGCCAGCTGACCGTAGCTGCGTGCAGTCTGCCCATTAGGTAAATTGACTGGTAGTGCTTTAGTTTGGAGTTTTACCTGCGCGGTGCGTGTTGGTGTTTTATCAACGGCGACTAAACTGGTGTGTTTACTCACCAGATGATGATTCAGTGCAACTCGAATAATATCGGAGCGTACCTGTTGTTTATCAGCGCCATCGTGGAGGCTGTCACTGAGTGTGCTAATTTTATTACGTGCCCAGAAAGTAGCGATGCCATTACTGTTTTTTGCATGGGATAAATCCAGTTCTGCGGACCATGGTGACAGTGCACGATTGCCGGATAGTTTTATCTGATTAATGTTGCTACTGGATTTAATGGCGAGAATAATCGGTTCGCCCTGATACAGATCGGGAATATGTTGTGGAAAAGTTTCAGTTTTTATTCCAGCATCGATTTCCAGCTTAATGTCACTCATTAGAGGGCTTTCCAGCTTGCTAAACAGCGCTGTCATTTTCTCATTAACTTCATTAACATCACCGATGTAAGTAAAACTGCCGCGTCCAAACTGTGCTGCTTTGTGCATAAAATAACTGTTCGGTGCCGAGCCAATGCCTACTGTAAACAGACGTTGGTTGCCGAGATGCTTATGTATAATATCAAATAGCGCAGCTTCATTTGCCACGCTACCATCAGTAAGAAAAATAATTTGTTGTACATAGTTTTTATCGGATGCTTTGTTGAGTGCCAGTTGCAACGCGGGTGCCATTTCCGTTCCGCCATCAGCCCGCAAATTATTGACATATTGTTTGGCGATTAAAATATTTTCAAAGCTGGCGAATTTTGCATGGTTAAAAATTTGATCAGTGACAGAGTTAAATTGAATAATGTTGAATTTGTCGTGTAAACGTAAACGCTCCAGCGCCATTAATAAAGACTGTTTAGCCTGACGCATAGAGGTGCCGTGCATTGATCCTGAAGTGTCAATAACATAAGTCACTTCACGGGCAAGTGGCTGGTCATTGGTGTTGGTGTTTGCTGGCGGAGCCAGCATAATCATCTGATAGCTATCGCCATGTAGTACTTCACTAAACACGGCAGCGCGAGGCATCTGTTCAATTTGTGGTGACCAGACCAGTTCAAAATCCCGGTCAGAGGGTGCCTCACCATCGGCGAGTTTTATGTTAATAATATTGCTGTTTTGCTGTTTAATAATTCGATGGTAACGACTGTTTAAGTACTGTAATGCGAAGCCCGCATTAAGGTTAATATTTAATGATACCGGGTTAACTTTATGGCTGCCTGTATGCAAAAGCGGCGTAATGCGTGACGCATCTTTTACCTGTTGTGTGTTAGTGGCCCAGCCATAACCATTAAAGGAAAGGCTTTCTGAAATAGCTTCAGGCTGTTGTTTAAATCCGGGAATATAGCGTGGCGTGATTGCCATTGGAAAACGCAAGCTGAATTCCCCGTGGTCGTAATGCAGGCTTTGCTGGTATTCAATTTCAATAATGATGGTTTCTCCGGGACCAATATTGGCAACTGAGTTTGTAAACAGGTTGGGGCGTTCCTGTTCAACTAAAGCGGCTTTTTTACCAGCACGTTTAGCTTGTTCATAAATTTTTTTCGCCTGCTGTCTCTCTTTAATCTCCGCCTCAATAATACGTTCTCCGATACGCATGCGCATCTGATCAACCGCAGCAGTTTCAGGTAGCGGGAAAACGTAAATAGCTTGTATCCAGTTGTTGCTGGTATTTTTAAAGTGTTGCTTTATTTTGCTGCGTGAAATCATGCCCGAAATATTCATTTCAACATCAGTATGTAAAAGCGGTATTTTTTGATAGGAATTAGATGATGATTTAATTAATAAGCTGCCTTCGCGGATATTGCTCATACTAACCTGCGGATAATCATCCGCGCTGGAGGCACTGACATAGTTGCTGAATAACAACAGAAAAACACCAATAACGACCAGTAAAGCCGTGAAAATTAATCGCTGTAGCCAGACTAGAAAACTCGATTTTCGAGGGCGATATCGGTCGTCAAGATACTCTTGGCGTTGGCGACGTTTAAAAAACTGTTGGTAAAAAGATAACATGTCAATCTCCAGAGAATTAATAGGAAGTAGTTTCTGTCTGTAGTAAGCGCTATAAGCATGACGTCGCTGTGGAGGCGATCTGGCAAGCTGAAGATGAAATATGATGAATTATGACAAAGCTTATAAAGGCGGATGAAAACCTGAATGAATGTGATAATGTATGTTGCAGAAAAACACTAACAAGGTTGATCAATGTCACAACACATAGCCATAGTCGAAGATGAGCCTGCAATTCGTGAAAACTATGCAGATGTATTTAAACAGCAGGGTTATCAGGTTTCTATTTATGGAAGCCGAGATGAGGCGATAAAAGCCTTTGATACGCGGCTACCGGATTTGGCGCTATTGGACATTGGCTTGCAGGATGATGTGGAAGGTGGTTTTGAAGTGTGTCGTATATTACGCAGCAAATCTGCAACTGTGCCGATTATATTTTTAACTGCCAGAGACAGTGACCTGGATATTATCTCCGGCTTACGCCTGGGAGCTGACGATTATTTAACTAAAGATATTAGTCTGCCAAATTTATGCGCTAGAGTGGCGGCATTGTTTCGCCGAATTAGCGCATTAAGCTCAACGTCACAGGCCGATGATGTTTTAGAGCGCGGGCAACTTAAAATGGATATGAACCGGTTCACTGTTGACTGGAATAACCAACGGGTTGATTTAACCCTGACTGAGTTATGGGTGGTGCATACATTGGCTAAGCACCCCGGCCACGTGAAAAACCGGGATCAATTAATGGAGGATGCGCGAATAGTTGTAGATGATGCAACAATTACCTCGCATATAAAACGCATAAGAAATAAATTTATAAAAGTGGATGAAAAATTTGTTTGTATTGAAACAGTTTACGGTATGGGCTATCGCTGGCTGGAAGGTGCGCAATAAAGAGAATCATGAAAATTAAATTTTCTATTCGCAGTAAGTTATTGCTTATATCCGCAGTATTGTTTGTTGTGCCATGGATTGGTGTTCAATATATTCAGGATATGGAAGATTTTTTGCGTAAAAATCAACAGGAAAACTTACTCGGTAGAGCACAAATTGTTGCTGCAGTTTTGCAGGGGCAGGCAGATATATTTAATACCAATGAGGAATTTGATGAGAACGGCTATCCGTTAACAAAAAAAGTTGAATCGGTTATGAATCCGGCAGTTAATAATTCATCGCATATTTATGTGCGGCCGCTTAAGCGTGCAATTCAGTTAGATGGTTACATGGATGACTGGCTGGATTTTGATAAAAAAGCTAAAGTTCTGACGTCTGCCGAGCAGCCAGGGTTTCAGGTTAGGTATTATCTGGCGGGTTATAAGAGTTATCTTTATATGTTGCTTGAAGTGACAGACCCTAATGTGGTTTATAGAAAATCTAATAGCTTAAGCCTGCATAAAAATGATCATGTAATTATAAAATTAAAAAATAAAAATAATGAATTAAATACATATTTTATAGCTACGCATTCTCCAGGTTGGATAAATGCACATCGTATGGAAATGCGTGGTGGTGAATGGAAAAGTGTTGCGCCTGAGTTGCGTATTAAGGGCGAATGGCAGCAAACTCGTGAAGGCTATAATGTTGAAGTCAGGCTGCCGTTGTCATTAATAGGTAGCGGTTTTTCATTTTACGTGGCTAATGTTGATGATGAAATAACGCGGGAAGTAAAAACGATTTCAGGTGAAAGTGATATTGATGGAGAGCTGGGTTCAATAATAATTCCGTCGATAAAAGTTGAAGATATGCTTAGGCGTATAAAACGCCCGGCATCGCGGACATGGGTTGTTGATGAAAAATATCGAGTGTTGGCCGTCGATGGTGACCTGCGATCGAAAAGTGAAGTGCCTGAGCATGACATTAATAATGCAAGTGTGCTTAGTAGTCTGGTTAGTGTTTTTTATAATCTGCTGCTAACCCAGCCTGCAAATGATTTTAAAGATGAATTGTTAAGTGCGTCTTACTTGCGTGGCAAAGTTGTGCAGTCTGCGTTGCAGGGCAAGCCGGCAACAAGCTGGCGGGATACGCCGGATAAACGGGTGAGGATTTTAACAGCCTGTTATCCGGTTTTTGTCAACGCCAAGGCGGTCGGTGCAATTGCGATTGAAGAAACCAGCAACGCGATTTTAATTTTGCAGAATAGAGCAATGAAAATTTTAATAAATTTAAGCGTGCTTACCTTTTTAATTACAGTGGTGGTTTTGTTAAGTTATGCGACACGCCTGTCAGTTAGAATCAGAAATTTGCGTGATGAAACTGAGCTGGCAATTTCCAGTGAAGGAAAAATAAAAAGTGAATTTTTGCCGACAAAATCCGGTGATGAAATTGGCGATTTGTCGAGAAGTTTTGCAGATATGCTATCAAGGCTTGGCGAATACAATCGTTATCTTGAGACCATGGCTGGAAAGTTATCACATGAATTGCGCACGCCGATAACGGTGGTGCGATCTTCACTGGAAAACTTACAAATGGCTACGACGGATGGTGCAAGAGATACATATATTCAACGGGCTTCAGAAGGCATGTCGCGCCTCAGTGATATTTTAACCCGTATGAGCGAAGCTACCCGTCTGGAACAAACTCTGCAGTCAGAAACTCTAGAACCGGTTAATTTTCCACAACTTATTGATGAATGTGTGGCGGGTTATCGATTGGCTTATCCGCAGGTTGTTTTTGAAATTAATAATAATTTAGCTGAACATAAAAATATTCAGGGCGTTGCTGATTTACTGGCGCAGATGCTGGATAAGCTGATTTCAAACGCCGTGGATTTTCATCTTGAAGCGACGCCAATAATTATAAAGCTTGACGAAAAGAGGAGTAAAATTCAGCTCAGCATAATTAATAAGGGTGAATCTCTGCCGGATGCTATGCGCGAAAATTTATTTGAGTCAATGGTATCGGTACGCGAGAAAAAAGGCAGACAGCCACATTTAGGGCTCGGCTTGTATATTGTGCGCATGATTGTTGAGTTTCATCAGGGCAGTGTGCGTGCGGAAAATTTATGCGCTAAGACAGGTGATGGGGTTGGCGACGAGTCGGGTGTGAAAATTGTGTTGGTGTTTCCATTGTCATAATTTTTCCGCTGGTAAGATCATTTAACGTTGCGGAGTAATTTAATTATTAAAACAATCTGTCGTCTCCGAATGCTTGTGTCGGAGACGGAGTGAAAGTTAACTGAACATGGTAACAAGGTTGCTTGCGCTACAATGTTAAGGTCGATTTCGATACCGACGGTATCTATTTTTAGAATTGGTTATCAATCAGATGTTCGTAAAAGCTGAATAATGTCCTGCGTTTGCGGACGCAAACCGCGCCAGATAAAAAATGCTTCCGCTGCCTGCTCAACTAGCATCCCCAAACCATCTAAAATAACATCAGCACCCTGTTGTTGCGCCCATTGCATAAATACGGTGGGTTGTTTTGCATACATCATGTCATAGGCGCAGGCGTTTTTTGTAAAACAGTCGTTGGGTAAAGGTGGCAGGTCGCCGCTTAAACTGGCGGATGTGCCGTTAATAATAATGTCGAACTGTTGCTTATTTAATTCATCAAAGCCGCAGGCGGTAATATTTCCAAACACGGAAAAGTCTTCGGCGAGCTGACGAGCTTTTTCAACGGTCCGGTTAACAACGGTTAAGTTGCCGGGGGATTCTAGTAATAAGGGTTCGAGTACGCCGCGTACCGCACCGCCGGCACCAACAACTAAAATGTTTTTATTTTTTATGACTTGCTGATGATTTTGCATCAGGTCATTTAATAGCCCGATTCCATCGGTGGTATCGCCGAAAATTTTATTGTCTTTTAAGGTGAGTGTGTTTACCGCGCCGGCACGTTGTGCGCGGTCGGTTAAATCTGTTGCCAGTGCAAAGGCATCGAGCTTAAACGGCACGGTGACATTTAAGCCTTTGCCATTACTCTGCGCGAAGTTGTTTACAAATTCATCCACCTGGCCGATTTCAACCAGCTCGGCGGTGTAACTTAATTGCTGGCGGGTTTGTTTAGCAAAGGCGCGGTGAATAACTGGTGATTTACTGTGAGCTATGGGGTTGCCGATAACGGCATACCGGTCGATTTTGTAATCTGCCATAACTTATTCCTGCAACCAGCGTGCAGCATCTTTAGCAAAGTAGGTTAAAATACCATCGGCACCGGCGCGTTTAAAACACATCAGCGCTTCCAGTACGCAGGCCTTTTCATCGAGCCAGCCATTTTGTGCGGCGGCTTTTAACATGGCGTATTCACCACTCACCTGATAGGCATAAGTCGGCACACCTAGCTCGACTTTTACACGGCGTACTATATCTAAATATGGCATGCCGGGTTTGACCATCACCATGTCCGCTCCTTCCTGTAAATCCAGAGCGACTTCGCGAATAGCTTCATCGGTGTTGGCCGGATCCATTTGATAGGTGTATTTATTGCCGCCCTTTAAATTTCCCGAGGAGCCTACGGCATCTCTAAACGGGCCGTAAAAACTTGAAGCATATTTTGCGGAGTAGGCGAGAATGCGGGTATGAATGTGGCCGCAGGATTCCAGTGCTTCGCGAATTTGCCCAATGCGGCCATCCATCATATCTGAGGGGCCGACAATATCCGCACCGGCAGCGGCGTGGGATATCGCCTGCTTGCACAGTACGTCGGTGGTTTCGTCATTCAGCACATAACCGCTGTCGTCAATTAATCCGTCCTGACCGTGGGTGGTGAACGGGTCGAGGGCTACATCGGTCATAACGCCCAGCTCAGGATAGGCGTCTTTCAGTGCACGGACTGCGCGTTGAGCCAAACCGTCCGGGTTAAATGCTTCGGTTGCATCCAGAGATTTTTTTTCAGCAGCGACTACGGGAAATAGAGCGATAACCGGAATACCTAGCTCGACGCACTGTGCCGCTTCTTCAAGAATAAGGTCAATACTCAGTCGATCAACGCCAGGCATTGAAGGAACGGCTTCGCGTTGATTTTCGCCTTCAAGTACAAATAAGGGATAAATAAAATCATTGGCGCTGAGTTGGGTTTCACGCATCAGGCGGCGGCTAAAATCATCACGACGCATACGGCGCATGCGTAACCAGGGAAAATTGGAAGTATTGCTCACGATATATTCCTGTTAATTATTTTTAGTGTATTCTACCTATCTCAAAGGGAGAAATCACATGATTAAAAAAGCCAGAATCAGTTTTATTTTACTGCTTACACTCTTTTTGCCGTTGAATGTACAGGCGCAGGAGTCGGAAATTTATAAACAGGTTATAAATCAACCGATGCAAAAAGTTTATCCATTGATTTATGAAGCACTCGAAGATGCGCACTTTTATGTTGTGTTTGAGCCTTATATAAGCAAAACCATATCGCGTTTTGCGGAAAAATGGGGTAATGACTATAACCGTAATAAGCTCGATGGTTTTCGCAGTATGGTGATTTGTAATGGCTGGTATGCCAATCAGGTCAGCAATGTAGATCCGGATATGCTGTCATTGTGCCCATTAAGGGTAGGGTTGTACGAAAAAGCCGGTAAAACCACAATTGTGTTTGCCCGGCCCACGGTGATTGCCCGTCACAGTAAAGCCCTGCCGATATTGCAGGAAGTTGAAAATACGGTGATTGATGCCATAAAAGCCGGCGCTAAAAAGCTACATTAGATAGTTTTATGCAGAAAAAAATTTAAATGTTATATTTTTGTGATAACTTTTTATGAACTGATTGAATTGGCCCTGCTCTAACTGCCAACACTAACTAAATGTGTTACCTGTCAAATTGACGGGTTATATATTAGCCACGCTCAACTAAAAAGAGCAAAATTTAAAACCTCTGAAGGAATTTAAACATGAAAAAAATTATTTCAATGTCATTAGCGGCATTATTCGCAGCATCTTTATCATTTTCATTGCAGGCGGCTGAAAACCCGTTTGGCATGTCTGATTTAGACACCAGCTCTAAAGTTGCTATGTCATCTATGCCTGATGGTAAGTGTGGCGATGGTGATAAAAAAGAAGGTAAGTGCGGTGGTGATAAGAAAAAAGAAGGTAAGTGTGGTGGCGATAAGAGTAAGTGCGGCGGTAGTTAAGCCCACATTGCCTATGGCATAAAAAAGCCGGCATTATTGCCGGTTTTTTTATGCCTGATATATCATCAGGCATTTCATTGAGATAAGCTCTGTAGCACTATTTGAAATGGCTTGCCATAAATTTATCCTATGAAAGTTCTTTTTAGTTTAATTGCCCGTCAGCTGGCTCTGTTAACCTTTTCCGGTGCGATTCTGGCTTATTTTTATCCACCGATATTCCTCATATTTAAAGACTATTTTCTGTGGTTTTTTGCCGCCACTATGTTTTCCCTCGGCCTGGTGCTGGAGGTGGCAGAGCTAAAGGCTGAGATTGTGCAGCCCAAACGAGTGGCACTCGGTGTCTTAAGCCAGTTTAGTGTAATGCCCTTATTGGTGTGGCTGGTGGCGCAGTATCCTGGTTTTAGTCCGGCGATAGCCATTGGTTTTATTATTGTCGGTTGTGCGCCCGGCGCCATGGCCAGTAATGTGATTGTTTATCTGGCCGGTGGCGCGGTGGCTTTTTCGGTGACGTTGACAACGGTTGCCACCTTAATGTCACCACTACTAACTCCGTTGCTGGTTAAGACTCTGGGCGGAGCGATTATGCCGGTCGAATTCTGGCCATTGACGGTGACAATAATTAATACGGTCCTGTTGCCGTTGATGTTGGGATTGATGCTGCAAAAACGCCTTGGCGTCTATTTGCAAACTGCCAGAGACGTGGCACCGGGGGTGGCAGCACTGGCTATTATTATAATCTGTAGTTATGCCGTGGCGGCAAATCAGGCGCGCATTTCACAAATGATGTTGCCGGTGATGGCGGGTGTGGTGCTGGTTAATTTACTCGGATATCTGATCGGCTGGTGGCTGGCAAAGTTATTTGGCTTCGCCTATTTATATCGCATTACGCTGATGATTGAACTGGGTATGCAAAATGCCGGTATGGGGGTGGCGCTAGCATTGCAACATTTCCCCGCCGAGTCAGCATTACCTGGTGCGTTGTTTGCGGTATGGTGCATTATGACGGCAGCGGTGGCAAGCAGCTGGCTACGGCGTAAAATTCGTCATAATGAAACGAAACTAAAACCGTTGCTCACTGGAGATAAGGCCTGAGTAGGGCTATTCTTTAATAGACAGGAAATTTAAACAATGGCGTGTTTTATGTTAGTTTAAAAGCAGCTGGTTCATCCAAAACAAGGAATTTCCACGCTCGTCACCGAATGAGTGGTTTATAAAAAGGTTAGTCAAATAATGGTAGTTGAGAGTGACATACAGTCTATTCTTCTGGTCGAAGAGTCGGCGACACTAAGATATATACTCGTTAAAGTTTTAAAAAAGCAGGGCTTTGAAATACAGGCGCTGGAAAGTTTTGATGCTGCCTATGACACTTTGAGTCACCCCGATAATAACTTTCAGGCTTTAATTATTGGCTGGCCGAATTATGACCAGCATAAGGATGTAGATCGATTAGTTGGTTTGATGGAGGTGGAGCGTTATTCTGAAATGCCAGTGCTGGTATTATCCCATGATGCGGAAATAGATGTACTGAACTGGATGAGCCGTAGGCGATACACCGCGTTGATACCCTGGGAAAACTATCAGGAATCGGTGGCAACCTTACAAAAACTACTGGGTCCGGAAGTCACTCAGGAGCATCGCCATCCGGTGAGCTCGCTTGAAAATCCTATCCGCATATTATTTGTCGATGATTCAGTGAGTATTCGTCATTATTATCAACGATTATTAAATCGTAACGGTTATATTACGGATACCGCCAACTCCGTTGATAATGCATTTGAAATGGCGTTGAAGCAGCCCTTTGATCTGGCCATTGTTGATTATTTTATGCCGGAGCAGAACGGTTATGTTCTGTGTCAGAAACTACGTGATGATGAACGTACGTCAAGAATTCGCACGGCGGTTATTACAGGTACCTACCTGGACGAAGTCATTAAAGACTGCCTGCAATCCGGCGCCGTTGAGTGCATGTTTAAAAATGAGGCGGAGGAATTATTTTTATCGCGCATTTCATCCATGAGTCGTTTTATTGAAGTGCAAAATCATATTGAAGCTGAGCGCGAACGGCTGGCCAGTATTCTGGAGTCGGTGGGGGAAGGTGTTTACGGGGTTGATAATAAAGGTAATGTGACGTTTGTGAATCCAGCCGCATTAAATATTATCGGTAAGTTTGAGTCTTCAACGGTTATTGGTGAAAAAGCCAAAGATGCTTTTCATTATAATGTAACTGAAGAAGTTCTCAATAATGACAGGCTGTTTCGAGCCTATGGCAGTAGCGTGGAATTGCGTTGCTGGGAAACCACTTTCAAGCACGAATCCGGAAAACCGATTCCGGTTGAATGTACCGTCTACCCGCTAAATATTAATGATCAACAGGAAGGCTCGGTCATCGCTTTTCGAGATATTTCGCAACGTAAAGTGCTCGAAGAAAAATTACACTGGCAGGCCACGCATGATCATTTAACCCGGCTGTGCAATCGCCGTTATTTTGAAGACCAGTTGGACTCTGAAGTTAGCCGGGTCAGCTCCGGCAGTGAGATGAGTGCGCTGGTTTATCTTGACCTTGATCGGTTCAAATATATTAATGATACCGCGGGTCATGATGCGGGAGATAAACTGCTGGTCGAAATTGCCAAATTATTGTCTGCAAAATTACGTCCAAAAGATATTCTCGCACGCTTAGGCGGGGATGAGTTTGCCATTATTTTAAAAGATGTCGATGAAGATTCGGCGATTGTGGTGACAGAAACTTTTCGTAAAGTTTTGGAAAAATGTAGCTTTGCCTACTCGGGTGAATCTTATAATGTGAATGGTAGTTTTGGGATTGCGTTAATGGATAATCCCAATATGACACCGGGTGATGTATTGGCAAATGCGGATATTGCCTGTCATATTGCAAAGCGTGGTGGTAGAAATCAATCGCATTTATATGAGCAGAGTAGCGATGAAAAAAATGTCATGGGCAGTGAGCTGGGTTGGTCGCAACGGTTACGCGATGCCATGGAAAAAGATAAATTTGTTTTGCATTTTCAGCCGATACTGGATTTAAGTCTGGTGAATTTAAATCGCCTGCCGGCGGAAGATGGTGCTATTTGGGATCAGTATGCCAGTGATCCTGAAAATCATTTACATTACGAGCTTTTATTACGTATGCAAAATGATAATGGCGAACTATATTATCCGGATGCGTTTATTCCCACTGCGGAGCGCTTTAATTTAATGTGCGAAGTAGATATGTGGGTGATGAATAAAGCGCTGGAAACATTGCAGGAGCTGCAAAAAGAGCGCAGTAATATTTCGTTTTCAATTAATCTGTCGGGTCATACCTTAAATGCTGAAGACAGTTTACAAAAAATTAAAGGGCTGTTGAAGCAATATGATGTTGACCCGCAATCATTGATTTTTGAAGTAACTGAAACTTGTGCGATTGCAAATTTTGAATCTGCCAGTCAGTTTATTGATGAGATGAAGTGGTTGGGCTGCCGTTTCTCGCTGGATGATTTTGGCTCCGGTTTCTGCTCATTCTCACAGTTAAAATGCTTACCGGCAGATTTTGTTAAAATCGATGGTCAGTTTGTGCAGGACATGGCAAGAGGCTCTATTGATAGAGCGATTGTTACGGCGATGAATGATGTTGCTCATTCTTTAGGGCGTTACACAGTAGCAGAATATGTCGAAAGTCCGGAGATTTTACGCTTACTGAAAATATGCGGAATTGATCATGTGCAGGGAAATTATGTTTCAGTACCCAGACATGAATTGGGTAATGGGTTGGTTTGATTGAACTGCTGAGTTCGTTCAGCAAGCAGTCTTAAATTTTATCTAGGAATAAGGTTTTACCTGACTAAGGCTGCAGAGCGGTTAGTGTTAATAATCTGCTGCGATAATTTTTACACCGTCGCGTCTCTGAGCCTATGTCTTAAATATTATTCGGAGATAATTTCAACCTTCTGAATAATAATATCCTGCACCGGTGCGTCACTGGCAAATGGTGCCTTTGCGCCGGTTTTGCTATTTTCAATCGTCTCTACAACCGCCATGCCTTTGGTGACTTTTCCAAAAACCGCATAACCCCAGCCGCGCGCAGATTTACTGGTGTGGTTTAAGAAATTATTGTCTGCGGTGTTGATGAAAAATTGAGCAGTAGCCGAGTGCGGTACATTGGTGCGTGCCATAGCGAGAGTGCCGCGGTTATTTTTAAGCCCATTGTCAGCTTCATTAACGATGGCCTGTTGTGATGGCTTTTTCTGAAACTGTTGGTTAAAACCGCCGCCCTGAATCATAAAGCCTTTAATGACGCGATGAAAAACCGTGCCATTATAATGTCCGCTCTTAACGTAGCTTAAAAAGTTTTTGACAGACTTAGGGGCTTTTTCACGGTTGAGTTCTACTTCAATATCACCTTTGTTAGTGATTATTTTTACCAGCGGGTTACTACTGGCTATCGCATTTGCAGACAGTAATAACAGGCAGAAGGCGATGAGTGATTTTGTTGGCATGATTAAAGTTCCTCGTTGGTCTTATTTTTCATTAACTTCAATTGTTTTCATAAACAGTGTAATGACGTTGTCTACCAGTATAGCAACGGGAGTGTCATGAAAGCGATCGGTTGACTGCATACATTTTTGTAATAATATTTCGCGAATAATGCCCTGATAAATCAGCGCCGCGACTTTTGCATTGATGGGTTTAATTTTTTTCTGGGTTTGTAACTCGTTGAGATTAAATTCGATATAGTCGGTAAAGCTTTTCCAGCGATTGAGAAAAAATTCCTGGCTGGCTTCGGAGCCTTCAAGTTGTGAGTGCATCTCCATTTTCAGCATGTCAGGGTGATTCATAATGCTGGCAACAAATACCGTAGTCATGCCACGTAGCACTTGCTCAAAGCCGTTGTCATCTGCAACTACCGCTTCAACATAGGATTCGCGGGTAGCGGAAAATTCCTGTAAAACAGCCTGATAAAGTTCATCTTTAGATTCAAAATGACGATAAAGAATGGCAGGGCTGACCCCGACTTCTTTTACAATTTCATCGATGGAGACACCGTGAAATCCTTTTTGTGCAAACAGGCGCTTGGATACCTTAATAATAGAGGCACGTCGTTCTTCAGCGGAAAGTCGTTTAGCCAAGGTCTGTGATTATCCAGGTCGGGGACATAAAAAAGGCACCGTCCGGAGAAACCTCCGAAACTGGTGCCTTCTTATTAATTAAATTGTCTATTAAGACTTTTTAATCATAAATTCAAAAGCACCACCGGCTTCAGCACTTGACAGTAGCTCGTTACCAGTCTGGTTGCAGAATGCTTCGAAATCTTTAACTGAACCCGGGTCAGTTGCAATAATTTTCAGTACCTGACCTGAAGACAGTGCAGAAATTGCTTTCTTTGCACGCAGGATAGGAAGTGGGCAATTTAGGCCTTTGGCATCTAATTCAGCATCGAAACTCATGGGTTTCTCCTTAATAAATAGGGTTAATAATTAATATATAGATCAAGTTAGTGATCGTTCACTTACAATACGATTAGACGCAATAAATGTCAACACCAGCGGGCCTAAAAAGATAATGCAGGGGTAAATGCTGGACAAGTTGTATTCTGTGTATAAAATCAATATGTTATGAATAAATCTAATAAAAACAGTGAGTCAGGCTGCATCTGTGGAAGCGGGCTGGCATTTACGGGTTGTTGTTTACCTCTGGTTGACGGGCATAAGTCGGCCACCAGTGCAGAGCAGTTAATGCGTTCACGTTATACAGCTTATGCGCTTGGCAGAGCCGATTATATTTTAGATAGCTGGCATCGTCGTACTCAACCGGCGCAGATAGATTTAGATGATTCTATAAAGTGGTGTGGATTGAGGGTGATAAGTGTCAGTCGTGAAAAAAATAACACCGCCTATGTGGAATTTGTGGCGGAGTTTAAAGGTGCTGGCCATAATTCAGGTCAAATGCATGAGCGCAGCCGATTTTTATTTGAACAGTCACGCTGGTTTTATATGGATGGTGAGCAGATTACATCAACTACCCAGCATCGGGTGAGTCGGCCGGGTAGAAATGATGCGTGCTATTGTGGCAGTGGTAAGAAGTTTAAAAAATGTTGTGAGATGAAGAACTGAATGCAGTACGTTGCTACTTAAGGCAATAATATAATATTGCCTTCTGCATCCTGTTCAATATCCAGTTGAGTTAATCCTTCACCATTGCAGGGGCCGCCGGCACAGTCGCCATTCTCAATTTTGAACAGGGCGCCATGTACCGAGCATTGAATATGGTTTTTTTCATTATCCAGAAAATCATCTTCCTGCCATTCAAGATTAATGCCTGCATGCGGGCATTTATTTTCATAGGCAAAAACCTGACCGTCTTTTTTAATCAGAAATAATAGACGATCTTTACGGCCCTGTTTTAATGTAAAGCCTTTAGCTCCCGGGTCAGTAATATCATCAATATGGCAGAGTGGCTCGGGCATAGTGGTGTTCCAACATTGTTTTGTATAGTTTTTATGGCGTGATTATAGGTGAAAACAAGTTAATGGTTAACTGAATCTGATAATTATTCCGGTAAAATTAAATCATCAAAGCCCAATTGCTGACATTTGTTTGTAGCCAGTTGGCAGGCAAAAGCCAATGCCTGTGGCGGCGTTTTCTGTTTTAGGATTGCGGCAATGAATCCGGCATTAAAAGTGTCTCCCGCGCCGAGTGTTTCACGCAGTGGCTGGCACACAAAAGCCGGCTGGTGGGTGATTTTTTGTTGATAAGCCAGCCATGCACCCTGATCACCCCAGGTGCAGCTAATGATGGCCTGGGGGAATTTTTGAATAAAGTATTGCAGACAGTCGCTAGCCTGTTCAAATCCTCTGGACAATGCAAAGGGTTTTGAAATCAGTAGAATATCCGCGTACGGCATGATTTCATCAATACCATTACGGGCTTTTTCCAGTTCAATAGAAACAGGTTTATTAAAACGTCGTGCATGTTTTAGCATCAATAACAGTTGGTCACAGGCACGGGCTTCAAAATGTAACCAGTCAAAGCGCTGTAGGTTCAGTTGAGTAAAGTCGCTGGCCTGTAGCTCATTTAAATTTCGATAATGCACAATGCTGCGTGAGCCATTAGATGTGTTAAGTGTAATATATGACGTCGGTGTGGAGCTATTGGTTTGCAATGGGCACAAAGTCGTTTGAATATGTCGTTTGCTGAGGGCAGAAAAAATCAGTTCGGCATTTGCATCATCACTACGGCTGGCCAATAAATACGTGTCTAAACCCAGTTGCTGCATTACAATGGCGCTATTGCACGCATTACCACCCGTCTGGATGTGTTGTGCGTCGGCGCGCACTTCTGTGTCTTCTACCGGGTAACTGGACAGGTGGTTAATAATATCCAGCGTTGCAACACCGGTAAAAAGAATAGTTGGCATTGTGCTATGTTACTTGCAAATGCAGTGAAAATCATCTGGTGGTTGCAGGTTATTTAAATGAGGCAGTATGGATAATAATATAATTATTATAGGTTCAATATTATTGGTCAGTTTGTTATTGAATATAGTCTGGTTCAGTTATCAGTTCAGTTCGTTTAAAAGAGATGTTGAGCAAGCTCGCAAAGAGCAACAGGTAAATGCGAGCCAACAGCAATTGCAACAGATGTCAGATATGCACAATGCCATGATTGAGCGTGTAAGTGATTTAAAAAGCGCGAATGAAAGGCGAATTGGTGAGCTGAGTGATGTGTTATCGGAAAAGCTAAACAGTAATAATGAAATGTTACAGCAGGTACTCAACAAGCACCGTGAGTCGTTTGATGCGCGTCAGTTAGCATCTTTGAAAATACAACAGGATAATTTAACTCAGGGTATGACTGAGGTGCGTAAGCAGGTGACTGATGCACTGATACAAAATGGTAATGATCTGGGTAAAAAAGTTGATGCGTTAACCCGCTCAACTGATGAGCGTTTGAAAGAAATTTCCGGGCAGGTAGATAAGCGTCTGAATGATGGCTTTGAAAAGACGACCGCTACTTTTGCCGATGTGGTGAAGCGTTTGGCAATGATTGACGAAGCACAGAAAAAGATCACGGAACTATCGGGAAGCGTGGTGAGTCTACAGGAAGTTTTAGCGGACAAAAGATCGCGTGGCGCCTTTGGAGAGGTGCAGCTTAATTCGCTGGTACGTAATGTAATGCCGGAAAACAGTTTTTCATTTCAGTATACGCTGAGCAATAATACCCGCGTCGACTGCATGTTGTTTTTGCCGGAGCCCAGTGGCAATATTGCTATTGATTCGAAGTTTCCGCTGGAATCATTTAGAAAGATGACTGATCTGCAATGCGCTGAGTCTGACAGGCTCAGTGCGGAAAAACAATTTAAGAAAGATATTAAAAAGCACATTAATGATATTGCAGGAAAATACATTATTGGCGGCGAAACCTCTGATGGTGCAGTGATGTTTATCCCCGCCGAAGCTGTATTTTCTGAAATACATGCACATCATTACGATCTGGTTGAAGAGGCGCAGCGCGCCAGAGTGTGGCTGGTGTCACCGACTACATTAATGGCGGTGTTAACAACTGCACGTGCGGTATTAAAAGATAGTGCAACGCGAAAGCAGGTGCATTTAATTCAGGAGCATCTGGTCTCATTGGCAAAAGATTTTTCACGTTTTAAGACGCGCATGGATAACCTGTCAAAACATATTCAGCAAGCCAGTAAAGATGTGGACGAAGTCAATACATCAGCAAAAAAAATCAGTTCGCGTTTTGAGAAAATTGAAAAAGTCGAGCTACCTGACAGTGATTCAGGTGATGGGGTGAAGCTGGTTGAGTCTACTTGATTTCACAAATGACGCCTTAATTAATATATGCAAAATAAAACAATCAAAACTTCAGAACAACAATCAGCAGAGTTTAATACTGTAATGAATGTCTCATCAAAAAGGCAATGGCCAGTTGTTGTTGCTATTTTAATGTCGGCATTATTTATTGCCTTTTTATTAACGGCATTTAAACCGCAGGCCGAAAAAAAAGCCATTAAAAGTTCGCCGCCGCAAGCGGAATATATTGTTGCGCATAGTCAGTTAATGGCGGTGCCGGTTGTATCTCAGGGCAGTGTTAAAGCCAAAACTAGAATTAAACTGGTTGCTGAAGTGAGTGGTCGTATTACGCAGATGGCGAAGCTGAAATTTAATGGTGGTTTTTTTAAAAATGACGAGTTGCTTTTAAGTATCGATGATACGGATTATCGACTTGCTATGAGCCGCGCTAAAGCGCAGGTAGCGGCAGCACAACAGCAACTGGTTAAAGTTGAGATAGAAGCCGGCCAGGCTGAATATGATTTGCAACAAATAGGTCGAGACCCATCTAAATCCAGTGCTTATGCCTTGCGCAAACCACAGCTGGCGGAGGCCCGGGCAAGTTTGCAGGCTGCGCAGGCAGACCTGCAAATTGCGCGGCTAAAAATGCAACGTACACGAGTTGTTGCGCCGTTTGCAGGACGGGTGGCGAGTAAGCAGGTGGATATCGGTCAGTATGTCAGTGCCGGTACCTTACTGGCTGATATTTATTCTACTGAAACGGTCACGGTACGTTTACCATTAAGTTTGCAGCAGACTGAATTGCTGGGTATTAAACTACGCCAAAATAAAAACCCGGCTGAAGCAGTTAGTATTCGTTTGTTTTCTGAGTATGCCGAAAAAAAATATCAATGGAATGCTGTTTTTAGTCATACTGAAGGTGAACTGGATTTGCGTAATCGACTGGTTTATCTTGTTGCTGATGTGAATGAGCCTTATGCCAGTGACTCACAATTTCCCAATCGTCCACCATTAACACCGGGTATGTTTGTAAAGGCCGAATTGCGCGGACAGAAAAAAACATTATTTAAATTGCCCCGATCTGTTCTGCGATTTAACAATCATGTGTGGCTGGTTGATGCTCAAAATAAGTTGAAAATAATGCCGGTAACTGTGCTCACTAAAGATCGTGATTCGGTGTATATCAATCGTGGGCTGCAACAGGGTGATAGAGTTATTGTAAATGCCATTGATTTTCCGCTGAATGATATGTTGTTGTCTGCATCTGCATTAAAAGTCGATAATGAATAAGTTAATAGCCTGGTTTGCAGAAAATCAGGTGGCTGCCAATCTGGTAATGCTGTTGATTGTAGTGGCCGGCTTATTATCATTACAGACGACCCGTAAAGAATTAATCCCCAATATTTCATTAGATAAAGTTAGTATCAGTGTAGCCTTCCCCGGTGCATCACCGAAAGAAGTTGAGAGGACAATATGCATTCGAATTGAAGAAAATATATTTGATATTGAAGGCATTCGTAAATTAACCAGTCGGGCATCTGAAGGTGTATGTAGTGTTATTGCGAGCATTGAGTCGAGTTATCATTCGCGTGAAATCATGGATGAAATTAAATCGCGAATTGATACTATCTCGACTTTTCCTGAGCAGGCTGAACGCGCGTTAATACGTGAAATCAGTATTAAAAGTAGTGTCGCCAGTGTTGTTGTATCGGGTAATGCGGATGAGCGAACGCTGAAATATATTGCCCAAAACGTACGTGATGAGTTAACAGAAATAAAAGGTATTACACAGGTTAAGCTGGTTAATGCCAGAAATTATGAACTTTCAATTGAATTATCTGAAAGTAGTTTACATGAGTATGATTTAAATTTTGATGAGGTAGCTGGTGCGGTGCGTGTGGCTTCTCTGGATTTGCCCGCTGGGCGTTTAAAAACCAGCAGTGGTGATGTGTTGCTACGCACGCAGGCACAGGCCTACACCGGCGAAGAATACGAACAGTTAACCTTGCGGGCAAATGCTGATGGTAGTTCAATTAAACTGGCGGATGTGGCCACCATTATTGATGGTTTCGAGGATGTAGAGTTCAGCGGTGAATTCAATGGCAAGCCCGGGTTATTGATTACGGTTTACCGGGTGGGTGAACAAAATATTTTAGGAATTTCGGATAGCATAAAGCAATATATTGAAGAAAAGTCACCACAGTTACCCCATGGCATTGAATTAAATATCTGGCAGGATAAATCCAGTTATTTTAAGAGTCGTATGTATTTATTGATTCGCAATGCGATGACCGGTCTGTTGTTAGTGTTTTTAATTCTGGTGTTGTTCCTGCGTTTACGTCTGGCTTTCTGGGTAAGCCTGGGTATTCCGATTTCATTTATGGGCGCTTTCTGGCTATTGCCGCATGTTGATGGTTCCATCAATATGATTTCGATGTTTGGCTTTATTCTGGTGTTGGGAATTGTGGTGGATGATGCCATTGTGGTAGGGGAAAATATTCATAAGCACCATCTTCGAGGCAACCTGGGTTTAAAGGGGGCTATAGATGGTGCGCAGGAGGTTTCCAAGCCGGTAATATTTGCGGTGTTAACCAGCGTAGTGGCATTTATGCCTATCTTATTTCTGCCGGGTGCAGAAGGTCGTTTATGGATGGTGATTCCGCAGGTGGTGATATTAACGCTGTTGTTTTCATTAGCTGAATGTTTATTTGTGTTGCCGGCACATTTAGCGCGGATTAAAACCCATGAGCAAAAAGAAAATCGTTTTACCCGTTTCCAGTCGGGTTTTTCAGACTGGTTGGATAATTTTATTGATACGGTTTATCGACCGACATTATTAAAAGTACTGAATTTTCGTTATATTACTTTATCGGCTTTTGTCGGTTTATTTATTGTTTTTGTGACGGTGCTGTATGCGGGCTGGATACATCTTCTGTTTTTCCCGAAAGTTGAAGGGGATATTGCTATTGCCAGTGTGAGTTTTTCGCAGGGCTCAAGCGTTGTTAAAACTGAGCAGGCGGTGGACAGAATTGAGGCAGCCGCATTGCAGCTTAAACAACAGTTAAAATTACGCACCGGTGTTGAGCAGATTGAAAATATTATTTCTACTGTTGGCATTCAGGCAATGAATCGCAGCGGTAAAAAAGGCGATCATGTGGGTGAGGTCTCACTGGCTTTGCGGGCATCAGAGAAGCGTGAAATTGATAGCGCGGAAATATTGAAATTATGGCGGCAGGCGGTGGGGCAAATTCCGGCGGCGACACAGCTGACATATCAGTCGAGCATTCGCGATTCCGGGCCGGATATCAGTATTGATTTAACCGCACGCAACCCTGAAGTGTTATTGGCTGCAGCAAGAGAATTAAAAAAACAGTTGCAACAATATAACGGTGTTTATGATATTCAGGACAGTTTTGATGCGGGTAAGAAAGAGATTCGCTTACACCTGAAACCAGCCGCTGAGCATTTAGGGATAAACGCTAAGCTGCTGGCACGACAGGTGCGACAGGCTTTTTATGGTGAAGAAGTACAACGTATACAGCGCGGGCGGGATGATGTGAGGGTATTTGTGCGTTATCCTAAAGGCCAGCGCCAGTCGGTATATTTTTTAGAGAGCATGTTTATTCATCTGGATAATGGTGTTGATGTGCCATTAACTGAAGTCGCTAATATAGAGTACAGTGCCAGCCCGGCAGAAATTTTACGTATTGATCGAAAGCGAGTGATTACGGTGAGTGCGCGGGTTGATCAAAGTATAGGCGTACCGGCGCAGATTAAGCAGAGCCTGAATGTTGATTTTCTTAATCGAATAGCAAAGCAGTTTAATGGCGTGAAGTGGAGCCTCTCCGGTAGTCAGAAAGATCAGGGTGACATGATCAGCTCGATGATTCGCGGGTTTATACTGGCTCTGATTGGTATTTATGCATTGATGGCGATTCCATTTAAATCCTATACACAGCCATTAATGGTGATGAGTGCGATTCCGTTTGGCCTTATTGGTGCGCTGCTAGGGCATATGTTATTGGGGCTGGATATTAGTCTGCTTTCACTGAGCGGCATGATCGCGGTTGCTGGGGTGGTGGTGAATGATAACCTGGTGCTGGTCGACTATATTAATCGTAAGCGTGAACAGGGGGTGGAGCTCAGTCTGGCGATTCGTGAGGCTGGCGCCGCTCGCTTTCGGCCAATTGTGTTAACGTCTCTGACAACGTTTGCTGGCTTAACACCGCTGATGCTTGAGCGCAGTGTGCAGGCACAGTTTCTGATTCCGATGGCGGTGTCTCTGGCATTCGGGGTGATGTTTGCGACAATTGTGAGTTTGCTGCTGGTTCCCGCCAGTTATTATGTACTGGAAGATATGAAGCGTAAATTTCGGTTTTGATCGTAACCCGCTCAAATTTTCGGCAAAATCGTATTTCAGGATCTATACTCATTAATTCTAAGTCTGTATAAACAGGATAGATTGTCTTAATGTAATTAATTTCGCAGTATTGTTAGTTGGGAAATCACTAGAATGTTACCGGGAGCCGTACATTTCAGGAGGAGCTTCAGGGCGAAATTTCAGGGGTCATGTATGGAAGATCAAGTGGAAAACCGCCGGCAATCGCCGCGGATTAGTTTAAAAGAAGCGCTCAATTTGAAAATCGTTTTCTCGTCTGAAAATCCGAATTTACTGGGTAAAACCTTATGTGGTTCAACGATTGATGTGTCTGCATCGGGTTTACGTATTGAGCTTAATCAGCAGATTAAAATCGACAGTGTTCTGGATGTGTGGGTGACATTAAAAGAGAACGATAAAAAGTATTTTTTGACCGGCAATGTACGCTGGTGTCGCACATTGGAGACGGGTGAATACTTTCAGATTGGAGTGGTATTACGTGAACGTTCTGACACGGTGACCGATCTGGACAGCTGGCAAGACGCGTTTAAAAATCGATAATGCTAAGGCGCTCCAGTGGTTGTCGTCTGTGTAGCGCTATTTCAAGCCCGCGGTTTGTATTGGTCGCTGTTGCTTTGTTTATTATTTATTTTGCTATTTGGTGAAGTTAGGGTAAGTTGTTTACAGGGAACGAAGATAACTGCACCCTAAATGATAACAACACCTGTCTGAAGGGAGCAAAATATGTCTAAGAAACATCCTGTTATTGCGGTTACCGGTGCAAGTGGTGCAGGTACCACAGTTGTACAACAGGCATTCAAAGAAATTTTTTTCCGCCAGAAAATTAATGCCGCCTTTATTCAGGGTGATGGCTTTCTTCGTTATAACGAAACTGAAAGTGAAGCGTATATTTCTCAACAACTGGCCAAAAAACGCCATATTAGTTGTTATGGTCCCGACCTCAATGATTTTGCAAAATTACAGAGTTGTTTTCAGCAATATTCTGAAAATGGTAACTGTGATATGCGCTGTAAAGTGACATTAGAAAATCAGCATCTGCATAATGCTTCGATAGGTGAATTCACCCCATGGTTGCCTGGGCCTGATGATTCAGACTGCTTGTTTTATGAAGGAATGCATGGTGGTGTGGCGGCACAAACCTGGACCAGACGTAAATCTGAAAATGCCTCAGCTATTTTAAACGACAGGCGCAAGGCGAATGCCAATGGTGTAAATGCAGAACAGTATGTTGATTTGTTAATTGGTGTGGTTCCAGCCATTAATCTGGAATGGATTCAACGTATTAATCATGATCGTGTTAATCGTAAACAGTCTGCTGAGCAGGTGACGCAGAAAATTCTTGAGCAACTTCAGGATTATATTCATTTTATCGTGCCACAGTTTTCGGTTACGGATATTAATTTTCAGCGTGTGCCGGTGGTTGATACATCAAATCCGTTTGATTCTCAGCCGGTACCAACTGAAAAAGAAAGTATCGTTGTCATCAGTTTCAAAGAGCCGGAAAAGTACGATCTGGAAGATTATAAAGCGCGTATCGCCGGTGCTTTTGTATCAGGGCGAAAAAATCTAGTCGTGCCCGGAGGTAAAATGAGTCATGCACTGGATGTGATTTGTGCGCCATTAATAGAAGCACTGATTAAATGATCTAAAAAGCACAGGCTTGGTATTTCTAGATAAATTTATCCGCATACCGTCAGTGTGATTTCTTAAGTAAAAAAGGACATTGCACTAATATTTGAGTTTTTATGTGTGATGATAGCCCGCATCTTTATCAGTTGCCGAGTTTAAAAATGCGTGATGTTACTAATATATTTTATAAAAATTTAAAAAGTTTGCAGTGTCTACATAAATGTATTTTTTAAATTATCAGAAAACGTTTTTACTTGGTTATTTTCCAATTCGGACTTCATCATAACGTCCGCTACTGCCGGTGAGTGATACATCATCATTTTCGGCCTCATTGCGTTTTTTCTCCGGTTTAGTCGAAAAAAAGTGATCAACAACCGAGCGGCTTTTATTCGGTGTTACCATTTTCTGTTTCTCATAGGTTCCCATGCTTTCCACGGGTGAGCGGTTAACGACATAAATAATGCCAACACCGGTAATGACACCAAAGATGACAACTTTTAAAAATATGGAAACCGAGTTTTTCATAATCTGAATCTAACCTGTGTTAAGCCACTGTATTGACATATTTACCAATAATAGCACTTAAATTAGCATTGCAGGTTCGAGTTGATAGGCTTTTTCTGCGATGCAGGCTGCGCAGGCGTCTATTGTAAAGTACGGGTGTTTGCGCTCGTCTGCGTTCTTTATTCTTTCGACGTTCCAGTTTGCGCTGTATTTTTGTTGAGCCGATTGAGTCTTCGCTGGCAAAGGCTTTATTCAAGCGCCTGCGTTGGGTTAATGCGGAGATTTGGTTAGGCTGTATGGTTGGAATATTCGGCATAATAGTAAAGGTTAGTGTCTCCCTCAAACTATATATCGACATATTCTAGCGTTTCTTGAACAGGCTGTTTCCGGTGAGCAGGCATAAATTACCCCTCACCGGAATACCCGTTAGGTGCTGGTTTGTACTATGCGTTGTATGCGTACTGCTTGGCTGAATGTTTTTCCAGCTTATGGTTTAAAAAGCGGTAAGTGCCGCCAGAGTTAAATTTTATGACACTAAAGCCGTATGCGCTAACCTGATCAACCGTTACTTCCTGACCTGTGCTCTTAATGCGAACACGGTCACCAATATTTAATGTATTGTCGTTATTCATTTTATGTCTCCAAATCACCAATTAGGGTTGTTATTTCAATGGACTACGCTTTAAAGTTAGACTAAGTTATTAACTAATGCAAGTAACTTTATGTAATTTATAGAAAAACAGCTGTATTTTGTGACGTAAGGTCGTATTTTGTAATAAAACAACCGACATTACAGCTGTAAAAATAATACGTTATGTAAGTAAGTTAGTTTAATTTGTTAGATAACGCAAGTATCCTCATGTTTTATATGAAGAAAAATAGCTCTAGCTTGGGCCGTTTACGGCTTCTTTTGTGACTTCGGGTGACTGTTTGAGCTCAATAACTGGATTGCTGGCATCAGTAATGATGATATTGGTTGCGGGTAATGGCGGGTTTTTAGCTAATACGGGTGGCATGCGATCTTGCAGGCGCGTGACGGGTTTGTTCATTCTATATTCGTAAATCGCCATATAAGCTAGAACATTGCTGACGTATTCACGGGTTTCGGTGTAGGGAATCGTTTCTATCCAGCGTACGGCATCCATATTGTGTCGTTCAGGTAACCATTTTTCTACCCGATGGGGGCCGGCATTGTAAGCCGCGGTTGCCAGAACCTGCTGGCTATCCAGTTTGCTCAACATGCGCTCCAGGTAGCCTGTCCCCAGTCTAATGTTGGTGTTACTGCCCAATAGACTGTTTTTGCCGCGATAGCGTATTTTTAACTGTCTAGCCATATACCTTGCGGTATTGGGCATTAGCTGCATTAAGCCCATGGCTCCAACAGGGGAGCGGGCATCAGACATAAAGGCACTTTCCCGGCGGATAATGGCATAGGTCCAGGCCGGGTCTATTTTTCGCTGGTTTGACCAGTTAAAAACGTTCTTGTCTAAATGCATGGGAAACCTTAATTCAATATCATCACGGTAACGGGTTTTGCCCATGGTAATAATCGCCCGGTCATGCCAGTTCCACGCCTGTGCAATTTTGGAGGCTGCCAGGCGTTGCTTGTTGTTAATCTGCTGAATCAGTTTATGCCATTCACGTCTGGCCGATAGCGTTTCTCCCATAAAATAAAACTCCCGGGCGCGTATCGCAGCGGGCTGTTTAAAAACGCTGTTCATGACGTCTGGCGAAGGTTCTACTGGTTTTTCTTCAAATGCATAGGGCAGGCTCAGGTGGTCTGCAGCGAGAAAGCCGTAGTAGCTGCGCTTTTGAGACAAGTATTGATATATGCCCAGTGCATCATTTTCATTGCCTATTTGTTCATTGGCATGGGCCCACCAGTATTGCCAGCGATAATCTGACTGGTTGTGAGTACTTAAATCGCTGATGCTGTTGAGTACCTGTTGCCAGTCACCCTGGCGGATTGCGGTGCGAATACGCCATTCTTTAACGGCTTTATCTGCATAGGCATCAGGTATTCTAGCTAGCCACAGTCCGGCATCCGGCATATGTTTGCGTGCCAGGCGCAAACCGAAGTGACGGATGAGTTCAGCATGTTGTTGTTGGCTAAAATGCGTCGGCAGGATTTGCTGGTTAAGCTGGTAATAGGCGGCGATGGCCTGGTCGATATCTTTATAGCTCAGTCGCATTAAACCATGTTGTAAAATCGCCATCTTATCTGGGTGCTGAATATTGAGCATTTCGGCTGTGGTAACCAGTTGTGGCGATTTATGAATTTTTACCCATTTGCGTGCAATCTGCGCATCCTTAGCGGGCATTGATTTAATCAGAAAGCGCGCCAGCCGGTGGTTATTAACTGACATTGCAAGTGTGAATCGCTGCCAGATGATTTGTGGTGACTGTTTTCCTGCATGCTGCCATTGTTTGAAAACTACATCGCAGGCCTTAGGTAGTGAGCTGGCGGATAGCCATAAATTTTCTATTTTTGGGTAGGCAATGGATTGTTGTTGAGTGTGTAAAAGAGCATTGAGGTATCTGCATTGAGCGGTTACGCCATAACCCGGCTGATAAATATCGATCAACCGCTGCCAGTTTTTATTGCGGGCGGCATGTTTAATCAGCTTGCTACGAAAGCGGTTGCCAATCACCGTGTCTTCATTAGCCTGTAAAAAATGGTGAATCTGCCGGTTTGTTAAAACGGCGGGCTTAAACATTAATGCATTGTATTGCAGGTAAGGTTGTAGAGGATAGTCTCTTAATTTGGCTGAAAGCTGGCGGAATTTATAATAATGGTGGTCTTTGTAAGCCTGCTGAGCCTGTTGATAGAGCTTGCGCTGATTGGCGAGCTGTAAGCTTTGCTGTGATGTCTGGCTGCTTGATAAGTTAAGCAAATCCAAATTGGTGGAAGCGTAGCTTGCAGAAAATACGCCCGGTAGCATCACGCCCGATAGCATCGCTAAGGGTAGCCACAGGCTAGAACGAAGAACGGACAGTAAAGCAGATGCTTGATGTCGTTGTTTTTGCATTAAACCGGTTTCATAAATAATCAAAAAATTAAGTATTATCAACAGTTTAGTTATTCTAATTAAAATAAGCGTGAATATGCTCACAATTAGTCATTAAAACGATGAATGGTAGTGAATCATCTACAGACTAACACGGTGTACACCAAATGTTCATGTTCAATATCATTTAGACGGTTGATTGCTGATGACAATATTAAATTATCGTTTTGTACTCACAAAATATTTACGTTTATATTCAGTGGCGAGGTTGATAGCGACTTTTTTATCCTCCTGAGTTAGTTTTTTATATAATGAATTTTTAGTTTTACGGGCATCTTTGACGTTACTGGCGGCGGCAACATAAAACCAGGCGTAAGCAATAGCTGAATTGGGCGGGACTCCTCTGCCAGTGTAGTAGGCAACACCTAAATCCATCTGGGCTTTTCCATAACCTTTTTCTGCGGCTTTATGAAACCAGGCGACACCTTTTTTATAGTCTTTAGTGACGCTATAGCCCTGTACATATGCGCGGCCCAGATTGTATTGAGCAGGGCTAAAGTCCTGTGCCGCTGCTTTTTGATACCAGCTAACCGCTTTATTTAGATTTTTTTTGCTGCCAATGCCTTTTTCAAGCATCGCTCCTGTTTGATTCTGGGCTTCAGCACTGCCCTGTTTAGCGGCTTTTAAATACCATTTAAACGCTTTGTGTTTGTCTTTTTTAACGACATCACTGTTCAGATAAAGTTGTGCAAGGTTGATTTGTGCATTCGTATTGCCTGCCAATGCGGCTTTTTCAAACCATTTTTTTGCCTGCTTGGGTTTCTTCTTGATGCCGTCACCGGCTATATACATTTGTGCAAGATTGTTCTGGGCTTCTGTGTGCCCCTGCTTCGCCGCTTTTTTATACCAGTATGCTGCTTTACCTGAGGATTTAGATACGCCGTCACCATAAAAATAAAGTTTACCTAAAATATACTGAGCCTCTTTATCTTTCTGGCGAGCCGCTTTTAAGAACCAGTTAGCAGCCGATTTGAAGCTGCGTTTAACGCCGACACCTTTCAGATACATTTGGCCAATCAGCGTTTGTGCCGGAAGGTGATTCTGTTTGGCTGCTTTAATTATCCACTCAGCAGCCTCACTTGGGTCTTTACGTTGGCCTTTTTGATCAAGATACATTTTGCCGATATTGAACTGAGCTGCCGCATCGCCTTTTTCGGCAAGTGGAAACCACAGCATTAAAGCAGTAGCAAAATCATCGTTTTTATAGGCGTCGCTGGCTCTTTCAGCATCAGTGGGTGGTTTGATTTTTTTGGACTTATCGGCTGCACCTGAGATAGAGGTGAAGCTAAAGATAATTAGAAAGCACAGGAGTCGAAAAAGCACGGAAGTCATAGTCTGGTTATTTTATTGTGTTAGATAACGTTAGAGTATAGAAAAGAAACGGCTGAATTTCAGCCGACAATCGACGGATGTTCAATTACTATGTTGCTGAATAAACTCGCGCATAAAATGCAGAGGCTTAGCACCACTAAAACGACCGCGTTCTTCACCGTCAATAAATAAAATGAGCGTTGGGAATCCGCGCACCTGATAACGCCCTGCCAGTTTCATGTTTTCATCTTCATCGACTTCAACTTTAGCGATGCCCAGACTGTCGTTAAACTCAAACGCGAGTTTTTCGAGCAGCGGTGCAATTACCCGGCAGGGTGAGCACCACTCAGCCCATAAATCAACCAGTATGGGTTTGTTGTGGGAAGCGTCAATCACTAACGATTGAAAGCTGTCGAGATCAACTATAAAAATATTATCGGGCTTTGACATAAATAAACAGGTTTAATAAACAAAAATTGTGGATGAATAAAAGTGTTAATAATCCGCTAAAGTTTAACTCAATGGCTGTATTTCGAGGGGCCAGTGAGTTTCTTTGATGTTCAGTTTCGATTTCAAATGATATAAAGCGGCCTGTAATGCCTCTTCTATAACCGGGTGATAGAAAGGCATGCGCAGGACATCGTGTACTGTCATTTGCATTTCAATGCACCAGCATAGTAAGTGTCCGAGGTTTTCACCTTTTACGCAGGCCATCGATGCACCGAGTAATTTTCCGCTGTTGATATCGGCATATACTCGTATGAGCCCGCGGTTTTTGCCCATGATTAATGCGCGTCCGACCGGTGCCATTTTAATTTCACCAATGGCGGTGGTGTCTGCATCGAGTTCAGAGAGTTTTGCGCCTACTGTGACAATATTTGGTTCACAAAAAGAAATAGCCAGCGGGGTTTTAATTCTAAATTCAGTGGGGTTGGTTTGCATAATATTGTAGCCTGCAACCCGGCCTTCAAAACCTGCTTCGTGTAAAATGGGTTTATCCGCATTACAGTCGCCAGCAATATAAATTGAGCTGTCACCTAATTGCATGGTGTTGGGGTTATAAACTGGTACTCCATTGGCAGAAAGTTCAAGACCAGTGGATTCAAGGTTGAGCTTATCAATATTCGGGCGGCGGCCCATACTGGCAAATATTTTTTCAACTTCAATGGTTTTATCTCCGCCACTGACCTGTAGATTACCATTTTTCAACAGGCTGATTTCAGCTGCATTGCCCAGCCATAATGGGAACTCTCTGCTAATAACTTCGATGGCGGTTTTATTGACCTCGATATCATCCAGACCGCTGATAATATTCTGTTGATCTATACCGGTTACATTGACTCCCAGTCGGCTGAGTGACTGGCCAATTTCAAGGCCGATAACGCCCAGACCGATTACGGCAATGGATTCGGGTAAGGTTTCCAGCTCAAATATTTCATCAGTGGTTAAGATTTTATCAGCAAATTCATTCCATGCGGCAGGAATAATAGGGCGAGAACCGGTGGCAATAATAATGCGTCTGGCTTTTATGATGTCACCGGTTTCGGTTTCTAATGTGTTTGCATCAATAAAATGAACATTAGACTCGATGAGCTTGTCTTCAGGTAATATGTCAATGGAATTAGATAGTGTCTGGTCGACAAAGGTGTCACGCAGATCCTGCACGTGCTCCATTGCATCTTCTTCGTTAATAGTGAGATGTTCTTTACCTTCTATGCCTTCGCGATCAAAGATAGTGCGGCGATGAAAGTCTTCGGCAACCTGAATCATGACTTTTGATGGCATGCAGCCGACTCTTGCACAGGTAGTACCCAGTTCGCCACCGTCGATTAAAACAAAATTATCGGTGAAACGTTTTATCTGGCTCATGCAATACAGGCCGGCACTGCCCGCACCAATAATCGCAACTTCTACTTCTCTCATGGGAATATCCTGCTGGTGTTAAAAAATTTAATAAAAAGTGGTAGTGGTGATGTTGTCTTCATCGCGAATCATTTCACCGTTATGGATTTTAAACTGACCATTTTTTTTATCGGTAAAATATAAATTTAAACTTTGTTTGATAACAGGAAAGGCCAGATGCTCCCAGTCAATGTCATGTTCGCTGAAAAGTTTTGTTTCCAGACTTTCCGTGCCTGGCTCAGAGAAACCATTGGCAAGTTGACCGCGGTACATAATGTAAACCTGTGATATGTGTGGAATACTAATGGTGCAGAAGAGCTGACTGTTATTGATTTTGGCGGTGGCTTCTTCAAAGGTTTCACGCTGTGCGGCTTCGAGTGTGGTTTCGTTGTTTTCCATAAAGCCGGCGGGCAGTGTCCATTGGCCAATACGTGGCTCGATAGCGCGTTTACACAGCAAAATTTTGTTATCGTGTTCGGCAATGCAGCCGGCAATAATGCGCGGGTTTTGATAATGAATAAAATCACACACGGTGCACACATAGCGCGGGCGGTTATCTCCTTCTGGAGTGGTAAGCTCTACCGCTTCACCACAGTGATTACAAAAATTCATTGTTAAAGTCCTTCGGGGTATTGACGCAGGGTGAGTGTATTGCCGCGTTGGCTAAATTCAAGGTGTTTTAAAAAACTCATCCCCAGCAGTATTTCATCACTTGTGTAACCCGGATTAATCGTAGCACGAATATTGCTCAGTTTAATATCACCGAGGGATATTTCATTGAGGCGGGTCAGGTAAACTTGTGCATCGCCATTGGCTGTTTGATAGGTCGCAGCAGGCCCACGGCGTAAATTAAGACGACGGGCAATCGCTTCGGGTATTGCTACATCGGTGGCACCGGTGTCTAGCATGAATGTCACCGGCTGAGAGTTAATACGGCCATCGGCCACATAATGTCCCATTCGATTTCGCTGAAGTACCAGTTCCTTAATATCCCCGCTTAAAATAAGTGTATTAACTGATTGATTAGGGTTGTTCTGTTTGTCGAGAATATTAGAAAAAAACACCCCGAGTGCAGCAAATATACCCACCCACATCAGCCCCAGCATAACTGCACCGATCTTTTTTTGTTGCGAATGTTGAGGGGTTTGATTGTCTTGCATTGATACTTTATTTTAAGAAGGTTAGCTTGAAGACAATACTATCTGAAAAATGTCCTAAAATCAGTAAATGGATACAGTAGAAAAAAGACGCGGACAGTGCCGCTACACCCGGCACGATAAATTATTTGTGCAGTTGCTCGTGGTCAGTGAAAAAGTTGATGTCAGCAAAGTGACACTACTTTGTCATAGTTGTGATGCATCTATCAATGGTCTGAAAATTGAGATTGATCGTGAGCTGCCGGTTGATAGACCGGTAGATTTATGGATGGAATTTGACGGGCTGGATAAAAAGTTCTATCTGCGTGGTCATATATGCTGGTGCTGTGAATCTGCAGATTCTGTTGATCTGTATCAGCTAGGCGTTGAACTGGAAGATGCTCATGCAACAGATTATACCGACTGGATTGAACTACTCGCTAATTTTTCAGATTAACTAAGCCATTCTATAACCGTATTGTTGATCACATTTATGATGTAAATTCATCATTTTGTTATATCAGCTATGTTATATTCGCGCCACAATTTAACGAATCAATTTATACATATCATTTTTATCCTGATTTTTAAAATGAGGAGGGGAATATCTTGTCTGAAGAAGAGAATACGCTACAGGAGAATGAGCTGGAAGAGCTGGTACTGCGCGAAAGCATTGTCAGTGCCACCGGTTTGAATGAGGGTAGCCTGCAAATTGGCATCAAGGGCGACCCGTCGTTGCGGGAAACTTCACTGGATCGTAAGCGTTATGAAAGTCCGGTGGATAAGGTAATTGTACCGTTGATGGAAAATCTTGATGAGCTGATGTTAAATCGCAGTTGCTATCGAATTTTTATCGGTTTTAATAGTGGTGAAGTACGCACCAACTCTATTTTTGATCCATTACGTGAAGAAATCCATTCTTCAGAAAAACTTGCGGATAAGGCATATCTTGATCGGCACTTCCCTAAAATTACTTACGCTGAAAAAATACAGGCGATGCGTAATATTTATAGCTCGATACAGAGTAGCGAGCTATTTAATTCGGTTCCGGGATACTGGAAAAGTATATTTAATAAACGCCATCAGACCTGGGAGCCGATGACACGCGATGAAATTCATACCATTATGTCATCAATAACCGTCATGCGAGATCTACCAGATTTTTATTTACGTAATATTACCATTTGTATTGTGCAGGATTTAGTCCGCATGCAGTTTAACTGTGATGGTACGCAAATTATCAGTGCGGAAAATTATCAAAAATTTATTGAAGATAATATGCCATGAAAGGTTGTTAGGGCTAGAGTTTGTTTTTCAATGACCGCTTTTACTCATCTATGCTTACATTGAGTTAGTGCGCATCAATGCGAAAAGTTTTAGTGCAGTCAGTGAACTGCGGTAAAAAAATTCGGCAATGACGATGCCGGTTTTATTTTACCGAAATCAATTTATTTTAATGTAGCGCCCGCCAGTAAATCATCAAATGGCGAAGTTTGAATCGGGCCGATTTCAATGACTATTGTTTCATCTAACGGAATCTCATCCGACTCAAGGTGCGGCAATATTTCCTCAGATACTTGCATAATGGTAATCATGCCCTGCTGATTATTGGCATCACTTTCTGCATCTATGCTTTTCTGTAAATCGCTCAGGTATTCTTTAACCGTTATTAATCGAGCGGGTAAGTCCTGCTGTTGAAAAGCGGGCTTGAATCCGAGATGCAATTCTCGCAAACCAGTTTCACTATTGTCATTAATGGCTATTGTAAACGGGCCTTGTATTTCCACTGTAATCACCGGGTTATATTTAAAATGAAAATAAATTTTAGCAAACAAATGACATCAGTGGTGATGTTTATTTGCAACTATTTCTTATCTGCTGTTTTTTATCTGATCATAGGCGGCTTTAATCTCCGCAGTTTTCTGATTCGCCAGTTTAATCATTTCCTCTGGCATGCCTTTGGCAACCAGTTTATCAGGATGATGTTGGCTCATTAAACGTCGGTAGCTTTTCTTCAGAGTGCTGTCAGAGACTTCGCTATCCACTCCCAGTACGGCATAGGCCTGACTTAAGCTGGGCTGTGCCGATGTGTTTACTGAGTGTTGTGAGTATTGTTGCTGTGCGCTTACCCTATTAATTATCTGATCGAGCTGTGCGGCTGAAAAGCCAATTTGCTGAGCAATGTGTTGCAGCGCTGCATGTTCAGCCCGGTCAAGCTTGTTGTCGGCATAAGCGGTTGCAATTAATATTTCCAGAAACATCTGCAGCAGATTGGTGCGTCGGTGACTTTCCTTTTTAAACTGCTCAAGCACCTCGTCGAGGGGAAAGTCATTTTGTTTGCCCTGGTTAAATAAATCAATAGCCGCCTTGCGCTGATTAGCATCTAAATTCATCTGCCCCATAATGTTCTCGGCCATCTGAATTTCACTGCGTGATACCGTGCCATCAGCTTTAGCCAGATACCCCATCACGGAAAAAACCGTAGTGAAAAAAGCCAGTTGTACGCGTTCGGTATTGCCGGGCTCGAGGCCGGCGATATTCAGTCCTTTATCAAGCTGGTGACCCACCGCCATACCCATCAGGGCACCCAGTGGCCCGCCCAGCATAAAGCCAAAGCCGCCGCCAACAATTTTTCCCCACCAGCTCATGATGCTAACCTGTATTTCAGAGTGGCTGCAGGACGGTAGAAGCGATGTCTATTTAGTCTGTATTTGTGTGTATTCATTTTCATGTTCTTTTATTTTTTAAGCGACTTAAAGTCTTCGCCCAGTTGAGATCCTGTCCTTGTGACCGTTAGTGCGTGTAAAGATTCATCATCCGGAAACATTCGGCGTAAATCATCCAGTGTCAGCGATGAGCCTTTACGATCAAATTCAGCCCAGATAGCATCCCAGCGCGTATCGTCAAAATAAAATCCAACCGGTAGCATCGCCACCGGCAAATTATTAAAGTCGGTAATGACTTTGGGTTCAGTGAGCTTTCCGGCCATGCTATTTCCACCATAAAGTTAATGCAGGTATATAGGATATCATAAGCAGCCAGATAAGCATGATGACTAAAAAGGGCAGGGTTGCGCGGAACAGGGTGAGAATGTTTTTGCCAAAGCGTTGAGAGGCGATAAATAAATTAATTCCCACCGGCGGTGTCATATAGCCGATTTCCAGATTGGCCAGAAACAGAATGCCGAGGTGTACGGGATCAATATTATAACGCAGAGCAAGAGGCATGATTAGCGGAACCACCACCACGATGGCTGAAAAAATATCCATCATTGCACCTATGAGCAATAAGAAGATATTCAGCAACAGCAAAAACTGCAATTGACTATCGATATGGCTCTCAATGAGTGTCAGTAATTTTGTCGGTAGCTGGGTATCTATTAACAGGTTTGTCAGCCCCATTGCCATTCCTAGTATCACTAGAATGCTACCAACTAAAATGGATGTGTCGGTAAGTATTTTCGGCAGGTCTTTAGCGAGTTTTATCTGTTTGTAAATGCGGGTTTCTATAAATAAAGCATAGGCGGCGGTAACGGCAGCGGCTTCGGTTACGGTAACAAAACCACCGAAGATGCCGGTAATAATAAATACCGGTAAGAAAATATCCCACTTGCTGGCATTGACGGCGCTAACCAGTTGGTGGGCTGAAAATTGTTGCTGAGGATGATGCCATGCGAGAGATGATTTGTAGCTATACAGTGACAACATAATTAATAAAATAATTCCCGGTACGATACCGGCTAAAAATAGATCGTCAATATTGGTGCCGGAGACAATGCCATACAAAAGAATCGCCAGACTGGGTGGAAATAATAAACCCAAAGAACCGGAGGATGTTAGTAGGCCTAAAGAAAAATTTTCTGAATAGTTAGCTTTGATAAATAACGGGTAGAGCAGTCCACCCAGGGCGATAATAGTAACCCCGGATGCGCCGGTGAAAGCGGTGAAAAATGAGCAGGAAACAATGGCTGCGATAGAAAGTCCACCGGGCATCCAGCCGAGCAGTGCATTAAATAAAGTGAGCAAACGATTTGCACTGCCACCTGCGGCCATTACCATGCCGGCAAATGTGAATAATGGAATGGTGATTAAATTTGGCTGGTTGGCCAGTCGGTATAATTCAATAATTAAAATAACCGGGTTCAGCTCGGATTCGATGCTGGCATAAATGCCTCCGGCAGCTAATACAATAAACAGGGGTAGGCCAACGATGGCGAGTAAAAATAATGCTATTAACAAAATAGACATTAGTTACTTTTAGGTAGTTTTAAAGTAAATGAACTTAAGAAAAAATGCAGGCTAAGGGTGAAGAAACCCAGAGGGACAACCAGAGCAAGATATAATGCCAGTTGCTCATTGGCGGGTGCGTAGCGATACTCGTCTAGCCAGAATTGCAATGCATACCAGAGCGAGATGCTACAAATGACGCCGCTAACTATACTAAGCGGTTGCTTAAGTTTCTGTTTAAGCGCGGGGTCAAGCAGGCTGTTGATAAAGTCCATTTTGATATGCTGACTGTTCTCGCAGGCCAGTGCTGCACCCATAAAAGTAATAAATAAAACCAGATGCCGGGATATAACATCAATATCAGAAAACCCTAGCTCAAAGACATTGCGTAGAATAACCTGTGAAAGCGATAATATGAGTAACAGTAGTAAGCTGGTCGCTGCAATAAACTTCTCCATTTGGATAAGTTTATTTTTCATGGTTAGAATTAAATTTTCCTGAACTGACATGGTGTAGGGGTTCTGATGGAATTATTTAATGTTGTTTTCGATAATTTTCTAAAAGTTTTTTAGCCTGAGTAAAGTTTTCTTCCGGAATATAGCCGGACTCTGCCAGGTCTTTAGCAGCCTGGTCTCGAATAATCAGCATCTGTGACTTCTCATCGTCACTCCAGTCCCACATAAATTTTATACCACTTTTTTTCAGTAGCTGTATACTTTTTTTGTTGTCTCGACGAGACACCAGATTGATCTCGGCCCCGACCGCTTTGCCGGTGGTTTGAAGTAGTGTTTGTAAATCGGTGGGTAAGCTTTTAAAGAAACGCTGACTGACTATGAGTCCGCCGATGCCGTTGGTGATCGGAATGTTGGATGCATATTTTAATTTTGTGTGCCACTGCATAGCCAGTGCACCGAAAGGGGAATTATAAACGGTGTCGATGCTGCCATGACTGGCTGAGAGTTGAGTGTAAACATCCATAATAGATAATGGCACAGGGGATACTCCCGCTGCTTTGGAAAAAGCTTGACCCATTGGGTCGCCTTGCCATAGCCAGATGTGACGTTGCTTTAGCTGTTCCAGTGAGTTGATCGGCAGTTTGGAAAAAAAGTGTAGAAAGCCTATTTCTGGCCAGCCGATTAATTCGAAGCCTTTTTCTCTAAAACCATTTTCAATATCCGGCATGATTTGCTTACGCACGTAATCAGATTCATCTGTGTTGCGAAATAAAAATGGCATTTCCAGAACTCGAGCCGGTGAATAAATGCGGCCTATGCCATAACCGGTGAAGAAAGCCCCCTGTAATTGTCGACTGCGAATTTTTCTCAAAACATCGGGCTCATCACCCATCACTCCACCCGGGTAAATTTTTAGTTTCAGCCGGCCGTTACTTTTCGTCTGTAATTCTTTAGACCAGTTTTGAACGATTTTCATCCATGCTGTATCAGCCGGAATGAGAGAGGCGAATTTCAAGGTGTAGTTTTTTTCGGCATGTGCAGAACTGAAAATTAATAGAAAGAGTAAGGTTGATTTAAGCAGTGTCGTCGCTATTTTTAAAACCATTCCGATTCCTTTTCAAGTAGCAGTTGTGCTTTTTGTTTTGCAATATTATTGATTAATGCGAAGTCGATATTTATATCGGCCTGTGTATTAATGACTTTGTTTAAATGCAGGTTAAAGCTTTGTTGATCAAGCCTCTGTCGGTCAAGAAATTGTGCCTGTAATAAGTCAATAATTAAAAGTCGATTATTATTCAATGCACGGGCTTTTTCGAAATGCTTTTCAGATAATTCAAGTTTGCCGCCTAACATGGGTGACCGGCTGCCATAGTAAACCCCGAAAAAGATATGAGGTCCGGCCATGTAAAAACTTTCGTCAAGCTCCAGTACCCGTTGCATTAACATGACGGCGCGGGGTAAATCTGCAATGGCTTCTGCTTTGTCGCGGTTGTGGTCTATCCATTTTGCCCAGTTTGATGCAGCCCAGAAAAGTGCAGCAATTTCATCTTCATCAATATTGTTTAATTTGTTCTGTAGTGTGTCGAGCTCACCGAACAAAATATTTCTGCTTAATCCGTTTTGTTGTAAGTTATTAATTGCATGGTTTAGTCCGCGGCGATAAAAACGTGCTGCACGCTGTGCATCATTATCTTCAACAAAGCCATAGGCATATCCGTAATAGGCCTGAGCTGCATAATTGCGAAGTTTTTCGTTGTCGGGTGAATTAATAATCATGCCTTCCATAAGCTCGATATTAGGCGGCATGGCGGCAGCGGCAAGCTGTAAATCGGCTTCACGATTGAGAGCCAGCATGCCGCCTTCAATCATCGGCATTGAGGCTTTAACCGTCAGTTCTGCCATTGAGCAGGCGCTAAGCTGGATGACGATATAGGCGAAGAAGATTCTACGAAGTGTTAACGGCAGTAATTGTTTCATTTTACAGATGTCTGTTTTTAGGTTGTCAGCGTATTATGGCTCAAGCATAACACAGTGTTTTATCAGATGTGATTGCATTTGCGGGAACAATGAAGTTTGGTTAAAAAGAAAATTTAACTGAACTTTAATGCTTCGGAGCCTGCAGTAAAGAAGGTAGTTTTAGTATGGGTACTGTAGGTGGCCGGGTGTTTCAGTTGGCAACAAACATTATGCCGTTTCTGCTTGCCGCCAGTTTATTAAAATATTTTTTACACGTCCATCCATAACCTTAATGGCTTTAAATGGCTGGCCATTCCATAATCGCGGAAAGACTCTGCGATGCGTTGGAAAAACAAGCCCATCAAATATTTTGTGGTCTTCACAAAGATGGCTGCCAATGGCTAATGGGCTAATGACATCGGCGGTATAGTCCTGGCGTTTAAGCAGGCCTTTCTGATCGAAGTAAAAAACCTGCTGGTTGCAGTGAGTCGGTATATTGCCAGGGTAACGAACATTCAATGTGCTGAGAATATTGCCGTCATTGTCTAAAAAATCTTCACCCTGGTGGCATTCAAAACCTTTGCTCTGAAAAATATAAGGGCTGCAGTTGTAGTTCCACAGGGCATAGCCCAGAAAGTAAATTAAGTCGAGGTGGTCCCAGTGCAGGCGGGGCTTGGTTTTTAGTTCATCGCAATTACGGTAGTTGCGTTCACAGTAGACTTTATCGTTGGCATTAAATATATAAACGTCAAAACCATCGAATATACCCGTGTGGCCTTTTTCGGGAAAATCGTGAATGCTCACATAGGGTTTGTCAGTAAAAATATTGGCATTGATATTGGGAAGCCAGGGGGATTTAAATTTGGTAAGTAAAATCGGGCCGAAAATATCCATTTGCATTTGAATAGACTCGACCATTTGCCAGCGCTCAATGCCACCGTGGGCATTGCAGATTCGGTTAATTAAATCATTTGTCACCATGGCTGGCTCCGGTTTGTTTTTACTTAAGCTTTATCGGCTGTTGTTCTTGATGCATGTGGGCACTGTCCACATTGTCTAATTTAATGATAGACTATAGCCTTGTCAACGGCTATTTGGATGCGAAACTTGGAGCAGCTTAGTTATCATCACGGAGATTTACGCAATTCATTGGTAAATGTGGGCTTAACGATGCTCAATGATAAAGGTGTTGCGGGTGTAAGTCTGCGTGAAATAGCACGTAATATAGGTGTCGGGCATAATGCGCCTTACCGGCATTTTCGGAATAAGCAGAAACTGTTAGAGGCTATCGCCGAATCGGGTTTTCGCAAACTTAAAGCCCGTAACACCCGCCTTGAGCTGGAATTCGCCAATGACCCTGAATCGCAGTTATTCGAAAGTGCGATGCACATTATTAGCATGGCTGCTGAGCAGCCTAACTTGTTTCAACTGATGTTTGGTGGTCATCTGCAATTTCAGGTGCAGCCACAAAATAGTGGCTGTGATTTAAAGCAGGCGGCGGATGAGGCGATGCAGAGCCTGGTCGGTATTATTAAAAACGGCCAGAAGCTGGATGTGTTTATTAATGGCGATCCCGCCACTTTGGCGCTCAGTGCGATGTCGATGGTGCAGGGTGTGGCGATGATGGTGTCTTCGGGTAAGCTGCGGCCACAAATACAAATTATGTCTGCCGGCAGGTCTGTAAGGAAGTCTACCGGGCAAGAAACAACACAAAATAAAACCTGGGCAAATCAACAAACCTTATTACGCGGCATGGTGCTGCAATTGTTTGATGTGTTTTTGCTGGGGTTAAAACAGAAAACCGAATAAATGTCTTTCAATCAAATAAAAATAGAAAAATAAATGCTTAAAAAAATTATTATACTGACCGGGCTTCCGGTAATTGCGTTACTCGCCGCATATTTTTATGGGGTTTACCAAAATAATCGAGATGTAGTCTATCCGCAAACGGCTCAAATACAACAGCAGTTAGAGCAGTCGATTCAGTGGCTTAAAAACAATGAAACTCAAATTTTAGCCCAGCCCAATGCAATGTTGTGGTGGATGTTATTTGAAGTGCAAAAGCTATCGGCTGACCCGCGCATTGTGGATTTGTTAAACCAGTATTACCTGCGCTATCCGCGCATAAAACAAAGCGTATGGGGGCCGCTGTTTGATGGCGTGGCGCACAGAAACTTAGGCGGCTATTCGGTGCAGGGGCTGCCTTACTACAATCAGCATTTTGTTTATGCGTTAAATTGCGCTGCTGATATAGCCGATGATTCTTTTATTGTTGAGAAACAGAATCAGGCAGACTTCTGTCACCAGTCTGCGTATTTTTATCGCCCTGCCTGTATAACCCACCAGTTAATGGGTATTAATTTTTTATTCATCAAACAATGCAATTTGCTGCCCGATATCGATGAAGTGAGTCAGTCATTGCAGCGGGATATTGTTGGTCAGTTAACCTGGGATATTCGCGTGGTGGATGTTTATTTGCAGCGCGTGTTAATGCTGTTAATTACCGGGGCTGAAGCCAGCATAAAACCAGTGTGGATTCAGCAGGTATTAGATCATCAATTAGCCGATGGTGGTTGGGGGGATTTTGATCGATTGCTGGGCAGTGGAACGGGGCGTTCCATTGGTTTTAGCTCGAAAGTGATATCACTGGGGCAGGAAAAAAGCAGTTTTCATGCGACCGCACAGGGGGTGTATATTTTGAGTTATTTAGTGGCGAATCAATAAATTGTAGTCGGTCTTAAAAAAGGGATGTGGAAATTTGTATTATGCTGATCGCTATCGACAGGAGTATTAGCAGGGGGCAGAGTCAAATTTGATTCGGCTAAGCGATCAGCCTGCATCGTTCTTACGTATCAAGTTTGACTCAGATTCCGTTGACTTATAATCCAGCTGAAAAACCTAAATAATACCTGACTAATATACTATGGTATAATCCCGTGCTTTGAATATAAGTCAGAATCCAAACTGTGCCATCTTCTCAGCTATTGTCCATTGTCGAAATCGGCGGCTATCCAAATTTTACGGCGTTGTACCAGCAAAAAGGTTTTGCGGTAGAGCAGGTGGACAGCATGCGTAAGGCGACTAAACTACTGAAAAAGTTGAAGCCGTCTGTGGTAGTCGCGGAGTTTAATTTTCAGTCGGATTTTCGTGACCGCACCAGCAGTCTGGAAACCCTTATGGCGACGGTGCAGCGTATTCCTGATTGCCGGGTGATTGTGTTTTATGAAAAAGACCAGTTGCCGCAACTGCAGCGGGTGCTGGCGATATTCGATATTTTTTCCACCATTGCTTTCCCGATTGAAGAGTCGGTGATAAGTGATGTGATAGATAGTGCGTTGGAGTCGATTGCATGAGTGTAGAAATGTTGTTTTCAAAGCTGCCGGGATGCCGTGAGCGCTTGTTAAAGCGGCAGTTTGAAAATCCTTTATTCGGTGACATTACCATTGAGCCCTTTGATATTCAGGATGCTCGCCGTGAAGATTCGGCAGATGTGGAAGCCTTTATTAATGATTTTCGTGATTTGGTGGTACGGGTAACCGAGCTGGAACCCAGCGCAGATGCGGAGTTGGTGCTAAAACTCAAAGAAGCGCTGGATAAAACCTACGAAGCCAGCGCCGGGTTAGCGGGTGATCAAAACGAAATTCGCGAAATGATAAAACGCCTGCTAGGCATGATGATGCAAAGCATGTGGAAAGCAGTCGGCAATGATGCCATGGGCATCTCCAAACTGGAAATGGAAGAGCAGGCACGACAGGCGCATTTTGCTTTATTACAGCACGCTTTTATTGCCGATTTACTGGCCCCGGACAGTGTGATTAATGAGGCGCTGATGGTGCCCAGTCTGTTGAGTGAGGCCGCCGAAACGGTGATTCTGGCAGTGCAATTGTTCGATCCGGAACAACAGCAACTGGTGTATCAGCAGGGTGTTGAGCTATTGAAAGGGCTGGATGATGCGCACCCGCGGGTACAGCAAGCCCGGCAACGTTTGCAGGATATTGCCAGCGTAATGGCACCAGCGAACCAGCAGCCGGGTTAAGCAGGGTTGGAAAAAACCTAAATCACCTCCATATTGAAGCAGATAATCAGTTACACAATTTAGAGAAAGTATTATGAAAGACTCAGGCATAAGACCCGAAACAGGCATTTTAGAATCATCCACCGATGAAGAGGCGCGCGCTTATTTAGAAGAGCAGCTGCGTAATCACCAGTTTGAATTAACCCAGTTGGCCCGCGATGCAGACCCGATTGACGTAGCAAAAGTTAAAATGGATATTGCCAACGCGCAGTTGGGCTTAGAGCAAAATGAGAATGCCTGGAACGAATCGAAAGCTGCCTTTGAGGCGTTTATTGAAAAAGAAGATTGGGCCAGTGCCATCGAAGCTTGCGATATTATGTATCAATGCGAGCAACCTGCGTCAATTCAGGCGCTGGTGCACGGGGTGTGGTTATCAGTGACATATCCGGTGGACCCGGAATACACCATCGGTATGATGAGTTACATTGTTGATGAAACGCCGAATGATTCGGATGGTGCGGCGGTTGCTGCAGCGACTGCCCAGTATATTGTCGATATTCGTGCCTCGGATGAGAAGCACGATAGTCTGTCGTTCTTAACCAAGAACATGATCACCAAAGTCGCCCAGCGCCACTCGGATGTAAACAGTCAGGACAAGCTGGATTTCTGGATGGAAAAAATGAATTTGAAAGATCCGGAAAAATTCCTGCCGATGATGGGCTCGGTGATTGACGCGATTGCTAATGGCCAGTGGTGGTTTGACCGTGATGCGCTGCGCGCCAAGTTGCCGGTGAATTGATTGTGTGAGGCGGGCGGGTGAGAGAGGATTAAATCCCGCCTGGTTTGCCTTTTTAAAGAGGGGAGCATGTAAACGCCCTCCTGGCAAAAGAGAGGTCAGGGATATTTCCCCGGCTCTTTGAATCATTCGTTGTTATTTAGTCTTTATCTTTAGTCGATTTCAACCCATGCATCTTGACCACATTGGTTTTAGGCTTGTCGCCTTTATATATTGGCCGGTGTAAACTCGGCTTGCCCAGAGCTTCAGATATTTCTTTCTCGCGGGCAGCGATCAGTAAAAAACCCTTGCGTACATCTTCCATGGTGTTTTCACTTAAAGGGTGCTTCATGCCCGGGTCCGGAGTGATATCGCGGATCACACTGGAAATGACTTTACGTAGGGTAATTAGTACATCGAGTTCTTTCTTTAAATCGGTTTCCATAAAAATCCTGTCGGCCTGACCAGTAGGCGTGATATTAGCGGGCAAAGTTGCGTTGAATAAATTATAACCTGTATGGGAAGATAATTTACCCTATTATTAGTATTTGCTATAATACTTGACCAGTTTACTACGTTATTGTGAGTTCCTATGCCTTATTATGTATATAAAGTCCAATCCGCCGAGCTTGTGATGTTAAAGCAGCTTGATCTAGTGAAAACCTTCGACAAGTTTAAAGAAGCTAAAAGCTACGCTCGCGATTTGCGTTCCAACCAGGAAGAGATGGATGTCTCTGAAGTGAAGGTGATGTTTGCTGACAACCAGCTGGCTGCCGAAGAAATGCTGATGGAGAAGCGCGATAAGCCTATTACCATGGAGCATGAAAAGTAGCGAAATATGGATGAAGATAGCTACCGTGAGGTTTATAACCGTATTAACACGGCGCCCTGCGTATTTGAAAAAGGTATTCTGTCGCTAAAGTCGCAGTGCTCTTATCAACATAAGTTTCACCTTGCCGACCGTCATTGCGTGGGCTGTACCGATACGGTGATGCAGATAAACTGCAAGGCGTTTCTCGATCATCTGCGCCAGCAAACCCGCTTTGTCTTTAAGATTAGTATCGACGGGCCGTTGCCGCATAATAAAGAAATTAAGGTACAAAATGGCGGTATGCAGGGTATGCAGCAAATTTTGTTGAAAAATTCGCACGCCGATGATGTAAATCAATCCCTGCCGGATATTGCGGCGTTAATGCTGAAATCCATTGAGCGCTATGGGAATATTGAAGCGGTGCCGTATAATTTAATTATGCCCAGTGTGACCAATTATAAAACCCGCCCGAAGCGACAGAAGAAATCGTAATAATTGCCGTATCAGCAGTGCGTAGTTTGCTATAGTTGCAGTGGCAGTGCGGATAAATAAAACTAAATTTAAAAGAGGAAATTCATGCGTCGAGCAAGAACCGTAGAAGAGTATGTGGCGTGGATAAAAGATGCACTTTATGAGGTGGAAGATATGCGTGCCTCTATTGAATATGATGAAGAAGGCATGGGAGCCGCCCGGCCTTACATTGAAGATATAGAGCGCAGCCTGAAAGATATTTTTCAACTGATGGAGTCCGGGGATTATTGCTGGAATACCGGTGACCTTTCGTATGTGTCTGTTATCCGTGATTTAGATGAAAGTGTGGTGCCGTTTCGCCAGCTGTTAATTCGTATTAATGAAACCCATAAAGTCGGCCTTGAAACGCAGGACGATCAGGAATAATTATGCCCCATAACAAGGATGAGTTTGAACATAATTCTACCCATAATTCTACAGGGGACAGTCCCTGGAAAACCCTTAGTACACAACCGGTTTATAATAATGCGTGGATAAAAGTTGAAGAGCATCAGGTTATTAATCCGGGGGGAGGTAATGGTATTTATGGCAAGGTGAGTTTTAAAAATCAGGCGGTGGGCATTATTCCAGTGGATGATGAAGGCAATACCTGGATTGTTGGTCAGCATCGCTATACATTAAACGAATGGTCGTGGGAAATCCCCATGGGTGGCTCGCCCATTAAAGAGGATAACGTCAAAACTGCAAAGCGTGAACTCGAAGAGGAAACCGGCTTAATCGCAGGAAAAATAACGAAACTATTACATCTTCATCCATCAAATTCTATCACCGACGAGCAGGGCTATGTTTTTTTGGCTACTGATTTAAGTGATGGGGTTCAGGCGCTTGAAGATACGGAAAAAGATATACAGGTAAAAAAGCTGCCCTTTAATGATGTGGTTGAAATGGCAAAAAACGGTGAAATAACAGATGCTATCAGCGTCGCCGGTATTTTTTATCTGGCACTTAACTGGGATCAGCTGGTTAATAAATGAAATGATAAAAATAGATAAAATAAAGCGTTAGCCGGTTGTCAGCTATCAGGTGGAATTAATAGTGGGTGAGCGCTTACCTGTCACTATAATATCAATCAGGCTATCTTTTTATTGGTGAGTCAAATAAACACTGTGATAGCCGTTTAACAGAATTAATTTCAGCATCCGATGAGGCGCTATATCGTGCAAAAAAAGCCGGTCGAAACTGTGTCAGCTAATGAGCGTGTTAGCGCGGCGGTGGCAACATTGTTAATACAGAATAATAAAATATTACTAGGCCGACGATTTTCTGATAACAACATTGAGAGTACGTTTGAGGGCTGGCAATGCCCCGGTGGCTATTTGTTGGAAGGTGAAACAATAGAGCAATCGGCTAAACGAATATGCAAACAAAAAGCCGGTATTATTATTGGCGGACTACGTGCCGGGCCTTATAGTAATAATCTGTTTTCTGAATCCTTACATACGGTTAGCCTGTATGTAATTGCGGATAGTTATCAGATCGTTGATTCGCGGCAATTCAATAGTTCATTGTTTAAATGGAGCTGGTTTACTATTAGTCGCTTGCCCGCGCCACTATATCTGCCATTGAAAAATGTATTTAATGGTCGAGAAAATATTTATATAACTGATAGTGATAGCGGGTAGTCAGAACAAATGTTACTACAATGAGCTATATAATTAATAGTATAAACAATAGCGAAAAGCGCTAGCAAACCAGTCACCAATGATAAAAGTGCAGGGGTTATGAACGATAAAACCAGAGCGTCAATGCAGGATCAGTGGGAAAGCGCAATGCTGGATGCGGGAAGCGCGGCATGGGTGGAAGGTTTGTATGAAAGCTATTTGCAAAACCCAAATGATGTCGATAGTCAGTGGCGAGAGTACTTTGGTACCTTACCCAGAATTAATGGTGTGTTGAAAGATACCATTCACTCCGAAGTAAAACAGCAATTCCGGCGAATTACTGAAAAGAGCGGCGGCACTCAATTGCCGCCATCTCAATCTGTTTCGACTTCTGCGCTTGAGCATGAACGAAAGCAGGTTAAAGTTCTGCAGCTGATTAATGCATATCGTTTTCGCGGGCATCAAAAAGCGGATGTCGATCCGCTGGGGCGGACTCATACTCCATCTGTTGATGACCTGTCACTTGAAAGCCACCAGCTGAGTGATGCTGATTTACAAACGGTGTTTGCTACCGGCTCGCTGTGCGGCCCTGACGAAACGACGTTGCAGGAAATATACAATATTATTAATGATGCCTATTGCCGCTCAATAGGTGTCGAGTATATGCACATTACTGAAACCGGAGAAAAGCGCTGGATACAGCAGCGCATAGAGACCGTTAGAGGGCAGGCTGATTTAACGGCAACGGAAAAGAAAAATTTATTGAAAAGGCTGATTGCGGCAGAAGGCCTGGAAAAGTATTTACACACAAAGTATGTCGGGCAAAAACGCTTTTCACTGGAAGGTGGTGAAACACTTATTCCATTAATTCATGAGGCTATTCAACGTTCCGCCAGCCACGGTATGAAAGAAGTCGTGATTGGCATGGCACATCGCGGACGATTGAATATGCTGGTGAATGTCATGGGCAAAACGCCAACAGAACTGTTTAGTGAGTTTGAAGGTACTAAAGCCAGTAGCGGACACATGGGTGATGTAAAGTATCACATGGGTTTTTCATCTGACCTGCAAACAGATAAAGGTGATATTCACCTTGCGCTGGCATTTAACCCGTCACATCTTGAAATTGTTGCACCGGTTGTTGAGGGTGCAGTGCGTGCGCGTCAGGAGCACAGAAAAGATACCGAAGGTGTTGAAGTGTTGCCGATACAGATTCATGGTGATGCGGCGATTGCGGGCCAGGGTGTGGTGATGGAAACGCTACAAATGTCACAGTCAAGAGGCTATTCCACAAAAGGTAGCCTGCATATTGTAGTGAATAATCAAATTGGTTTTACCACCAGTAATATTCAGGATAGTCGGTCAACTCATTATTGCACTGATGTCGCCAAGATGGTGGATGCACCAATCTTTCATGTGAACTCGGATGATCCGGAAGCGGTAATGTTAGTGACGCAAATTGCGCTGGATTACCGTATGGCATTTAAAAAAGATGTGGTGATTGATCTAATTTGTTACCGCCGCCATGGTCACAATGAAGCTGATGAACCAGCGGCAACTCAGCCGCTGATGTATAAAAAAATAGCAGCACTGGCAAGCACGCGTACCTTGTATGCTGAAAAATGTGTGCAGGAAAATATTATTTCAGAAGAAAAAATTAATACGTTGATGCGTCATTATCGGGATGAACTGGACGCAGGGAACTGCGTGGTACCGGGTATATTAAACAGCCATAATTTATCTTATGCATTTCATATTGATTGGCATGCTTATGAAAATATTGATCAGCAAGACGAAGCAGAAACAGCAATAAATATGGAAAGATTGCGTTTGTTGTGTGAGCAATTAGAAAAGCGTCCGCCGGGTTTTGAGTTGCAGCCGCGAGTTGAAAAAATCATGCAGGATCGTCATAAAATGGCGATGGGTGCGCTGGATATTGACTGGGGTTTTGCTGAAACTCTGGCGTATGCGAGTCTGGTAACTGAAGGCTATGCGGTTAGATTATCCGGCCAGGATTCCGGTCGCGGTACGTTTTTTCATCGTCATTCGGTCTGGCATAATCAACTTGATGGCAGCACCTATGTGCCATTAAGAAACATGGCCGAAGAGCAGGCCAATTTTTTAGTGATTGACTCATTACTTTCAGAAGCGGCCGTGCTGGCATTTGAATATGGTTATGCCACAGCTGAGCCGGAAACGCTGGTAATATGGGAAGCGCAATTTGGCGATTTTGCTAATGGCGCACAGGTGGTGATCGATCAGTTTATTGTTGCCGGCGAACAGAAGTGGAATCGTCTGTGTGGGTTAACGATGTTATTGCCACACGGATATGAGGGGCAGGGTGCTGAGCATTCATCGGCCAGGCTGGAACGGTATTTACAGTTGTGTGCGCAAAATAATATTCAGGTTTGTGTGCCGAGTACACCCGCACAAATATTTCATTTATTGCGTCGACAAATTATCAGAAAAAAACGCAAACCATTAATCGTAATGACGCCTAAAAGTTTATTGCGACATAAGTTAGCGGTAAATACGCTTGATGATATTTGTAGCGGTCAGTTTCAACGTGTTATAGGTGAAATTGATGATGTGGTAAATGAAAAAGTGAAACGCGTTATTATGTGTAGCGGCAAAGTTTTTTATGAGTTGTTAATTCAGCGGCGTGCAGCAGAATTAAATAATGTTGTGATTATTCGCATTGAAGAGCTGTATCCATTTCCTGCAGAGTCTTTAAATATTGCACTGGATCAGTATAAAAACGCCGAGCAGTTAATCTGGTGTCAGGAAGAGCCTAAAAACCAGGGTGCATGGGATTATTTTGAACCGCGCTTTGCCGCAAAATTAGATCATCCATGTATGGTGGAGTATGTGGGGCGTGAACCATCAGCTGCGCCGGCGGTGGGTTCGGCAAAAGTTCATGCACAGCAGCAGAAAAAATTAGTGAATGAAGCGCTGGGATTGACGGATGATAAACAAAAAAATTAGAGCATGATAAAAGTAATTATTAAACAATAATAATTAAGATTGAATAAAACAGGAAAGAAAAAATGTCAGCAGACGTAAAAGTACCCGAACTCCCAGAATCTATCGCTGATGCCACGGTTGTAAGCTGGCGCAAACAGGTTGGTGAGTTCGTTAAACGTGATGAGTCATTAGTCGACCTGGAAACGGATAAAGTGGTTCTGGAAGTGCCGTCGCCGATTGATGGTGTGATTGCACAAATATTGCAGGCTGAAGGAGATGTGGTGGAGTCGGGGCAGTTGCTGGCTATCATCAATGCAGCAACTGCAGGCAATGAGGATGAGAGTGTGGCGCAAGCACTGCCAGAAAAAATTATCACACCTTCGGCAAAAAAAATGATTGAAGATAATCAATTAAATACCGGTGATATCGTTGGTAGCGGTAAAGACGGACGCGTGCTTAAAGAGGATGTGCAGGCGTTTATACAGCAGGCATCTAATGCTCAGTCATCGCTAAAGCCAGAGGTGTCCATTCAAAGAAGTTTAAGTCAGCCGACAACACCAGTTGAAACGCCAGCACATGCCGCGGCTGAAATAAATAATCAGTCAACGGGATATCGTATTGAAAAACGCGTACCGATGACACGCTTACGTGCGCGCATTGCCGAGCGTTTACTTGAAGCACAGAAAAATGCCGCCATACTCACCACCTTTAATGAAGTGAATATGCAACCGGTAATGGATTTACGTACAAAGTACAAAGATCTATTTATGAAAAAATACGATGTGAAGCTGGGTTTTATGTCATTTTTTGTAAAGGCTACTATTGAAGCTTTAAAGCGTTTTCCTGCGGTCAATGCGTCTATAGATGGTGACGATATTGTATATCATGGCTTTTTTGATATTGGCGTTGCGGTGGCCTCACCCCGTGGTTTAGTGGTGCCGGTATTGCGAAATGCAGATCAGATGAGTCTGGCGGAAATTGAAATTGGTATTGCTAATCTGGTAGATAAAGCTCGCAATAATAAACTGGAAATTAGTGATATGACGGGAGGCACTTTCTCGTTAACCAATGGCGGAGTGTTTGGCTCGATGTTATCGACGCCAATTATCAATCCGCCGCAAAGCGCTATTTTAGGTATGCATAAAATTCAACAACGCCCAATGGTAGAAAATGGCGAAGTGGTAGTGCAGCCTGTTATGTATTTAGCTTTGTCGTATGATCATCGCATAATTGATGGTGCGGAGGCGGTGCAGTATTTAGTGACCATTAAAGATGTGCTGGAAGATCCGGCACGTATTATTGTAGGAGTTTAGTAATGGCCGATCACTATGATGTCATTATTATCGGTGCCGGGCCTGCGGGTTATGTTTGTGCTATACGTTGTGCGCAGCTGGGTTTGAAAACTGCCTGCATCGACAACTGGATAAACCCGCAGGGTAAAAAATCATTAGGTGGCACCTGTTTAAATGTTGGTTGTATCCCGTCTAAGGCTTTGCTGCAATCGTCGCAATATTATGAGCTGGCACAACAGGGGCTAGAGCAACATGGTATTAAAGTGTCATCGGTCGAGCTGGATCTGGCTGCGATGATGCAGCGCAAAGAGAAAGTGGTGGCTGAGTTAACTGCCGGCATTGGCGCATTATTTAAAGCCAATAAAGTGACTTCTATCACTGGTCGTGGTCGGTTGCTTGCGGATAAAAAAGTCGAAGTGCTAAATAATAAGCACAAAATCATTGTCAGCGCTGAGAATATAATTATTGCTAGTGGATCCAGTTCAGTGGAGTTAGCGATTGCCCCTCTTACAGAAAATTTAATTGTAGATTCAACCGGTGCGTTGGCTTTTGATAGCGTACCGGAAAAAATCGGAGTGATAGGTGCAGGCGTTATCGGCCTGGAGCTTGGCAGTGTCTGGCGCCGGTTGGGTTCACAGGTAACGGTGTTGGAAGCGCAAGATGTATTTTTGCCGGTAGCGGATCAGCAGGTCGCTCGTGATGCTAAACGGTTGTATAAAAAACAGGGGCTGGATATTCGTTTGAATGCGCGCTTGTTAAACACGCAGATCAGCAGTGTAAAAAATAAACAACAGGTTGAAGTTAGCTATGAGGATGAAAAGGGCGAGCAAAAAATAATATTTGATAAACTGATTGTGGCAGTGGGGCGCAAGCCTAATACCGACAATGTGTTTGATAGTGAAGCTGATCTGATATTAGATGAGCGTGGATTTATTCATGTTAATGATCAGTGTGAAACCTCACAGCCGGGTGTTTATGCTATTGGCGATGTAGTGCGTGGCCCGATGCTGGCACATAAAGGTTCGGAAGAGGGGATGATGGTGGCAGAGCTGATTGTCGGCAAATATGCGGCAATAAATTATGATTTGATACCCGCAGTGATTTATACTCACCCGGAAATTGCCTGGGTAGGTAAAACCGAGCAGCAGTTAAAAGCCGCCGGTGAAAACTATCAAGTTGGCACATTTCCATTTGTGGCAAGCGGACGTGCAAAAGCGGCGGGTGAAACCGCTGGCATGGTGAAAATATTATCCCATAGCGAAACCGATCGAATACTCGGTGTACATATTATAGGTAGTCATGCTTCAGAGTTAATCGCGCAGGCAGTAATTGCGATGGAGCTGGGTGCCAGCGCGGAGGATATATCGTTGACAGTTTTTGCGCATCCGTCTTTAGCCGAAGCCGTGCATGAAGCGGCACTGGCGGTGGATAATCGTGCGATACATATAATGCAAAAGAAGCACTGAACTATATTAAGTAAAAACTAAAATATCGAAAATTAAAAATAGATGTAAGTTTTAGTTGTGCATGCAGGTATGAAAAAAACAGACATTAAAATAATGTTATTTTAACAACGCATTGCTCCTTTATATTTGAGAGCAAGTGGAGAAAAACATGAATTTACACGAATACCAGTCCAAACATTTATTTCAGCAATACGGTATGCCTGTGCCTGATAATCGTGTGGTGAGTTCAGTGGCGGATGTGTCTGCAGCACTGGACGCACTGGATACGGAAAAATGGGTGATAAAAGCACAGGTACATGCGGGTGGACGAGGCAAGGCAGGAGGTGTGAAGTTAACAGATAAACGCGATGAAGTGACTCACTTTGTTGGTGAAATGCTGGGTACGAATTTAGTCACATTTCAAACCGACGCAAAAGGCCAGCCGATTAATCACGTGCTAATTGAAGAAACCTGCAATATTGAAAACGAACTATATTTAGGCGCGGTGATTGACCGTGCTACACGTCGTGTAGTGATTATGGCATCCACCGAAGGCGGCGTTGAAATTGAAAAAGTAGCTGAACAAACGCCAGAAAAAATTCTGCGCACAACGCTCGACCCAATGCTGGGATTGATGCCGTACCAGTGTCGCAAGCTGGCTTTTGGTTTAGGTTTGCATGGCGACCAGGTTAAACAGTTTACAAAATTGTTATCTGGACTGGCGAAGCTGTTTATTGAAAAAGATTTAGGTCTGGTTGAAATTAATCCGTTGGTGGTGACCAAAGAAGGCAATTTGTTATGTCTCGATGGAAAAATCAATATCGATGATAATGCGATTTATCGGCAGCCTGCATTAATGGAAATGCGTGATGCATCGCAGGAAGATGAGCGGGAGAACCGTGCCAAAGAATGGGACTTAAATTATATTGCTTTAGATGGCAGTATTGGTTGTATGGTAAATGGCGCAGGTCTGGCGATGGCGACTATGGATTTAATTAAATTACACGGTGGTGATCCGGCAAACTTTTTAGATGTGGGTGGTGGTGCGACCAAAGAGCGAGTTGCAGAAGCATTTAAAATTATTTTATCTGATAGCAATGTTAAAACCGTATTAGTTAATATTTTTGGTGGCATTGTGCGTTGCGACCTGATCGCCGAGGGCATTATTGGTGCCATTGAAGATGTGGGGGTTAAGGTTCCGATTGTGGTTCGGCTGGAGGGTAATAATGCGCAAATTGGTTCTGAGTTATTAAAAAATAGCGGCCTGAATATTACCGCCGCCAGTGGCTTAATTGATGCGGCTGAAAAAGCCGTTGCCGCCGCCAAAGATAATACAACGGGAACAAAGTCATGAGTGTATTAATTAACAGTGAAACCAAAGTTATCTGTCAGGGCTTTACCGGCAAGCAGGGCACGTTTCATTCTGAGCAGGCGATCGCTTATGGAACGCAAATGGTCGGCGGTGTTACGCCAGGCAAAGGCGGGCAAATACATTTAGATCTGCCAGTGTTTAATACTGTGCGTGATGCGGTGAATCATACTGCGGCTACGGCATCTGTCATTTATGTGCCAGCTCCATTTTGTAAAGATTCTATTTTAGAAGCAGTCGATGCAGGTATTGAATTAATTGTTTGTATTACTGAAGGTATTCCCACACTGGATATGCTGGAAGTTAAAATTGCTGTAGATCAGGCCGGAGCTAAACTAATTGGCCCCAACTGTCCAGGTGTTATTACACCCGGTGAATGTAAAATTGGCATAATGCCAGGTGAAATTCATTTGCCGGGCAAGGTTGGTATTGTATCTCGATCTGGTACATTAACCTATGAAGCGGTTAAACAAACCACCGATTTAGGCTTTGGCCAAACCACCTGTATAGGTATAGGTGGCGACCCGATACCCGGTATGAATTTTGTGGACTGTCTGCGAATGTTTGAAGCTGATCCACAAACCGAAGCGATTTTAATGGTAGGTGAAATCGGCGGTACGGCGGAAGAAGAAGCAGCAGAATTTATTCAGACCAGTGTGTCTAAACCGGTAGCCGGTTTTATTGCCGGTGGCACAGCGCCCAAAGGTAAACGCATGGGGCATGCAGGGGCGATTATTGCTGGTGGTAAAGGCACGGCGGAAGAAAAATTTAAAGCATTAGAAGCCGCAGGTGTCACGATTACACGTTCGCCGGCGGGGTTAGGCGCTGCGGTTGCTGAAGCCACGGGCTGGAAATGAAATTTCAAAAATTAAGACAATGAAATCAGTCTTTATTGAGGCGTCTATTTATTCATAGGCAGTTATAAATCGGTTTTCTTTGTATGTAACGCTTCTGTTGTTATTTTATACTCAATTGAGCGAAAGTATGCATCGATGTAGTTCGAGCCGATGCCTGAAATATGATTGAGTATTTTTGGTAAGAGATCAGGTATCTGCTTCTCTTCCAGTATGGTGAGTGTTGAAAGCTGACCGCCTTCGCGGGGATCGACAGTAAAGTGTAAGGTGCCTGAATTTACAGATTTATTGTCTATTTTTTCAATCGTATATAGGTGCTCTGCTTGAAGGCGAGTAGCTTGTAATGTGTTGTGACTCCATCTTCATTAATCTCCTTCCACTCGCACGTATGTAGACGTGCCGGGTATTTCTGTAACTGAATAAATATTTTTGCGCCACTGAGGGTATTGTTTGAAATCAAATATGAGCAGCCAGACATATTCGGCAGAACGATTATATGTATGGCTGTCGCTGTCGCGATAAATGCTGGGTAATGTGTTGGCATACAAGAAAATGCTGACGATTAAAGAGATAAGTAAAATAAAAGCGGCTTGTTTCATAAATTAACTATCAAATTAATTGGCTGATTTAATCTCTGCTGGCAGTTTATACAGGGCCAATGTTGATGCCTAAAGAAATGCGGCATATTGTGCTTAAGTTTTTACTGACTTTATGGGGTAAATCAGGAGGAAAAAAAACAAACATTCCCTGTTCCGGTTCTACCTGTATTTTTATGGGTGCCTTTTCAAGCTGCAGCGTACCAGACTCTTCAGCAACCTGTATGTAATATACGGCAGAAAGTAATTCATCATCATCATCATGACGATGCATTGTAGTTTCATCGCCTGGATTCATTACATTAAACCACAGCCCGGCTTTGAGTGAGTTAGCGGAGCAATCTAGAATATCGGCTGCAAACGTTCTGGCGGCGATTAATATCTGTGAAAGCGCAGGAATTTTATCATTATTAATATAAATATTTTCATAGCGATCGCCAAAGAAATGCGATTTACGCGTTAGGTCATCGTCTATATGTTTATTGAGACCCTCAATAAGCCGTTTATTTATATTCTGAAAATCGTCCAGGTGTTGAGTGTTCAGGGTGAAGTATTTTAAGTTATTCATATATTAGAATATTCGCTCTTAATGCTATAAGCCATGATATCAACTTTTTCTTGATGATAGAAGGTGCTTTCAATTAGTTGCCAACCACGCCTGAGATAAAAGTTCATTTTATCCGCAGTGAATAAATAGAGTGTTTTAATCTGCTTCTGTTGAGCGCACCTGATGCAGCGCTCGATAAGTTGAGTTGCGACCCCCTGATTACGGTAGTCGCTATGCACGTAAACGCTAGCTAACCATGGCCCCAAATGCCGGTGAGTCTCCATGTCTGATTCCACAAGGCTGGCAGAGCCTACAGGCTGATTTTTGCTAAGTGCCACAAAACAGGTGGGTATGTCTACTGAACTTATATAAGAGCGATAGAGCATAATACGTAAATCAGTAGTTAAATCTGGACTGATAAGATGCCACTGATTCTGGTGCCATTGAGCAATAGTCGGGATGAACTCAGCATGATCGCCTAAAAAGTGAATTTTAACAGAATCCAATGTGTAGCTACCTGCAATGCATGAAAAAAACGTCTATTCTAATAGGTATTCAAAATTATTGTGCAGAATTAAGTAAGCATTAATTATAAATGACAAACCAGTTAATAACGAAAGAGTGAAATATATGAAAAACAACAAAATTTTAATTGTTGATGATACCCCCTCAATACATGAAGATTTTCGAAAAATATTAATGTCATCAAATACATCGGCTGGTGACCTTGACGAAATGGCGGATAGCCTGTTTGGAACAACTGAGCAGGATCCGGTGTTTAAAGATATTAACTATGAATTAGAGTCAGCGTTTCAAGGCGAAGAAGCTTTGAAAATGATTGAAAAAGCTGAGCTGGAAGGTGATGGCTATTCACTGATTTTTATGGATGTACGTATGCCACCAGGACTGGATGGAATCAAAACCATCGCCAAAATTTGGGAGCAATATCCGAGTATGGAAATTGTTATTTGTACGGCATATTCAGATTATTCATGGGTAGACATTATTGACATATTAGGTCCGTCAGATCATTTGTTGGTACTAAAAAAGCCATTTGATGCAGATGAAGCGCAACAAATGGCGCTGGCTATGACTCGTAGAGCCGCCAAGTCATCAGAGCAACTAAGGCAGATTGATAGTTTGAAGTCTAGTTTGTATGAATGTCACGAAAATGTTGAAAGGCTTAAAAAAGAAATAGAAGATAAAAAAATATAATTAAGGAGGTATACATTTATCTGTAATTAAAAAAACATCAGATCATATACGTAGAAATTTTAAAAATAAATAAAATGAGTGTAGTTAAAAATCTCAGTATTGAAAAAAAACTCATAATTGTCTATATGAGTATTACAGGTGTGATTTTGACGCTTGGGTTTTCAATTGTCGCTAATATTAATTATACCAGCTCTAAAAATGATGTTATTCGCGGTCTAAATGTAGTGGCTGAAATAGTTGCTGATAGTAGTGCTACATCACTGGCTTTTGCAGATGCGTTATCTGCAAGTACGTACCTAATGTTATTGAAATCTCAGCCTTCTATTGTTTATGCCTGTATTCGTACGGCCGAAAATAAAATGTTTGTTGAGTATGAATTCAAAAAATCCCCAAAAAATATCTGTGATAGTTTCAATAGAATAGAAGACACCAGAGTAGACGGTGAGTATCTTGATGTATACAAGCCTATAGAGTTAGATGGCTATATGGTCGGCAGCTTGCAGATAAAATCAAGTTTAAAAGATTTAACCGATCGAACAATAAAGAGTGCCTATATCTCGCTGCTTATATTTATAGGCTTGATGCTACCGGCAGTGTTTGTATCAAAAAAAATATTGCGCTATATAACCGATCCGATAAAAAATCTTAAGGACATTGCGAAAACGGTAACCAAAAATAAAGATTATAGTTTACGCATGAAAAAATCATCTGATGACGAGTTAGGTGTGTTGATAGATGCATTCAACAATATGTTAGAACAGATACAAAATAGAGATCAGGAGCTTGTTAAAGAGAAAGATAAGGCGGAAATTTCGGCTGTTACGGCAAAAGACTATGCGCTACAAACTGAGAAAATAAATCGTCAACTGGAAAGCGAGATAAAAGAAAGATCAAGAATCGAGTGTGAGTTGAAAGATCTGAATGAGACGCTGGAAGAAAAAGTCAATGACCGAACGTCAGAGCTAAAAGAGTTGAATGTAAAAATTGCTGATATCGCGAGAAGTGCAGGCATGGCTGAAGTGGCTAGTGGAGTTCTGCATAACGTGGGTAATGTATTAAATAGTGTCAATGTGTCTGCATCAGTGATAAGGGAAAAAGTTAGAAGTACAAAAGCAGGGAATTTGACGAGAGTGGTGTCCATGCTTGAAAAAAATCAGAATAACATAGCAGAATTTATCAGTAGTGATGATACCGGGAAACAAATACCAAAATTTTTAGCATTGTTGGCAGAACAATTAAGCAAGGAAAAAGACAGCATGTATGCAGAGCTGGATGATCTGGTGAATAATATAGATCACATAAAAAATGTTATCAGTATGCAGCAATCATATGCGGGTAGTTATGGTGTTAGAGAAAAGGTTGTGTTGTCTGATTTAATTGAAGATGCATTGAGAATGAATGTGCAGGGCATGGGCGAATATGGTGTGAGAGTAGTCAGATCCTATAAAAGCATCGCACAATTATATGTGGATAAGCATAAGGTTCTGCAGATAATGATAAATCTTATAAGTAATGCAAAGCATGCAATTATAGAAAGTGATAAGGATGTAAAAAATTTAACAATTAAAATATCTACGGATGGGGAGTTTGCAAAACTGGAAGTTAGTGATACGGGTATTGGAATTGCAAAGCAGGATATAGAACACCTGTTTGAATACGGCTTTAAAAAGCGCCGTGATGGGCATGGCTTCGGCTTGCACCATAGCGCAATAGTGGCAAACGAGTTGGGTGGTAGGATTTCAGTTGAAAGCGATGGCCCTGATAAGGGCGCGAGTTTTTATTTATGGTTGCCATATAATGACACCAAAATCAGGCAAACTAGCCCATGAAAGAGCATAAGAATCGTAGGATATTAATCATCGATGATGACACCAGAATACATGAGGATTTCAGAAAAATTCTGGGTGAAAAAGAAAATAAAACTGAATATGATGAAATTGAGGCGAGTTTGTTTTCTGATGATGAGATTGGCCCGGCATCCATTGAGTATGAGCTGGATTCAGCATATCAGGGTGAAGAAGGCTGTAAAAAAGTTGTTGCTGCAAATGCGGAAGGTCGGCCTTATGCAATGGCATTTATTGATATGCGTATGCCACCAGGCTGGGATGGTCTTGAAACAATAAAAAATATATGGGTAATTGATTCGCAGATTCAACTGGTTATATGTACAGCGTATTCAGATTATTCGTGGAATGAAGTGCTTTATCATCTTGGGGCATCTGATCGATTAATTATTCTAAAAAAACCATTTGATATGGTTGAAGTCCAGCAGTTATCAACTGCACTTACAACCAAATGGAACTTAAGCAAAGAAAGCATTTCACGTTTACATCAAATTGAAGAGTCAGAGGAAAAATATCGTACGGTTGTTGATAGTGTAGAAGATACAATTATGACACTGGATAAAGATGGTAATATTTTGTTCGTAAACCATAATCCATGGAGAATGATCAATCAGGCGGTTGGCGGAAATTATTACATAGACATCAAGGATGGCTATCGTGAAAAGATAATGAATACGGTTAAAGAAGTGTTTGAAAAAGGCGAAAATAGAAATATAGAATATGCAATGTCTAAGGGTAATAATGAAATTTCATGGTCAGAGGGACGAATCACTCCTTATTATAAAAACGATGAAGTAGTTGCCGTAACTTTAGTTGCTAGTGATATTTCAGCAAGAAAAGCGCTTAACTGGCAGTTACGCCATGATGAGTTGACTGGCCTGGCTAATCGTACGGAGTTTTCAAGTTTTGTAGATGCTGGTATCAATGAAATATCACACACTGGAAAGAAGTTTGTTTTATTCATAGATCTTGATCATTTCAATTTAATTAATGAATTTTTCGGTCATGAGTTGGGTGATAAATTATTGATTGCCGTTTCTAAGTTGTTAAATAAAAAAATCGGTAAAAATGAAATTCTGGCAAGGCTGGGAGGGGATGAGTTTGCTATTTACAAATGTATAGAGGCTGATGAAACGGGAGTGAAAGAGTTCGCTGCATCTATAAATGAAATGCTAAAGCAACCGTTAAATATAGATGGTTTCGATATATATCCGTCAGCCAGTATCGGCGTTGTTGTAATAGAAGACACTGATCGCTCTGTGACGCGACTGCTACAGGATGGCGATACTGCTTTGTATCATGCTAAATCAAGAGGTAGAAATCGTTTTGAGTGTTTTGATAAAAATATGCGAGAACGTGTAGTTAAGCGTGTGAATCTTGGAAATGAACTACGACAGGCAATTGAAAAAAATGAGTTTGAAACATATTATCAGCCATTTACTAACTTAAATGAAAAAAGAGTTAGTGGGTTTGAGGCGCTGATTAGATGGAATCACCCTGATAAAGGTATAATTTTACCGGATGAATTTATTCCGGTAGCTGAGGAAACAGGCTTGATTTTTCTGATAACACGAAAAATGTTAGACATGGTTTGTAAGCAAATTAAAAGTTGGCTTGATCTAGGCCTGGAGGACATAAAAGTTGCAGTTAACTGCTCGGCTAGAGATTTTAATGAGCAAAATATGCAAGAAATTATGCAAGAAACAGCGAAGAAATATAATGTTGGTTTTAATCAGCTGGAACTGGAATTAACCGAAGGCAGCATTATGGATGATGTGGAAAAAACGATTGAGAATATGCAAAAGTTAACTGATATGGGATTGAATATTTCAATTGATGATTTCGGTACCGGGTATTCGTCTTTCAGTTATATTAAAAGGTTTGCTATCGACAAGCTGAAAATTGATCGCGAATTTATAAAAGATACACCGGAGGATGATGATGACGTGGCAATTGTGGAGGCAATTATAGCAATGGCCCACCGGCTAAAGCTGAAGGTTGTTGCTGAAGGCGTTGAAACAGCAGAGCAGCTTGAGTTTCTTAAAAAAGCCAAATGCGATGTTATTCAGGGCTATTTGTTAGGTGAGCCAATGACAGCAGAAGAAGCGACAAGACGATTGCAGGCTCAAGACTGGCCTAATCAGAATCTTATTAAAACATAATTCAGTATGTTCAATATCTATCACTGCTTAATAATTGATTAGCTAATTTGGTTTAATATCTAAGTGGCAAGTATTTAACTTCCTGTTAAAATAGCCCGTTCTATAAATCTGTGACTATCATGAAAAAAGACAATCAGTCAAAATATCAGTCTAATACAAGCCTTGATGTCCTGTATGCACAACCACGTGAAGCAATTTCAGGTTTTGTATTTGATGAAGCCGTGGTAAAAGTTTTTGAAGATATGATAGGGCGATCGGTTCCCGGGTATGCGACTTTACTTTCAATGCTGCCGGTACTGGCAAGATCTTTTGTAACCAATAACAGTTGTTGTTATGATTTAGGCTGTTCTTTAGGTGCTGCTACTCTAGCAATTCAACAGGGTATTGAAGAAGATAATGTAGATATTATTTCGATTGATAATTCTTCTGCAATGGTTAAGCAGTGTCAAATATTAACAGACCAGCATAGAAGAAAGGCCAATGTTATTGTTAAACAGGCTGATATTTGTGATGTAAGTTTAAGTAATGCTTCTCTTGTTGTAATGAATTTCACCCTGCAGTTTATAGCTGAAGAATTACGTAGTGAGTTAGTTAATAAAATATATAACTCTTTAAACTCAGGTGGTGCTTTCGTGCTTTCGGAAAAAATAAAGTTCAATGATGAGATGGAGCAAAGCAGGCAAACATCGCTTCATCATCTGTTTAAAAAAGCAAATGGCTACTCGGATCTTGAAATTAGTCAGAAGCGTTCAGCGCTGGATAATGTTTTAATAGCTGAAACCATAGAGCAGCATATCGATAGAATAAAGAAAGCCGGATTTTCAGAGGTCTTTGTCTGGTTTCAGTGCTTTAATTTCGTATCATTTTTAGCGGTCAAATAAAAGTATATAAAATGAATGTAAGTCGATTGTATGAATTAATGCGGGATACTGAGTTAGCTGCATGGTTAAATGTATTAGACGCACAGATTAGTAAAGGTTTGTGTAATGATACTTATGGGAAGCTAGATAACTGGCAGGCGGCTATAAAGGAACTGCCTGAATTGAGTTCTTCAAAAATTGATTTAAACGCTGATAAAGTATCGGTGTTTTCAGAAAATAAATTACAGAGTGTCGCCAAAGAAAATTTAAAAAACACCCTAAAAAAACTTATGCCATGGAGAAAAGGGCCATATTTTATACATGGAGTTGATATTGATACTGAATGGCGATCGGATTTTAAGTGGCAACGGTTGTCTGAAAAAATAAAGCCACTACAGGGAAAAACGGTGCTGGATGTTGGTTGCGGAAACGGTTATCACAGTTGGCGCATGCGTGGTATGGGTGCAGATCTAGTTATTGGTATTGATCCGTCACCGCTGTTTGTTATGCAGTTTCAGGCGCTGCAGCATTTTATTAATGATGATCGTGTTTATGTGTTACCTCTGGGGATTGAAGCGGTGCCGAAAAACTTGCGTGGTTTTGATACGGTATTTTCAATGGGTGTTTTTTATCATCGTAAATCCCCCATGGAGCACTTATCGCAGTTAAAACAATGCTTAAAACCCGGTGGCGAACTGGTGCTGGAAACGCTGGTAATAAAAGGTGACGAACTGGAGGTGTTAATGCCACGGGACCGTTATGCACAGATGCGTAATGTATGGTTTTTACCGAGCAGTAAAGCCATGATAAAATGGCTGCTTCGCAGTGGTTTTAAAAATGTAAAACTGATTGATGAAACAGTTACCAGTCTGGAAGAACAACGCACAACCGAATGGATGCAGTTTCACTCATTAAAAGAGTTTTTAGATCCAAATGATAGTAGTAAAACAATAGAAGGATATGATGCGCCATTAAGAGCGGTATTTACCGCAGAGGCATCATAAGCGGTTATGTTTGTTGGTCAGCCTGGTTCGAATTATACCTGCTATAACGGCAAATATTATTATTAAAGCCGGAAGCAGAGCAATGTTAATAATCTTAAGTTGATTTCCCAGACTTTCAATGTCAACACTAAGTGCGTGTTGCACATTGCGTAAGTCGTTTCTGATAGAAATATGTTGTGCTCGGAACTGAGCTATTTCATTCAGCTGCTGAGGATTTAATGAATTTTTTGCAGAAGATTCGTTGGCTTTTTCCTGTAAATTTTTTATTTTAAAACCGATTTCACTCAGTTTCTCCTGCAGTATTCGCTCCTTTATACGATATTGTTGATCAGCTGCTGCGCGTAAATTAGCCACTTTTGTAAATGGACGAAGTGAACGACCCCGGCTGCGTAGGTTGATTAAATCATTACTGCCGCTTAAATTTTCTAATGCGTTAATAACAAACTTGTCGTTATCTGCGCGGGGCATGGCTGCTCTTTGTCCATAAAAATCCTGGAAGTCTACCCAGAATAAATCTCTTAGCATATCTGTATCCGCTACAATAATTAAGTTTACAGATTGTGTTGATTTTTTTAAATGTTCTGTGGTTGCGTGGTTTCCAATGCCATCAGGAAATGCTGTATCTACCGGGCCGGTTATACGGGCAGCTATTACAAAAGGTATGCCACCCGCAACATACATTTGCAACAGTTCTTCGGGACTGGTAAAAAACTGAATGCTGCTAGCATCAATGGCCATAGACTGGTCGCTGGTTTTTATCAGTGGAATAAATTCAGTGCTGGCCGACGGTGTCTGGCGTAAAATGCCGGAGCTTGCCATTACGATATTCTGCACATTGCGTGTCACAACATCGGATGAATTAAAATTCTGGTTATTTAACGTAAGCCATGCGACATAATCGACTTCACCTTTTTCCAGTCCACCAACTCGGGCTTTAATGCGTGTAGCGGCTTTGCGATCACCGGCAATGAATCCTTTAACCAGTTCAATCCCCCATGCGCTTAATAGTTTGTCTGGAATCGAGTCACGAACAGGGGTTGAGTAGTTATCAACTGTACTGGTGATTTTGTCGACAGATACATCAGCTTCAGAGAATGCATCAACAAACATCAGTGTGCGGCCACCGTTAAGTACAAACTGATCAATGGCAAACAGTGTTTTAGTATCCAGATTTCTTGGATGTACAACCATTAATGTATTAACCGTGTCAGGGATACGTGTTAGCTCGAGGGGTAATTGCTGAACATTGAAGGAGCGTTTTATCTGACTTAGCATAAACCATTCGCGTGTTTTATTCAGGTAACTGTTTGCAGCGCTACCATCGAGTGGCAGTTTTGATATTAATCCAACCGTCGGGCGTTGTGCATTTGTTAAGTTATAAATGAGTTTAGAAATTTCGTATTCAAGAATGTCTTCCTGAGAGGATTGAAAGTAACTGATGGTTTTCCAGTCGCCGGATGAGTTAATGCCTGCAAGTCCGAAATAGGCAAGACTGCCAGCGCTATCTGCGGGAATGCCTTGTAGCTTATAATACATGGCTTCGGCTTCTTCATCTGAAAAAGGTGTCGGGTTTATGATTTCTAATATTATGTTGTTTTTACTTGTTAATGCGTATTCCTCGAGTAGTTCTTTTATGCGCTGCGCATAAGTGGCTGTTGAGGGTGATGTGCCTAATAGTTTTTCAGAAAAATAAAATTTTAAGGTAAGCGGTTTTTGTAGAGTGTGTAAAATATTCTTGGTTCCTTCAGATAAAGTGTAAAGTTTATCTGAAGTCATATCTATTTTTATGTTTGTTAAAAACACAGTTGATAATAAATTTATTACCAATAATGAAAGCGCGATTGTGAGCAATGTATAAGTTGATTTTAATTTTCTATTATTCATTTTCAGTCAGCCTTTTTTATATCAACAATAATGATATTGGCTAACAGCCAACTGGCGATAAAGGAAAAAAAGAAAACAATGTCTTTTATGTCGATGATACCTTTCATGATGGAATTGAAGTGGCTTGTAATGCTCATGCTACTGATAGTGCTGATTAAAATTTGCGGCAGCCATTGCTGAAATAAGTCGAGCACCAGAGGTGTGCCGGAAAGTATAAAGATAAAACAGATTACAACAGCGATGATAAATGCGATCACCTGATTTTTTGAAAATGCAGAAACACATGAACCAATTGCCAGATAGGCTCCGGCCATGAGAAAACTGCCTATATAGCCGGCAAATATAACCGGGTTATCTGGATTGCCCAGATAGTTTACGGTGAGCCATATAGGGAAAGTCAGCATGAGTGCAATACCGCTGAATAACCACGCGGCAAGGTATTTTCCGGTAACCGCTTGCATAGTTGATACCGGTAGCGTCATTAATAATTCAATGGTACCTGATTTTCTTTCTTCGGCCCATAATCGCATTGATAATGCGGGAATCAAAAATAAATACAATAGAGGGTGGTAATCAAAAAAAGGCACTAAATCTGCCTGCTCACGCTCAAACCAGCCACCAATATAAAATGTAAAAACGCCATTTAAGGCGAGAAATATGACAATGAAAACATAGGCTAATGGTGTTGAAAAATAACTGTAAAACTCACGTTTAAAAATAGCACTAATTATTAGCATGAATAAACTTTTAACAATTGGTCGTTGTGTTTTTTTGTGGATCAGGTTGCCGCGTTAAATATCGAAATACATCGTCAAGTTTTCCCGGGATGACAAAGGCCTCTTCAATATTCCAGCCTTTACTGTGTATCATATTGGTGATGGATGTCAAAATGTATGCGGAGCTTACAGGGTTAATTATAAAGTAGTTAGACTGTGAGTGAAAAGACACATTCGCAACTCCGTTGAGCTGTTCAATTTTCTGCTGAGCTTGTGGCGGGCTCTGTCCGGCAAACTTCAATTTCACTGAGTTATGTGAAGGTGATAAAGCCTGTAACTCATCTGCACTCCCGTCAAACACCATATTTCCCTGCGCCATAATTGCAACATGTTTACAAATGGCATTTACCTCTTCCAGAATATGAGTAGAGATAAGGATGGCTTTATCCTCTGACATTTCATTAATCAGTTTTCTGACTTCATGTTTTTGATTGGGGTCGAGCCCGTCAGTCGGTTCATCCATAATAAGAATCAATGGGTCGTGCAAAATGGCTTGCGCCAGACCGACGCGGCGCTTAAAGCCTTTAGATAATGTGTCTATTGTTTTATGTAAGACGCTACCGAGGTTAGTTCTGTCAACGGCGGTATTTATTTGTTGTTTTTTTTGCCTGCCGGTATAGCCTCGAATATCAGCAATGAATCCCAGAAAACCTGCTGTTGTCATGTCGCCATATGCCGGTGCACCTTCTGGCAGATAGCCAATCATTTTTTTTATTTCAAGGGGGTGTTTTTCGACATCCAGATTGTTAACCAGTACGCTACCCGAGTCTGCAGACATAAAACCGGTAATTATTTTCATGGTAGTCGATTTGCCAGCACCATTAGGGCCGAGAAAACCCATGACCTCACCTTTGTTTACATTAAAGCTAATGTCATTAATCGCATTGAACTGGTTAAATGATTTGCATAAGTTTTTAACTGAAATTTGAGTGTTGCCTGACATATTACAATCCATTGGTGTCTTTGATTGAGGCTGATGTTAAATCTGCTGGATGATGTTGTGGATTATAGGTGGTAAATATCTGTTCTGTGAGTTTTTTATCTCTGAACCATATCTGAAATATCCAGTCACCCTCGACTAATTCGTAGTCTTCATTAAATGCATAACCATCAAATGCAATGACCTGGCCAATGCTGGTACGGCCACGAAAAATTCTGTCCCAGCCAGTTGAGATACTACCATCCGGTAATGTCATCGGCGGGTGAATAAGTACCTTGCGTAATTCTACCGTGGGTTTTTTGACTTCATCTCTGGGCAGGTTCAGTAGTCGATAGCGGTATGCAAAAAAGGTATCTTTTAGCAGAGGGATTTTACGGGTTTGCTGGCTGAGAGTTAAAACCGGTTTGCTAATGATTTTTCCGGTATTGGTGCTTAAGTCATTACGGACTCGACCTTTTCTTTGTGCGCGGTATATTCCGTATTCAAAAATTTTACCTTCAGGCAGGGATGGTAAAACGGATTTTTTTTCTGCGGATGTAAGACTGGATTCGCTATTTTGATTACAGCTGGCTAGCGCGATTAAGGTTAAGGCAATTAATCCATGCTTCATAAATTAACTCTATAGGTTTAAAAAGTCTGTCACGCTGAATCAAGTGTACTCATTGATTAGCGCGACAAAAACAGGTTTTATTTTTAACTAACGGATTTACGGATATTGAAACCACGCCTCGCGGGTAGCCGGTGACAGCCCGTGGCTCATACTATCGGTGCAGTGCGAGACCACGCGAATTAAGAAAGCGGTATTTTCCTGTCCCGCAACTCTGGGGTCTGCAATAGCGGTGGCTACATTGGGGTGACCCTCATGTCCCGGGCGTGATGTAGTGGTTTTCTGAAATGGATAAGCACCGCCGACAACAGGGAAATCCAGCTCAATTTCAAATTCACCCTTACCTTTATTGTTGGTGCTGAATGAATTAGCTGAGGCTGGAGCCCCAGTAGGATCAACCCATGGGCTGATGGCATTTAAGCCATCGAGTTCAGTGCCGGCTGCCAGTGGTGTTGCGCCACCGCCGGTTAATGGGCTGCCGGCGGAGTTTAGCCCGGCCTTACCTTTAATACGTACCCAGACAGTGAACAGAGTATTGGGCGCGGCATTTTTTAATTCAACTTCAACTTTGCTGCCCAGGCCTTTTTGTGATATTTCAAGTTTGGCCGTTGCATCCTGCCATGCATTGCCGCTGGGATCGATCGGGCAATTAGCTTCGACCGTATCGCCGCTACCACTGCTGGAGCCGGGTGCACGACGCGGCATGTCATCGTCAATGACAGCTGAACCGGCAAATACAAATTGACTGATGCTTAAGCCAATTAATGTGGTGAGTATTTTCTTCTGATATATTTTCATTTTATTTCCCCTAAATTTAGGTAAAAAAAATAAAAGGTGATTAAAGACGCAGGTCTTTAATGGCCTTTTAAATACGACTGAAGGCGCTGGCTTTAGTGTGTCCTACACGAGTGGTTTCCCGGGCTCGGTAAGTTATATCAACAACTCACCGGCCGGGTTTTATTTATTGTTATTAGATTGCGTTTTATTGTGGGTTTTTATGTCACGTCTTTAACGCTATATATTTATTGTACAAAAGCTTCGTGAATTACCATCAGCATGCGCGGATCAACGAAGTCGTCAACGGCAACATTATTACCATTGGCTCTACCCAGAAAAGTAGCAATAGGTTGTGCACAACCGGAGTTAACACCACCCACACCATACGTGCTTTGTGCGCCGGTTTGTTCACCTGTGCAGGTGCCGTCTGTAGCATCGGCATCTTCTGGTTGTATGGAATATTCACCCACACCACCACCCTGCACAAAACATTCTGCAGGTGGTACGGCACCGGTTACTGAACAGCCTGGATTGAAAGCAGAAGCGGCAATGAGTAATGTCTCAACATCACAGGCAGTGCCATTAACGCCCGGACCACCAATATTTTCACAGGCAATCGCTGACATGCGGTTAGGTCTGATACCGGCAATAACATTTACCCCCGGATCCAGCCCAATGGTACGAGATGGTACGCTTTCGCCAAAATCAACCACCTGAACTTTCTGGCGGAAAACAGACGGGTTGCAGCCACCAGGGCCAACTTCACCTTCCAGGCAGTTACGTGAACGTTCGCGGTCAGTTACGTAGATGGTGCCGTCTTCATCAAGTCCCCATGCGCGTAATGAGTCGCGTCGAGATGGGTCATCTGCCGGCTTACCGGGACGTAGATCGATCCAGCGCGTTACGATAGAGTGATTTTTATCTTTATTGAGTTTGAAGGTTTTCTTTTTGTCATGATGCCCATCATCGTGGTGTCTTTTTTTGCTGCCTTTATTGCAGCCTACGCCACAACTGGTTTTTTGAATGCCGGCTTTCCAGTCAACCATCGCAATCGCGGCACCGTGAAACATGCTGACACCCATGCCTTCAGAGGTAAATGCCAGACCGGCCATACAGGTCCAGCGTGCATCTTTATCTTCAGGTTGGGAATACTCATCTATGACTTCCATGGTTTCCTGATCGAGAACCAGTAAACGGCTATTGGCAGAGCGCGCAGCGGTTTGATATACCGGAGGGAAGAAAAGATTAGAGGCGTTACCGCTGGAGTGAGTATTGCCGCTGGGGCTTACTGAATCGGAATTTTGTGCATTAAAAAAGTTAGCATCACAAATAGCCTGAATAATATTGCCATTGGGCATCATCTGGTTACCCAATGGACGAGGCAAAGAGCCCCGGCCAGCCGGTCCAGTCGGATTACCTAATAGCGGGCGGAAAGAAACGGTGCGAATGGGCGTGCCGTCTCGATGAAACTGCGTAAGTGACTGCTGGCCTGCACTGGCAATAAATGCATGGCCATTTAAACCGCCGGATAGCACGCCAGTAGGCTTAAATGGACCGGGGCATTCCTGACCGGGAGGGCATATCGGGCCGCCTGCATTTGCAGGAGAGAAAGGGTTGGCAACGGTAATGCCTCGTGCGCCGGTTACAATATTTACTTCCAGTACCTGCCCCGGCCCGTTGGCCGCTGCAAACGGTGAGTTCATGGCATCTGCCATCATAAAGTTAGCTTCAAGACATGCGGGTCCGCCTACACCATCAAGCCCGTGTGCAACGGCATGGCCTGTCGATAGGCTTAATCCAATGGCGTAAGCCAGGCCAATTGAAATTCGTTTTATTTTCATTTTTTAATACCCCGTAAAAAATTTAGATGGTTATTAATTTGTGGTTGTTTTAAGTAATTCAGTCGATATTAAAATAGCGAATGGGTGATTACATATTTAAAAATTCCACTCTTTACAGTCTGGGTTGTATGCGTATAAATATTTTTTAGATGACTCTTGTATCATCGAATATAAATTTACGTCATGAATAAGTAGAGGCCGCAGGCTGTGGTTTTATTCTTAGTTTTTTCAGGTAATTATTTTTATATGTGTTTTCAAGCGCTTATGAAAATGTTTTTTAAAATAAATTTAAGTATTGGCTGGCGATGCTGGGTGATTAAGTCTGGATAGGCGGTGAAATTAAAGGTTGGTTGCAAAGTTTTCAAAATTAATTAATAAAAACGATCAATTACGAATTCTTAAAAAGGCTTTATGGTGTTATTAAGGATGGCATAAAAAAACATAAAATTGTTAAATGAAAATTATGCTTTTGTGTGGGAATTTATGTTTTTATGCACGAATAAGAAATGGTTTTTTAAGCTGAGGTATGGGGTAAATTATATCTGCTTCAATGAGTTAACTTTTTTATATTTCCAGCCATCACGTATATAATCGATAATGTGATCCATGGCGGGTCGATCAGTTTGTACCTTGTCAATAAATTTAAGATTAATGCCTTTTTCATGTAAATATTTAATGGAGTTTGCACAGGCAATAAAATAAACATTGTCATATTTATTCATAATATCGTTAATCTGTTTTTCAAAAGGAGATGAACCTGTACGCATTAAGTCCAGTCCGCCGGCATTGGCAACAACCGCAATTTGCCCGCCGTTGTTTTTGTGAGATTGCAGAAATTTTTCAGTATATGCCAGTGCGGTGGCAAACTTTTTAGTATCTGATTCGCTGATATGCAGCAATATGCGTTCACCATTGTGTTGTGATTCGCTTAATGGCGTTTCTGCAATAATATCGGATTTATATTTGCCAAAATAAAATCCAAATGTCCCTGAACCGAGAGCAATGGAAATAGCGGTTATTGAAGCAACTAATGTCAGCGTGAAATTATGCCATTGGCTGGTGTGTAACGTATGCTTATTTTCAAATGGCAGTGGCGGATTGTTAAAACCAAGACGGACTAAATCTTTAGCGCGACGTAACTGGTAAACATGCTCGCGCACCTGTGGGTTTTTATCCATTTCAGTAATAATGGCTTCACTGATTTCGGCGTCTAATTGTCCGTCAACAAAGGCATTTAATGTCTGTTCGTCAAAACTGTTATATGCGTTCATCACTATTTTACTCTGCGAATAGGGGTGGCGGATAATGGCTGGCGAGTGATGCGGCTGTCCATTTGTACTAATAAGTTTTTTCTTGCACGGTGTAGACGACTCATTACCGTTCCAATGGGAATTTCGAGGATGTTAGCGACATCGCAATACGAAAATTCTTCCAGGTCAACTAATGAAATAACCTGACGTTCTACGGCGGGCAGTTTAGATATGGCGTAACGCACCTGGTTGACCAGTTGGCGCTCCTGACAAATTGTAGAGGGGCCGGAATCCTCACAGGGTATTTGTTCGTTCAGATCGTCATGATGTTTGTTTTTACGTAAATGGCGATACCATTTATTGTTTAAAATACGGTAAAGCCAGGCAAACAACTGTTCTTCATTGCGTAACTGAGCACTTTTATCTATGCTGGTGGCAATAGCCTCCTGGACTAAGTCATCCGCCAGCATTCTGTCTCCGCACCAGGCAAGTGCGACTCGATAGAGTCGCCCGCGGGAATCGGCAATTTTGTTTTGTAATGCGCTCTGGTTTTTTATCATATATAACTAGATACCGGTATTGTGGGTTTTATTCATTTAATTTCAAGACAAAGGCTGACGATATCCTGTGATACGTATTTATAAACGTAATAAATGGTTCAGATTTAGTGTTCAGTTCATGGTGTTTTTGCTGATTGTTTTTGCGCTGCGTAGCTGGCAGGGTAGGCACCATATTCAGGGTGAGGCGCCGATTATTGTCGCGCAACAACTAAACGGCCGACATTTTGATTTGCGTGAGCAGCAGTCTAAACCAATATTAGTGCATTTTTGGGCAACCTGGTGTCCGGTGTGTCAGTTTGAAAACCGCAATATTGCAAATCTGGCCGATGATTATGAAGTGATCACACTGGTATCATGGAGTGAAGGGGCCGCGCAGGTGAGGGCCTTTCTGCAAAAAGAAAACCTGAAATTACCGGTCATTGTTGATGAAGATGGTGAATGGGCGAAACTTTACGGCGTTAAAGCGGTGCCCGCCAGTTTTATTGTTGATGCGCACGGGATGATTCGGTTTGTGGAAACCGGTTATACCTCGGAAGCCGGGCTGAGGCTGCGCATGTGGTGGTTGCAAAATTGACTGGCTGCTAACCGTCTATAATGTTGTTTTATGCGAATAAATAGATTAAGTAAGAAAATAGATCGTAACTGGTAAATCCATAAAAAAGCAGTGATAATCCACCGATATAAAAAATATCAATAAGAATGTTAAAACAGGGTAATCATATAAATGGAAATAGAATTAATTCAAGAACCTGATGTTCAAAGTCTGCCTGGCTTGTTTCGCGAACGATTAAATAGAACCCCCGACCGTAATGCTTACCGGCAATATGATATTGCTAGTCAGAAATGGACGCAATCGACCTGGCAGGAGATGGCCAATGAAGTGGCCCGTTGGCAGGCGGCGTTTGTGAAAGACGGTTTGCAGCCCGGTGATAAAGTCGCGATTATGGTGAAAAACAGTCGTGAGTGGGTGGTCTTTGATCAGGCTGCACTTGGGCTGGGTTTAGTGACGGTACCTCTTTATGTCGATGATCGTCCGGATAACGTGGCTTACATTATTAATCACGCCGAAATCAAAATTCTATTTGTGCAGGATCGTCCCCAGTGGCATCGCTTATTGAAGGCCGAAATGGATCTCGGTGGCCTGCAACGCATTATCAGTTTAAAGCGTATTTCAGAGGATGATGAGCCGGATGACAGCAAACTGGAATCATTATCTGACTGGTTATTTGGTTTAACCGGTGAATTGCAGACCCTTGAGTGTAGCCTGGATGATCTGGCTTCAATCGTCTATACGTCGGGCACTACCGGACGCTCGAAGGGGGTGATGTTATCCCACCGCAATATTCTGGCGAATGCTTTTGGCGCTGCAGTGTGTAATGACTGGACGGCTGATGAGCGTTTTCTATCATTTTTACCACTGTCGCATATGCTGGAGCGTACGGCCGGTTATTATCTGCCAATTATTCTTGGTGCAGAAGTTATCTATGCACGTTCAATAGCGACTCTTGGTGATGATTTACAGAATATTCATCCGACAGTGCTGATTTCGGTGCCACGTATTTACGAGCGGGTATACGGCAAAATTCAGGAAGGCTTAAAGCAGAAGTCATTTATCGCGAAGTTTTTATTCAAATCGGCCGTCAGTGTCGGCTGGCGAAAATTTTTATGCGATCAGGGACGCGCCGGATGGCATCCTAAACTGGTCTTCTGGCCACTATTAGATAAGTTGGTTGCCTCCAAAGTGCTGGAGAAGCTCGGTGGCGAAATGCGCATTGCGATTTGTGGTGGTGCAGCGCTGTCGGAAGAAGTGGCTAAATTATTTATTGGGTTAGGTTTGCCGTTATTGCAGGGTTATGGGTTAACTGAATCGAGTCCGGTGGTGTGTGTCAATCGTCCGGCAGATAATATTCCCGCCAGCATTGGCACGGCGCTGGAAAATACGCAAATTCGTATTGCTGAAAAAGACGAGCTGCAAAGTAAAGGCCCCTGCTCAATGCTCGGTTACTGGAAAAATGAACAGGCTACCCAGGATACATTCACTGAAGATGGCTGGCTCAAAAGCGGCGATAAAGCCCGCATTGATGAAGGTGGCCACGTATTTATCACCGGCCGTCTGAAAGATATTATGGTACTAGCCAATGGTGAAAAAATTCCTCCCAACGATATGGAAATGGCGATTGCACTGGATTCATTATTTGAACAGGTCATGATTATTGGTGAAGCGCGCTCGTTTTTAACCGCGGTACTGGTACTCGACCCGGATGCCTGGGCAGATATGGCAGTAACGTTAAATATTCATCCGGAATCACCGGAAGCCTTTTCTGATCGTAAAATTGAAAAAGCTATTCTTAGACGGGTATCGATCCGTTTAAAGGACTTTCCCGGTTATGCAAAAATTCGTCGTGCCCATATTACACTGGAGCCATGGACAGTGGATGGTGGTCTGCTGACACCAACTCTGAAAATTAAACGTCCGAAAGTGATGAAGCAATTCGACAAGGAAATTGAAGCGTTATACGAAGAGCACAAATAGTTGCATGGATTGTTTTCGCCAGCTGACGCCTACGGGCCTATACTTGCAGGATATTTAATGTATGTCAGAAGACTCACTACCCGAACATAAAATCCCGGTAATACGTGTGCCCGCCATGCCGGCTGATCTAAATCAGGGGGGCACCGTATTTGGTGGCTGGATTATGTCGCAGGTAGATATTGCCGGTAGTATTCCCGCGGCACAGCGAGCCGGAGGTACGATTGTTACCCGTGCAGTGGATTCATTTGAATTCAAAAAACCGGTATTTGCAGGGGATTTATTAAGTTGCTATGCGCAGGTCGTGTCCGTGGGCAGAACCTCTATTACTGTCTGTGTGGAAGTATTTGCGCAGAGCATGCATAAAGGCGTCATTACAACAAAAAGGGTGACTGAAGCCCGGCTGGTGTATGTGGCGATAGATGAAAATGGCCGACCGCGGGCGCTGCCGGATCAATAGTAAATCATACAGAACAGGCTGAAATATCTATTCTGTATTTAACGTTGATTATTACGCTATCTTGCGTATTATCAGTAAAAAATACAATTTCTAATGTAATAGGAAGGTTAAAATGTTGCTAAAAATCAAATCGGCAAAGAAGCTGGCTGCGCTGGCCGTTTCTTCTGCCATCGTCAGTAGTAGTTTGTTTTACACATCAGCACAGGCAGCAGGCTTTCAATTAATTGAAAACAGTGCCAGGGGGCAGGGCAATGCTTTTGCCGGTGCAGCGGCTACGGCTAATGATGCATCAACAATCTGGTTTAACCCCGCGGGCATGACCAAACTTAAAAACAAACAGATATCGGTTGTTGGGCATATCATTTTACCGGACTCGTCGTTTACAAATGACGGTTCAACTGATGGTTTAGGTAATAACTTGAACGGTGCAGATGATGAAGGCGGCAGTACGGCTTTTGTTGGTAACCTTTATTGGGTAACCGATGTGGGTGCAACCAAGTTCGGTCTGGGTATTACCACTCCATTTGGTTTAACCACAGAATATAATGATACCTGGCGTGGACGTTATCACGGTGTAAAAACGGCCATGTCTACCCTTAACTTCAATCCGAGTATTGCGCGTGAAGTCACCGACAAATTATCGATTGGTGGCGGTATTAATATTTTATTGGCAGACATTGAGTTAACCAGTGCGATTGATTTTGGTTCTTTGCTTGGCGCACCTCAACAAGTTGATGGTTTTGCCGATTTATCAGCCGATAATTTAACCTTTAATGAATTTTCCTGGGGCGTGAATCTGGGTATGACCTACGATTTCACTAAAGACACCCGGCTGGGCATTGCATGGCGGTCTGAAATCGAAGTGGCGGCAGAGGGTAAAGCAAAATTCAGTGTGCCAACCGCTGCGGCTCCGGTATTGGGAAGTGGTGCATTTCAGGATACCCGTTTAACTGCGAAAGTGACTTTACCGCAAAATATTGCTGTTAGTGTAAAACATGACGTCGGAGAAGTGACGTTATTAGCAGATGTTACCTGGACTGGCTGGAGCTCATTTGAAGAGTTGCGTATTCAGTATGCTAATCCAGTACAGCCCGATAGTGTCACCACCGAAGCATGGGAAGATACTTTCCGTTTTTCCATTGGTGCCGATTATAAGCTCAATAAAAAAATGACATTGCGCACCGGTGTTGCGTATGATCAGACGCCGGTTCCCGACCCGGAACACCGTACTCCACGTATTCCAGGTAATGACCGTACCTGGTTATCATTTGGTATGACCTATGTTATGAGCCCGGAGATTATTATGGACTTTGGTTATTCTCATCTGTTTATTGATGATTCAAAAATTGACCATACACTCGAAAGCAGCCTTCAACCATTAAACGCGACATTATCAGGAACATATGAAGCAGCGGTTGATATCTTAAGTGCTCAGTTAACCTGGAATTATGACCTTTAAGAAGGGTTGGAGAAATTAAAATGCGATTAACAAAAATAATTTTAGCCGCTGCGGTTGGTTTTACACTGGCGGCCTGTTCGGATCAAGACACACCATTACAGGATTCACTTAAAGGAAATACTGTTGATGCCATTAGTAATTATGACCTGGGTAATTCTGTACTGCCTTTTCCAAATGATTTTCTGTTTGCCGGCTCAGTTGATGGAACCATCAATATACCGGGTCTGGATGAAACCGATCTGGCTAACCCGCAGGTTGCCTTAAATGGCCTGGATGGTTTCTCTACTGTAGCACCTATTTCTACCGGTTTTACCGGTGCAATTGATGCGAGTTCAATTAGCGGAACTTCAGTACGTGTTTATCCGGTAACGAAAGCGGGTTCAAGCCCGGGCGGTGCTATAAATAGTGTTGATACTGCTCTTGTATTTGGTGTTGATTATGTTGCCACTTTATCGAGTGTTGATTCAAGCCATTCGACACTGGCAATTGTTCCACTGAAGCCATTAAATGAAATGTCTGCATATGCTGTCGTTATTACTAATGATTTAAAAAGTGTGATCGGTAATGCAATGGGGATTTCCGGGTCTTATGCACTAACTAGAGGCCCAGCAACTATTTATGATCTGGCGGTAGACCCTTTAACAGCAACTACTTTGGAAATTAGAGGCGCCATAAATGTGCTTTCTTTGCAGCCTCCAGCTGATGCTGATGAAGCGGCGATAAGAGCTGCGGGTGTGAGTGCGCAGACGCTTGAAGGTATCCGTTTAACGATTGTTAATCCATCAGAGCAGGCGTTAGTTGCCGCTACCGATCTTGAGTCAGCGGATATTATTTTGCACTGGTCGTTTACCACACAATCAACCACCGCTGTCCTGGGTGCAACCATGGCGCGAACAATTGCTGACGGACCACAGTTGTTTATAAACACAACCCCCGAACCTAATATGCCAGTTGCAGCAGATATATTTACAGGAACGCTGACGGTTCCGTATTATTTAGACGTCGCGGCGAATGTAAATGATCCAGCGCCACTGCTTTCTATCTGGAAAAACTCTGCTGCAGGAGGCTTACCGTTAAGTTATCTAACTGCCGGTGCAACACAGGACCCTGCGTATGTGACACCGTTAAAAATTTCCACACAGGAAATACCGGTTATTCTTTCTACACCTGCAAATGGTTGTGGTGATGGTACGGCCGATTGTCCGGTGGTGATTTATCAGCACGGCATTACCAGCAACCGTACGACTATGCTGGCACTTGCTGATTCAATGGCGAGTGTAGGCTATGCCGTGATTGCGATTGATATGCCTATGCACGGGGTAACTGGAAATGAAGGTAGTACCAGTATCGCACCGTATTTCTATGAGCGTGGTTTTGGTGCTCAGGGAGATATAGGAGAAAGGACGTTTGATTTAAATCTGGTGACGCAGGATCCGGGAACAGGCGCTACTGTTGCTCCCACACCAGATCCAGGTGGTATCACCGACTCGTCGGGTACGCATTTTATTAATCTGGCAAATTTACAAAACTCTCGCGACAATATTCGTCAGGCAGTTTCTGATTTATTTGCCCTAAAAGAAGCGTTGGCAGCAGCCGACTTTAATGGCCCGGCCACCGGCGGCGGTTTCAATACGGCAGCTGGTGAAGTGAAGTTTTTAGGCCATTCATTAGGTGGCATCGTGGGGACTACTTTCCTTGCCTTTGATGGAAATATGGGGGATGCGGTACTTGCAATGTCCGGTGGAGGAATCGCTAAATTACTGGATGGTTCTGCGGCATTCGGACCGGTTATCGCAGGTGGTTTAGCCGCTAATGGTGTGAATAAAGGTACAGCAGATTATGAGGCATTTTTAGGTGTGGCTCAGGCTGTAATTGATTCTGGCGATCCGATTAATCACGCAAGTGCGGCTGCAACTTCTCGCGGAATACTGTTCTTTGAAGTGGTTGGCGGCGGCGGTGTGCCATCGGATACCGTTGTACCTAATCGCGTGCCGGACGGTAACGATACAAGTAATACTGTACCGGGGCCATTATCCGGCACTGATCCACTGGTTGGTGTTGACGCCGATGTGGCTAACCCGGGTTTAGGTTTAACTCAGTATGGCCAGAATGCAGCAGGTCCGAATCTTCTGGGGCTTGTGCGCTACAATTCAGGTGATCATGCATCCATATTGTCGCCGGCTGCGAACCCTGCTGTAACAACAGAAATGCAGACAGAAGCGGCTACTTTTATGTTTAATGGGAATCTTGTCATTAATAGTGAAAGTGGCGTAATTGTTATACCTTAAAGATAGGCGCCATCAGTAAAATATAAAATGCCCTCAGCCAGATGAGGGCATTTTTATCAGGGGCTAAAGATTTGTTTTCCACGTTGGTTCTAAATGGCAATTAATTATTTTATTTTTAAGTAACCACTCAAGTGCATCCTCTGCATCTTCTTCAAGCCACGCCTGACTAGATCCCAACCGAAACGTATACCCCCATTCATCCATATCCGCAAACATTCGTTCACGCCCAAAGCCATCAATAAAATCACTCAGTAAAATTGATAAATAACACACCGCATTTTCTTCATCAAAATCACCGCCGACATTAGTATGTAAAACTTTTCGGCGGGTTTCATCCATGCAAACATAATGACAGGATTCATGTAGTGCGGAATGTACCGGTGTGTCGTTACGCACATATAAATTATTTTTTATAATGCCGGCTTCCGGATCGCCGAACCAGCTCCCAGGAATTTTTTTATTATCTTCGGCTTTGTGAATAATTAAACCGTAACGATCTAACAACTGTTGAAGTTGTAAAAAATCAATGTCGGCGCAGGTGAGTATTGTCATAGAATGATTTACTGAAAAAATAAAAAATTTTTACTGCAAATGAACGCGATTTTATGCTTGTACGCCTGCAGCGCTCTACGCTTTAGCATTTATTATTAGCGTATACTCGCGTTCATTTGCGGTAAGTGTTTATGCTTTTGTTTTTTTAAGTTGTTGAGCCAGCGCATTCAACGCAATCGCCCGATGACTAATTTTATTTTTAGCTTCCAAACTTAATTCCGCTGCCGTACAGGCTTGTTCCGGTAACCAGAAAATCGGATCGTAACCAAAACCACCATCACCCTGTGGTGCTGTTAAAATCCTGCCTTCCAGAGAGCCCTGGGTAATAATCGGTGTCGGGTCATTTTCACTTTCTAAATAAACCATTACACACCAGTATCTCGCTGTGCGGTTTTCTTCGGCTACTTCTTTTAATTCATCCAGCATTTTTTCATAGTTTTGTGTGTCGCTTGCACCTTCACCAGAATAACGTGCCGAATAAATGCCGGGACGTTTATCTAGTGCATCCACTTCAATTCCAGAGTCGTCGGCAATGGCAGGCAGGCCGGTGAGCTTTGTTGCGTGACGGGCTTTTTTAAGTGCATTTTCCACAAAGGTTAAACCGTCTTCAACCGCTTCCGGTACATCGTATTCAGTTTGTGGAATAACGGTAATGCCATGTTCAGATAATAAATTATTTATTTCCCGAACCTTGCCCGCATTGCCGCTGGCCAGAACAATTTTATCTGATATTGTTTTTTTGCTCATATTTTGAGTGCCTGTTGTTGAATTTGAATTAACTCACTAATACCTTTTTTTGCCAGCTCCAGCATGGCATTTAATTCGTCCTGATTAAACGCATGGCCTTCGGCGGTACCCTGAACTTCAATGAATGCATTGGCGTCGTTCATGACAACGTTCATATCAGTTTCCGCACTGGAGTCTTCATCGTAATCTAAATCAAGAACTGCGGTGCCCTGGTAAATGCCGACTGAAACAGAAGCAACATTACCCAGTAGTGGGTTCTTACTGATTTTATTATTATCCAGTAAAAACTGTACTGCATCGACTAATGCTACAAACCCCCCGGTAATAGATGCGGTGCGGGTACCGCCATCTGCCTGTATTACATCGCAATCGATGGTAATCATATTCTCACCTAAGGCCTTCAGGTCAATAGCCGCGCGCAGTGAACGCGCTATTAACCGCTGAATTTCCATGGTGCGCCCACTCTGTTTACCGCCCGCTGCTTCGCGGCGCATACGCAACCCGGTGGAGCGCGGGAGCATGCCGTATTCTGCTGTTACCCAGCCTGAGCCCTTGCCGCGTAACCAGCCCGGTACCTTGCTTTCCACCGTGGCGGTGCATAATACTTTGGTCTTTCCAAACTCCACCAGCACCGAACCCTCGGCATGCATGGTGTAGTTACGGGTGATTTTGACATCACGCATCCGGTTTACTTCACGGTTGCTGGGGCGCATAAGTTTTCCTGGAAAATGAGTTGTGCGAATTATACGTTTTTCACCGGCGAAAGTCATAATCGTAATGGCATCAGTGATACACTCATAATCGACCCTTTAAGCAAAACCAATAACACAGGTGAACCTATGACACGTAGTATGACGGCTTTTTCCAGAAGCGCGGAAGAGCAGAACTGGGGCTCATTAGTGTGGGAGCTCCGTTCAGTTAATCATCGCTACCTTGATGTGGTTATTAAATTACCGGAAGAATTACGCAGTATTGAAAATACAGTGCGCAGTCGTCTAACAAAAAAAATTAAGCGCGGAAAAATTGAATGTAATTTACGATTTAAAACAGCTGAAACTCAGCAAACCGAGCTATGTGTGAATGAAAAACTGGCGGATGAAGTATTAAAAGCCTGTCAGTTAATCAGCAAGAAATTACATCAGCCCAGTGAAATGAATGTGATTGAAGTTTTAAAGTGGCCCGGTGTAATAGATGCACCGCAGTCAGATTTAAAGCCGGTGGCAGATAGGGCGCTGAATAGTTTTGATGAGGCGTTAAATGCTCTGTGTGAATCCCGTGAAAGCGAAGGTCAGCGTTTGCAGGTATTAATTGAAAGGCGTTGTGTCGCAATGCAGAAAATTGTAAAAGAAGAAAGGCAGCGTCGACCGAAAATTTTAGAACAGATGCGGGTAAAATTGTTATCAAAGATATCTGAATTAAAAGTCGAGTATGATGCGGATCGCTTTGAGCAAGAGCTGGTTTATATTGCTCAGAAAATGGATGTCGATGAAGAGCTCGATCGTCTGGATAGCCACTTTGTCGAAATTGAAAAGAGTTTAAAAGGCCATGAACCGGTTGGCCGCAGACTGGATTTTATTATGCAGGAGTTTAATCGTGAAGCGAATACATTAGGCTCTAAGTCTACGAATATTAAAACGACACAGGCGGCGGTGGAACTGAAAGTGCTGATTGAGCAGATGCGTGAGCAGGTACAGAATATAGAATAAAATAATTACATAAATGTAGGAGCGAACTTCAAGTGCGCGAAGTAGTGCATGGATGTACGGGGTCGGAGTCATGCCCGTAATAAACGATGTTTCCTGGTGTGTACTCACGGGCATGACTCCGACCCCTGAGGTTAGAGGTTAATATTGTCTGGTGTACACTCCGTGGATGATTCTGATTTAAGGCTTAGAAAACGCTTCGCGAGCTGAAGCTCGCTCCTACAAAGCGCTCGCTATTTTAAACGGGCAAAAAAAGAGCGCTCTGATGAGCGCTCTTTAAAACTATCAGATAATTAAAAAGCTTTACGGCTTCTTAATTTCCAGTAATTCAATTTCAAATAGCAGCACCTGATTAGGGCCTATATTTGCACCGGCACCGCGTTCACCGTAAGCCAGTTCGGATGGAATATAGAGTTTCCATTTTGAACCCACTTTCATTAGTTGCAGCGCTTCTGTCCAGCCTTTAATCACGCCATTAACCGGGAAAGTTGCTGGTGCATTACGCTTGTAAGAACTATCAAATACTTTACCGTCAATCGTTGTGCCGGTGTAATGGGTTACCACGGTGTCAGATGCTTTAGGCATGTCGCCCTTGCCTTCGGTGATCACTTCATACTGTAAACCACTTTCAGTTGTTTTGATGCCGTCTTTGGTTTTGTTGGCGGCCAGGAATTTTTCGCCGTCTGCTTTACCTGCAGTGGCCATTTCTGCCTGTTTAGTCTGCTGTGCTTCCATCATGGTTTTCTGGAAAGCCTGCATGGTGGCTTGCATTTCTTCCGGTGTCATTTTTGGATCAGCACCGGATAAGCTATCTTTAAAACCCTGAATAATGGCATCCTGATTAACCATATCTTTGATCTTAGACATTTGCGAGCCAAATTGTAGGCCTATGCTGTAGCTGGCTTTATTGGTTTGGTTGTCGAGTTTAATTTCTTTATCTGCACTGCCTTCGTGATTACAGGCAGTTAGCAGAACGGTGAGACCGATGCTGGCAACGGCGGTGGGGATTGCTTTTAACATTATTTAGCCCTTGAATTTAAAAATTTAAACACGCACGTTACCAAGACCGTTCGAGGGGTTCAAGTGTTGTGTGCCATAAGCGCCAAAAATATCACACAGCTTATGAAAAACAGCCATAAACTTATCCCGGCGTGTTTTTATCCACCCAGCGGTGCCCCTCCGGCATATCTTCTTTTTTCCAGAAGGGTGCCCGGGATTTAAGCTCTTCCATTAAGTAGCGGCAGGCATCAAAGGCTTCTTTACGGTGTGCCGACCAGACAACTGTTAACACAATCGGGTCATTGGGCTGAACCCTGCCGACCCGGTGTACAATTAAACAGTCGAGTAGCTGCCAGCGTTGTTCGGCTTCATCGCAAATTTTCTGCAGATAACTTTCCGTCATCCCCGGGTAGTGCTCAAGGGTCATGGCGGTGATGTCATCGCCCTGGTTAAAATCACGCATAGTGCCGACAAAGCTGGCGGTGGCACCGTATTTTCCTGCTTCGAGCTGAGTTTGCTGATGCTGTTGGGTTTCCTGCCAGGGGTCGAAAGCTTCGCTGAGAATTTTAATGCTCATCTGTTATCCTCCGGTGACTGGCGGAAAGAATGCCACTTCATCGCCGTCTTTTACCGCGGCCGTGGCGTCCATATATTCCATATTGATAGCGCACAGGGTGTTATCTGGCATTGACATGTTTTCAGTCGCCTGATCCCAGGCAGACTGTACATCGCTGGCGTTATCTAATGTTATCTCTGCTTTGCCCACCTGCTCGCGTAAACGCGCAAAAAATTTAACTGTAATGCTCATTCGTAAAACCCTAGCCCTTTTGATATCCTACGTTGCTTATTATTGTAATCGAAACGGGCACCAGGTATGACTGATAAATTAACCCATTTTAACGCATCCGGCGAAGCCCATATGGTTGATGTCAGCCAGAAAGATATTACCAGGCGTCAGGCAATCGCCGAGGGTGATATTTTTATGCGGCCGGAAACACTGCAACTCATACAGCAGGGCAATCATAAAAAAGGCGATG
>CAZHEA010000005.1:0-88505 GCA_964531165.1 uncultured Thiotrichaceae bacterium
CATTTGGTGGTCAGCTTGATGTGTTAATTGATATTGTGAGCTATGGGGTAACTCCCGCCATTTTATTATTAAGTTATGGAAATTTCGAACTCATTTATCTGCCCGGTGCATTTTTGGTAGTGGCAGCAAGTGCATTGCGTCTGAGTTACTTTAGTACATATGGCCTTGCGGGTGGAAAGAGTTATACCGGATTAGCACTGGATAATAACAGCCTCATACTGGTTTCTATATTCTTACTGGAAAGCGTTTTTAGTCAAAGTGTTTTTACGGTTGTACTATATGTTAGTTGTGTCACCCTCGCTGCGTTAAACGTATCGCAGATTAAAACGCCTAAGCTATCCGGTAACCCGGTTAATGTTTTTATTCTGGGTGCTTATACGCTTTCAATTACCGTTATTTATAGCTGGAAAATGATGTAAAAAATTACTCATCTCCTGTTAAATTTTTAATGAAATTTATCGGAAGCTTGATATATTAAGCGATGGCATATAGCGTTTTAACTGAGACATTAAATACCAAATAGATATTTTGTCATCTCCGAATGCTTGTGTCGGAGATCTAGTGGCTTCAAGCGCTGCAAAGTCACTGGATTCCCGACACAAGCATTCGGGAATGACGGCAATCTGAAGTTAACGGGACAGCAGTTGACTGAACTAAAAAATGTATCGGCTAATATTGAGCTTTTATTTAGACCTGTCATAAACTCAACACAGCCTTAATAATTACACGTCCCTGCTCTATTATGTCAGACGTTTCACGCATCGCTCACGTAAAATGCATTCCATACAAGGTAGCATTTATACTTTATTAACATTTTAATAGTGTTAATTATAAAGCTATTGCCTGTAAGCATGGCCTATCGATTAACGACTCTTTACGCAACAGGTTATCGGTCACTGGCTTGTGGTGATTTTGAACCCCCAGCAGTTCACAGATAACACCACATATTTCAGTTTGTTTAGGTGCACAACTCTGCTGATGGGAGAAATGTTTTCCGATCACGAAAAAGGGAATATCGCGTTCTTTAGAGAGCATCCCGCCGTGACTTTTATCATCATTCATACCGTGATCAGCTGTAATAATAACTTGATAACCTTCATCAATCCACGTGGGCAGGTATTTAGATAATTCACAATCTGAATTACGTACCGTATTACGATAATGGGCACTATCAATACCCGCTTTATGCCCTGCATTATCTATATTCATAGGGTGTATCAACAGAAAGTCCGGGTTGTAACGAAGCCTTAAGGATTCTGCATCGAGGTATAAATAATTATCTGCGTAGTGCTCACCGTGATAGAAACAACCATACTGGATTAATTGTTCCGGGTCTTGAGTGTGACGATCACGCACCGCATCATAAGGGCTGCAATTGTATAACTCACTGTACCAATGAAATGCAGCGGCCGCAGTGGTTAACCCCGTACTACGCGCCAAACTAAAAACGTTTTTTTGATTGGAATTTCGCGCAACCTGATTGTTTACAATGCCACTTAAAGCCGGGGTAACACCGGTGAGTATGGTTTCATATAGTGGACGAGACATAGACGGTAATTCGCACTGCATTTTATAAAATGTGTCAACTTCCTGCTCTTTAAGCGCATGCAGAAATCCCATGCACTGTTCAGCGACTTCATAAGCCAGACCATCCAGTACAACCAGAATTGTTTTGTTAACCATAATATCTTTACCATAATTATTAATGTCAATACTATGAGGACTGTAGTTAATTAATAAGTATGAACTATGACGAATTTATGACGTTGTTGTGACATGATTGATATCAATAAGTCATGGCCACTGACGTCAGTTTTTTTCTAAGGTTAAGGTTAAGGTTAAGGTTAATTGTACTCTACCACGGTTTAATTTCACTAAAGAAGAGATTAAAAATCGGTTAATTTTTTAATCTCTCTGGCAGATTTTTTACATGCCGTATTATTCTCAATGCTTTCCACATTGATGGGCGTGGCAATGCTTCTTACCACAACGGGATCTGGCAGCCGCCCAGATAATATCGATTTTTTCATTGCGGGTTAGTAATCCCAGTTCAACAAATTCCTTTGCCGCTTCATATAAAGTAAAAACATACTGGCCGTGATTACGCCAGGGCTCATCTGTTTCTCGAGACCCTTCACAGGGAACCAGCTGATCGAGAGAACAACCGTTAGCAGGATGAACGATTTCGGCAGGTGGTGTACCCGGACAAACATCGGATATATCATTTACGCTGTCATTATCGCTATCGGTTTCACAGGCGTCACCTACTCCATCACCGTTAGAATCTAGCTGATCACGGTTGGCAATTAGCGGACAGTTATCTTCGCTGTAATCAATAAAATCGGCATCCACATCGAGACTGCCATGCTGCAGAATCAGATTCCAGATTTCATAGCTTTCATTCGCTCTGGTTTTCAATTGCATGGCGTTGGCAACATCATTTATAGAGCCATTCGATAGTCCCAGTTTACCAAACAGACGCCCCGAATATGGCCCGAAATAAACACAGCGTAGATTACTGACAGGTGAATAAATCAATGACCCTGTCCAGCACCCGTCAACAAAAAAAACCTTTCCCCATGCTTCGGTAAGTAAATCAAAACTGGCTTTACGCATACCCAGATAATAACTGGCAGGAACAGGTTCACCGTACATGGCATCTATTTGGTTGCTGAGTTTTTGTTGAAGCAAAGCAATATCGGTTTCACCCGCGTACCAGTCAAGGTTTAGATCCGGATCAAAATCTGCGTCAAACCGAACATGCCCCCAGTCAGATGAGCCCATAATTTCCGTTGCTATTATTTTCAGTGCGCTGGAGACATGATTGAGATTTTCAGTATCTTCAAAACCCAGATTAATTCCGAATAAGTCATGCAAATGCCCATCTATTTTGGTGCTACCGACCATGGTTTCATGACTACCTGGTACGGTGAAGAACCGGATCAGTGGATTCGATACATCAGCTTTTACCGCTCGATCAGGAAACACAGGAGCGAATAAAGCAGAGCGCTCATCATTAGAATAAAACCCTATATATTCAACATTTGCTGGCAAAATAAAAGTGCCCGCGCTCATACCCGCATCACCCGGCACCGGATCAAACACAAGTACATTAGTTTTCTTTATCTTGTCTTTTATAAGAGCGTATTGCGGATTGTTGAATAATTGATTGACCATATGCAAGGTAGACACCGCACCACGGCTGAAGCCAACCAGATTAAGCCTGATACACTTGCCTTCACATTCGTTGATTACCGGCGTTAATATGTCGATGGCTTTATTAAAATTTTTCTGCCAGTTTGGAACCGCGGCTTCCAGCCCCTCAAAGCCATCGACTATCCCCTTATGATGACCGGGATAGTTTTCACCCGCCTTTTGAAATTTATGCAAAATGGCGATTGTTTCTGGCCGACTGAAGGGGCTGCTTTGATAACGCCACATAGTGCTGTTCATCGTGGTGCCGCTAAAATATAGGGTTACGGTTTGATCGACCGTATTGTCTCCCACATTATTGCCCGCATTACCTCCCACATCATTGCTTTGTTCATCAATGCTGCTGGAACCACAGGACGTTATCAACAAAAACAGAAGACTAATCAACAGAGATTTTACTTTTATCATTTCTTACATCCTTATTACTAATGCTTTAAACATCAGTAATATTTAAGACCCGCCAGATAATACTCATTAGGGTTTCTTTGATCTCTTATATATTAAGTTTAGAAGCAACTCAGATGAGCTTTATGACTTGAATCAATTGAAGGATAAAGAAAAATTTATTTTAGGTTAGGAAGCTAAATATTGTTTTTAAAAGGAGATATTTTGTATAGTTGATTATTTAGTCGCTGCCATTAAAAATTATGATTTAAGTTAATGATAATGACAGAATTTAATGTTTTTATATTGAGCACTTACTCTTATTGTTGACTCACAATTGGTTGTTGACTCACAATTGGTTGTTGACTCACAATTGGTTGTTGACCCACTATTAGCTCGGGCTTTATATTATACCGCTCGTTACAGTTTATCTGGCATTCTTTAAATACAGGTTTATGGCATTGCTGACAATGCTGGTGATTTAAATTTTTATATATGGAGCGAATGGCCTGAGCTTTATTATCATAAAAATATTTTGCACCTATTGCTTTCAGAAAACCACTCTCCGCAAAAAACTGCCACAACTCTGCTTTTAAACCACAGATATAAAGACCACCCCCCAGTGACTGCAAACGTTTTGCTTCTCTTGCCAGCATTTCGCCACCGGCCATATCAATGTAATTAACCCGTGATGCCACCAGTAAAATATGATTAATACCCGTGGTTGATTCAAGTTGTTGTAATTTATTCTGTAAGTAACTAACAGAACCAAAATAAATGGCTCGATCAATACGTAACAGTTTTAACTGCGGGCACTCATCTAAATCATGGGTTTCTGCATTAAGTAACGGTCGACGTTTTTCAGACTCATCCGGTGCCAGTAATATAATATTCGGCTTAGAGGTTTTGGCCAGGAAAATAACCAGTGAAAGCAGCACGCCAATATAAATTGCAAATTCCAGCTCTAAAAATAAAGTGGATAAAAAGGTCACCAGAAAAATTGCTGTCTCTGAACGGTTGGTTTTAAATATTTCTTTAATATGCGGAAAATCAATCAGGTTGTAAGCCACCAGCAAAATAACACCCCCCATTGCCGCAACCGGTAAATAGGCAGTGAGTGGTGAAATTAGTAACACAATGACCATTAATATCAACGCCGCAAAAATAGCCGAAAGCGGCGTCTGAGCACCACTGTCATAATTAATACCCGAACGGGTAAATGAGCCTGAACCCGCATAACTGGAAAGAAAACTCCCTGCCATATTGGATAAACCCTGACCAATAAACTCCTGATTACCGTCGATATTCTGGTGCGATCGGGTGGCAACTGAACGTGCAATCGAAACGGCTTCAATCAGTCCCAGTAATGCCACTGCAAATGCCTGGGGAGCTAGCATACGAATAGTTTGTAAGCTGAATTCCGGGGATGATAATGGCGGTAACTGGGCGGGAATTTCTCCAATCAGATGTATTTGATGAGCATCTGCACCGACAAACCAGGCAATGACCGAACCCACAATCAAACCCAATAATAAATGCGGTAATCGCCGTGAAATAAACCGACTGAATAGTGCCACCGAAAAGGTCGCTATGGCCACCATAAAGACATAATGGTTACTCTGGGCAAAATGCACAAACACCTCATACCAGGTATGCGCAAACGACTGTCCCCTTTCCAGCTCCAGCCCCAGAACATGCTTGACCTGGCTGGTGCCAATCAGAATCGCGGCGGCGGCGGTAAATGCAATCACCACGGTGTGTGAAACAAAGTTAACCAGTGCGCCTAATCGCGCTACACCAAATGCAAACTGGTACACCCCGGCGAGGAAAGTCATGGTTAAAGCCAGCTGTACAAATTCAGGTGTACCGGGTGTGGCGTATTGACTAATGGATGAGAAAACCACAATAGAGATGGCGGTGGTGGGCCCGGAGACAAGGTGCCTCGATGAGCCAAACAGTGCCGCAATAATCGGCGTCACCATCGCCGTATATAAACCATATTGCGGCGGCATGCCGGCTATAGTGGCAAAAGCAATGCCCTGCGGTAAAACAACAACCGCACCGGTCAGGCCGGCCATTAAATCTTGCTGAATACTGTGGCGGGTAATTAATGGCCACCATTGTAAAAAAGGCAGTAAACGAAACAGTAAAACTTTAAATGAAGATCCGGACGTTATGTGTGAAATATCAATCAGGCCTTCTTGTGACATTTTCTGTAAACGCCTAAACCCGGTTTTTCAATTTTGATGATGCACGTTCAAAACTACCACCATCAGCAATGACAGTGCTGGTTTTAACACCGGTAGATTTTTGATGGTGAAAACTTCCCCCATCCATGCCGGCTCCCATTATCGATTTTGAAATTTCATTTGCATCAACAGAGAGCATATTTTCAATTTTAAAAGATAATGCCAGCACCAGCCCGCTAACCAATGCCAGCATAACCAGCTGAATAGTACTCAGCTCATAAATGGCGACGGCAATTAACAAAAATAAAACGGGGATGACAAACTTTACAAGGCCCTTCATGCGTAAGCCGGTATGAGCCTGATGATGAGAGATAGCAGCTGATTGCATGATAAATTCCTGTTAGTTAAATTTAATAACTAAACTGTACAATAATGCGCGTATAGGGAGGGTGTATATAATGTTAAGGGAGCGTTAAGAAGACGGGAAATCCTGTGATTTATGTGTGCCAGAAGTGTACAGGATTCCAGCTACAGTGGTGCTGGAATGCACAGACTCAAGTTTACTACTCTGTGGGTGAATGGGGGATTCCGTTAGTGGTTGGCCTGCCCGACTATACACTGCCCTGCTCTCTGTCATTCCTGCAAAGGCAGGAATCTAGTGGTTTTGCTTTTACTCTGTCATCGAGGTAAGCCGTCCAGGCTTATCACGATTCAAAATCACATCCCTGTGATTTTGCCCCTATCAGTATACAATTTTTGGCAAGCTCAGGAGGGATGAAACACCAAACCATGATAAGCTGAAACAACAAAAGAAAACATCAGGACATCATGTTTGTCTTTTGCTTGTTTGTCTTTCCGCTTTTGACTTTAACCCCATTACTTAAGCTGATGAAGACGTGATTTATTTGGGGCTGTCCGCGAGGATGTCTGAGCGAATTGGCTTTATAATTCGTGAGTTCCGCAGCGGCCAAATAAATCAGAACTGAAGAAAGTACTTTTATTTTGCTTTTTAAATAAAAGCTTAAGTTAAGCGGGGCGGCCTTTCTTTGGTTACTTTATTTTGGCTGGTGAAAAGAAAGTGACTCGGCATCAAGCCGAAACCACAGAACTCCAATTCCCAAAACCCCAATGGCTTGAGAAAACATCCAAAGTCACTAGATTCCCGACACAAACATTCGAGAATGACAGAGTAAAACCACTAACCACGTTCTACCACTGATGCACCTAAATTCTCAGCCGGCATCAACTGAAGCACCACCCTCGTCCCCCCTTCAGAGCGATTGCTCAATACCACTTTCCAGCCAGACAACTCACATAATCGCCATACCAGTGATAAACCCAGGCCGGCGCCACTGCTATTGTGACTCCCCTGAATATTTCCCTGAACATAAGGTTGAAACAAATGCTCGGGATTATCCGTGCCAAGCCCCGGGCCACTATCGTCGACCTGAATGGTATATTCATCAATTTTTATCACCACCTGCCCCTGCTCGGTAAAACTCAATGCATTGCGTAACAGGTTGCCCAGCACCATTGATAGTACGGCATGGTCTGCATGCAGCTTTAATGGTGCCTTAACATCCAGCACAATATCGACGGCTTTGTGTTGAAATAATGCCTGATAATGTTCAATCACTTCCCGTGCAACGGTTTCAACATCACATTCAATCGAACGGCTACTTGCCTCCCCCTTTTCTCTGGCCAGTGCTAGCAGAGCAACTGTAATTTCTTCCATAGAATTGGTGGCTCTGGCAATGCGTAAGACACGTTTTTGAATACGTGGATCCAATGTTTCATCGGACAATAATAGTTCAGTCGCACCATTAATAACTGTCAATGGCGTACGCAATTCATGACTGACATCGCCGGTAAACAGACGTTCCCGCTCGATAAAATCATGTAGACGCCGTAAATAAATATCAAAATTTTCTGCCAGCCGCCGCACTTCTATCCAGGGGAATTCTTCTGCTAAAGGTGGTGATTCATCTTCAGGGTGTAACTCAGAGACGCGCCGTGCCAACTCATTCACCGGCGCAATCAAACGTGCTGCTAGCCAGCGACCGGCTAGCGCAGAAAGAAGGGTTACTAAGAGAACACTAACGGATAGTAAAGTGATAAATCCGGTTTCACGTTGTTGTAAAGCACTGGTGTCATAAAGCACCACAAAGCGTTCACTACCTACTGCACGTACCGCCGCCCGGTAGCTGATTCCCTCAAGATGCATTTCATGAAGGCCGGGGGTAAGCGCTTTTACCCTGTCAGGAATTAGGCTTGTATCGCCCTGCTCTGTTACTACATAGGCGCGGATGGTGGCGGTGCGCTCCGGCAGTGAAAGCGGGTTACGATGACGCCGGGCAATATAGTCATCAAGCTCTGCATTCAGTGTGTCATCAATGAGTCGTGCTTCAAGATCGGCAGACGCAATATAAATGATCGCTGCCAATATCAAGCTGACCATCCCGCCAAAAATAGCCAGAGTAATAGCGAGCCGTTTGCGCAAGCTCCAGTTAGTGGTCATCAGATCTGGCTATCTGGTAGCCCATGCCACGCACGGTGTGCACAAGGGGGATATCAAAATTACGATTGATTGCGGTTCGCAGCACGTGCATATGTGCCCGCAAGGTATCACTATCCGGTAAAGAATCTCCCCAAATTTCACGTTCTATCACTTCACGACTGACAACACCGGGCGACTTGTGCATTAACAATGCGAGAATTTTTATTGGAATCGGCGGTAACTCAATACGTTGTCCACTACGACTGATGCGTAATGTCTGTGGGTCAAACAGTAAGTCTTCGACTTTTAATGGCTGCTGGGTTACTGCGCCACTTCCGCGTCGGGTCAACGCATTTATTCGCACTTCCAGTTCAGGCAGGGCAAAAGGTTTAACCAGATAATCATCGGTACCGCTATTAAAACCATCGAGCTTGTTCTGCAGAGTGTCACGTGCGGTTAACATCAAAACCGGTGTGTTATGCTTTTCATTTCGTAACCGGGTGCAAACTTCAAGTCCATCCATACCCGGCAGCATCAGATCGAGAATAATCACATCGTAGGCATTATTAAGTGCGAAGTTTAGGCCCGTGAGGCCGTTGTAGGCGATATCCACTATATGCCCACGATCTTCAAAAAACTCACTCAGGTTTTCCACCAGATCAGGATTGTCTTCAATCACCAATATATACATAAGCTGACTTTAGAATTAAATACCTTTAGCTTTATCAAAATTATTTTTTCTGACTGTATTGCCAGTAAACTGAGTACTAAGCAATTCATTATAATGCACTTTTGTATACAGTAAAGTTAATATCATTGTTATATTTTTCAATGATTATCGCTGTTGGTGTGACCGGCATCAGACCTTTCCACGCTCCTAAACCTCATATAAACACAAACAAAGTTTTATAAGAAACGACCCATCTGGAATTACTGTTTTTAATATTAGTTTCGCTGATGAACTTGTTGTATCGCCCACCTCCTGACATTTGGTGAACTTGACCTCTTTAAGTAACCAAAGTGACTAGCTTAATCATTAGGCTTTAAAAAATTATGTTACATTAAATCTTTATATCCATAGTTAATTTAATTATTTTGTCTAACTGTAAAGATATAGAATCTATTTTTTCACTTTTAATTATTGTGTGTAGAACATCCATTTCATTTGCAAAACTATCAAGCTGGTAGTAGCCCACAATACCTTTTAGCTGATGTGATATTTTCTGCAACTTACTATTATCCTCATTATTAACCATCAAATCACAAAGTCGTAATATTTCATTTTTCAGATCTTGTGTAATATTCATATTTGCGTTGATTTGTAATACATTAATATCAGTAATATTATTTTCACCGGGGTTTTGGCCTTTATCGCCATCATCTCTAGCTATATCACCCCTGACATTACCCTCTTCAACTCCCTGACAGTATTCCTGCAAGATAAGATCTAAGGCATTTTCACATACAGGCTTATAAAGCACCTGATTAATGATACCCTCATTAATCAGATCTTTGGTATCGAACAGTACATCAGCTGTCACTAGAACAACCGGAATTGATTCAGCCTTATCAAGAGCACCTATAGACCGGGCAATACTAATACCATCAGTCTCAGGCAGATGCAGATCCATAAGTATTAAGTCAACATGAGAACTGGAAACAACGTTAAGTGCTCCCTCACAATTATCAACCACTTTAACTTTTAAGCCTCGTTGCTGAAGTAATATTTTCATTAATTTTTGATTAAATGAATTATCCTCAACCAGCAGTACTGTTATATTTTTTTCACACGTTCTGCCATTATCATGTACGCCGCATAAAACCTCTGGTTTGATATTATTGTCAGACCCACCAATTTTGCATAAAGTCGAAAACATGGTCTGATAGCGCACCGGTTTAGTTAGTGAAATATGGCCATTTAACTGTCGCGAATTATTCTGATCACCCTCGCATTGCATGGTGCTAAGCACAATAACTGGAGCATTTATATCGGACTGGATCGTTGATAAATACTTTTCAGATGTAACATCAGATACAACCTGAGATGATAAAGAGAGCACAAATGCATCAATAGCAGCAAGCGCATTGTTCTGCAAGTACAAATCAAACTGAAGGCGATTTTCAATATGAGTAACATCAACATGAAAACTCTCAAGCATTGCAATCAATGCATTAGCAGACTCGGGCACTGCATCAAACAATAGAACCTGATTCCCCGCCATTAAACAACCATCACCAACAGGTGATGCATGACTCACTGGTTTCAACATTGGAATCATAAATGTAAAGCATGAACCCACATTTAAAACACTTTTAACAAAAACATCTCCGCCCATTAAGTTCGAAAGATGTTTGGAGATTGAAAGCCCTAACCCGACTCCGTCAGCCTGGCGAGTTAAAATATTATCTATTTGGGAAAATTCACTAAAAATAGTATCGATACATTCAGGCGAAATTCCACAGCCTGTATCAGTAATGGATATACTTAACTGCTCGCCAAAAGAACCGGAGTCGCAACCAACTTCAATTAATATAATTCCGTTATCTGTAAATTTAATGGCATTATTAATCAGGTTGGTAATAACCTGACTAATGCGTACAGTATCTCCTTTCATCGTATCCGGCACATCATTGTTTACATGCAGAACCAGTTCAATACTTTTTGCATTAGCCTTTTCAGAAAGCATCGCAACAACATCTTCACATATCAGCAACGGATTAAATCTGCTGAAATTTAATATCAGCGAACCCGACTGCAATTTTGAAAAAGTCAGCACATCATCAATAATTGAATTTAACTGTGTTGCTGAACTGATAATAGTTTTTGCATATTCATGCTTTTTCTGGTCATTAACATTCTGCCCAATTAAGCGGCTAAAACCAATAACTGCATTTAATGGTGTACGTAACTCATGGCTCATGCATGCCAGAAACTGTGACTTTGCATTACCTAACTGCTCAGCCTTGTGCCGGGATTTTTCTAACTGTACATTCTGCGTTTCAAGTTTAATAACTGTTGAATTCAGTTCATTCGTAGCTCTTTCAACCCGCTCAAATAACTGCGCCTGCACACCGGATAATGATACAGCCATCTGATTAATACCCTTTTCTAACGCGCCCACTTCTCCACTGGATTCTTCCCTTACCCGTGCAGACAATCTACCTTCGGTCAATAGCTTTACAGTATCATTGAGTTTGAGTACCGGCTGGGTAATAACCCTGGATAAGCGCCAGGCAATTAGCATGCTTAACAGAATACCAATCGTGGTACTAATAAACCCGATAAGCAAAATCTCATTACGCTCTACCTGAGCGTTTTCAGAAAACATACCAACACGTACTAAGCCGATTATCTCATTACCCACATTCAATTCAGCCGCATCGGTTAGCTCATCCATACTTCCAACGGTAACCCCTGACAGGTAAACAGGTGAAGACATAAAGCGGGTTTGTATGTCATGCTTCTGACTTAACTTTTTCTCCCTGAACACTAGTACGTTTTCATATATGTCCTGAATTACAACGCTGACAACACCCTGTTCCTTTAACATGAGGTCTGCATACGAAAATAATGCAAGTTTGTCCTGTGCAATAACACTCAGTTCCATAACCGATGCATAATGACGAACCAGTAACCCACCTCGTTGCTTAACATTCTTCTCTGAACTATCAATTTTATCAACCGTAACAAAATAACCAAATATAGTTATCGTAATAATAAGAGGAATAACCATAAGAATGGCTGTTCTACTGATAAGACTGATATTATTCCAGTTTCTTCTTATCACGGTATATCACCTTCTTTTAACAGAAGAAGGTCATGTAATTTTTTTTCATTAAAATTGGCGCCGCTCAGTGAACGGACAATGGAATAATTTATGGCAATATTAAAATATACTGGCAACTGCGGTGTAAACAAGCAGCTATCTTTTTTTGTGCTTGTAAACAAGCTTTCTGCCGTTTGCTGCGCTAACTGTGCAGGTGTTGAATAAACCGCCGCCGCTGCACCTGCAGAAACATAAGGTTTTGAAAAGCCAATCACCGGCTTATTTTCCTGATATGCCATATACAACAACCATTTGGCATTATTTCGATTGAACACCAGCGGGTCATTAACAGCAATAAAAACAGAGCGCTGCTTAGTTAAATCTCGTAGTGACCAGGCTAATTGACGACTTTTCTGAATAACAATGGTATCTATATTCTTTAAGTATTCCCCGAGAAAGTGTTTCTCTTTTTTATAACGTTTTTCCGATGTACTACCAAGCAGAATAGAGTACGCTACATTATCAGGAAACAATTCTCTGGAAAGGTTTAACTGTCGTAAGATCGGCTGATCTATAATAACCGCTGTTTCAGACGGACAGGGGCTTGCCGCCTTTTTACTTATTTTATCGTACACGCTGTAAGGCAACATTGCATAAATCACATGCGCATCTATATTCATAGAGGCAACAAAATTGGCCGCTTTGGATCCGACTGTTATAAAAACGGTATTTTTTTCATTCCAGTTAATGGTGGATACAGAGGCATCGGTATAACCCAGCGTTTTTATATTTACAGGATATTTTAATTTTGACAGCTTTGAATACTTATGAATAAAAGACTCTGTAAAACGAAGATAATTTCCGCCAGTTTTACTACTCAGTAAAACTATATTTTTAAATTCTTCTGCGTAACAGAAATTTGAAGCTGATAGCAAAGATAAAGCAATAGCTATACAGGCTAATTTTTCATTAGCTTTGAAGTTTGAAAAAAAACATATATAAGTTTTAAAATTCATATACTGTATACAATCATTCCATTGATCTGCTAAACAGATTATTTAAACAGCGTTAAAACTCAAGACTCAACCGAAGATACAAACGCGGTTCAAAAATATTCTCTTTTCTGAACGTTTCATAATTATCTCCAATATTTTGTGCGAGTATTTCTGCCTTATATCTATTCGTTGCAATACGCCCCTGTTTTGCCAGGCGTAAATCCCAGCGTTGATATGAATTCAATAAATCGCCATCCCCAAGCCAGTGCATTTCAGAAACATAGTAAAATGCAACACTTGCATCAAAGCCATGTGTAAAACCATGGCTTAAAATAGCACTGACGGTATGCTCCGGCGCTGACTCACTCGGCCGATCCCATAACTCTGTTGTTTCAATACGTCTCTGTAAAGTGCTTTTTACATCAATATTTGCATATTGCACTGAAATGAAATCTTTAGCCGCAAGCTGATACTTCATCTGCATTTCAAAGCCATTAACTTCCAGCACTCCGTCATTTTTATAAATAAAAGTACGTTCATCTATACGCGGAAATGGCTGCGGTGCTGCCGATCTCATTTCATGAATAACATCTTCAGTGCGTTCATTAAATAGCTTCACATCCAGCAATAAACTTTTATCTAACCAATAACCGATAAAACCAATTTCAGTTGAAATTTTTGTCTCTGCTTCGGGATTTTGACTTTTCAGCAAGTTTAAAATAGTTGTTCCATCCTGAAGTGATAATACACTATTAAAATTCTTTTCAAGTAAAGACGGGTTACGCTGAGCGTGGGTATAGCTGATACGTATTGAATGCACTGATGAAATAAGATAGTTTATTGACAACCGCGGTGAGACATAAGAACCATACTGATCACTATCCTCTGCCATAACTCCCAGACCGGTAATTATCGATGCTATAGGACGATAATCAATATTTGCGAATACTCTACCACTTGTTTCTTTTATCCAGTCAGTTTCACCGACCAGTACGGGTGACTTAACCTGGTTTAAACGCAGCCCTGCACCAAACATTGTTTGCCACTTACCATTACGGGCCGAGGTATACTGCCACTCAAGATCATATCTTTGCCCCTCATAACTATAACGCCCAAACTCCACTACCTGGTCAGGCAAGCCTTCAAGTAAAAACTCAATAGTTTGCGGTGACAAATTAAATGCATCAGAAAGAAGTTGAGGATACTCATCTACAGACTCATAGGCATTTCGATAAAAACGTAACTGGCTGTCTGCGCCACTACCAAAAGTATGTCGCCAGTTTATATATTGAAAATCTGCGGAAACCTGTTTATCGTGTGCAAGCGGATCATCCGGTAACTCCGCGCCGGCGCCGAGATCACCCGCATCAATTCCAAACTGAATATCAATTTCATCATTTAAACTGGTTTGCAAAGCTCCACGAAAAGACAGCCCGCCCATTTTTCTACCATCATCAGTTGAATCCAGCTCGCCGGGTAGACCGGTGGATTCCTGATAGTTTGCATTGATCCGATAATCCAGCTTACCGGCACGACTACCAAAACGCAGCATGACATTTCGCGTATCAAGATCACCTGCGGTTACGCTGACAAAAGTACCGGCCTGTTGATAAGGCTGATAGGTAATAATGTTAATTACGCCCTGCACCGCATTTGAACCATACAGAGGACTGTTTGGTCCGCGCACCACTTCTATTCTTTCAATATTTTCAATCGACACACCCAGAAACAGCCAATCAACATCGGCAAATGATGGTTGATAAATTGAACGACCATCAACCAGAACCTGCATATTTCTGGGAAAAGCATCGGCAAAGCCATGGTATGCCACAGCAATTTGATTTCCCTGCGGATAAGAAACCTGAACACCCGGCACTAGACGTAAAACATCAGCCACTTCAATTGCACCGGAGGCGTCAATCATCTCACGGTCAATAACAGTTACCGATGATGGAGCTTCAGTTAAGGGTTGGCGGATACGGGTTGCAGAAATAACACTGGGAATTTCAGAAAAAAACTCGTCTTCACTTTCCAGAGATGACGTGGGTAACTGTGCAGATGCTTGTGAATCAGTATTATTACAATAAGCAGAAGCCGGAAAAACAGATAAACTTAAAAACAACAAATCTATAAATAAAATACGTTTCTTAGCATTTATAAAACTTAAACTCATACCACACCACGACACCAAAAAATTAAAACACTCTATTAACTATATCACGGGCTCCAGCAATAACCTGGGCGCGACTGGAAAAACTTAACGTCTTTAAAATTGCCGTAACATGTATTTTAACTGTGTTATCTGAAATTTTTAAGCTACAGGCAATACTCTTATTTGTATTACCCTCGAGTAATAATTTAAGTACGTCTTTCTGACGCTGTGTCAGTGTGGTTATTCTCTTTTCCAATTCTGCTAATTGTGCTTGCTCTATAGTCTGCTCATTAAGTACATCATCAGGAAAATAAGCACCTCCCGCAAGCACCAACCCTATAGCATGATGCACAACGTCCCGACCCAGTGTTTTAGGAATATAACCCACAGCACCGCAATCGATCACACCCTGCATATCGCGAATTTCTTCAGATGCGGTCATAACTATTACTTTTAATTGAGGATATTTTGAACAGACTTGCTCAACAAGATCATATTTATTCGAACCCGGCATACATAAATCTAAAATAACCAGATCAATATTATCATTTATTTCCAGCAACGATAGCGTTTCACCCGCATTTGCTGCCTCAAAGAAACATGCATCCGGTATGATTTGTGACAACTCAGAAACTAGCCCGCCCCTGAAAAAGTCATGATCATCCGCAACTAAAACCCTCAAGCCAAAACCTCTAATATTATTATTCTACATTGAATAATCAACAAAGCAGCTCGATTAGGCGCCAACTGAAGTCAGTTTTTTTGTCAATTATGAATTAAGTTCATTATGCATATCACTGTTTTTACAAATAAAAAACCCTAATATTCACTTTTGAATATTAGCTATTTATTATGCACCAATGTATGAATCTTATAATTATTATATATTTTATATTAACATGAATAGCCGTAATGCCAAAATACCGCCCTGTCAGGTAATAAGCATTAAAATGAGATTGAATTGAGACCTGACTGAAACTGACACTGATGCGCATCTAACCCGCCGGCTACAGATTTGAAATAAAAAAGTGATGAACATACCACTCTTACTAAAGATTGGATAAATTTAAAATGTCCTACAAATACAAATCAGACTAAAACGATTCTTTAAACCACGACAATGCTGATGCCTGCTCGTCACTTGGCATGCATTCAACCACCTCTATATCTTCCGCATACATCATCGGCTGGTCATTCGGTAAATTTTTAATCCTGGTTTTTATATCTATACTATTTTTGATCGCATCAATCACAATATTCTCTGCATCAGCTTTCGAGTTCGCTTCAACAAACTGCGTAGTATAAAAACCATACTTCGCCTCACCGTTACCCCGATCAATCACAAAATTCTGACCGTTCAACATGACTTTATATTTTTTCATTTTGTAACCCTGAAATTCATTATAATATACCGGAAAAAAACCGGTCTTTTAAATATTCTATGTACTGAGCTTGAAAGATTGTTTTACATGCAGATGAAAATGCGTAGCCCTATAATTTAATATTACGATACAAGACTGCACATTAAACATTGACAGCGCAAATAATTAATACATTCACTCATCAAAACATGGCTAAAGCAAGACATTAAACTCACTTATCATTATGGATTATAAATCAAATTTTCCATCTTGATACAGAAAACTAACGCATTCAACTTTGGTAATACATTTGCTGATATGCGCTAAATTGGCTGGGATCATATAATATGAACCCTTTGATAATAACACCGCTTTCGAAGGATCATCGCCTTCCTTTATATGAAAAAAGGTACCCTCAAGCACGACACCAAACATATTTGATTGAGTATGCACTGGACTTTCTATGCCTGCTGGTAGCTTTACCATTGCCATATAGGACTCTTTAAAACGATCACCACTTAGTGCGGCGAATGACACACCTTGCGGCATTGTTTTCCCGTCTAAGCTTTGTGAAGGTAAATTTACTATTAAGTTACTAGTAGCAATTGCACTTGTAAAGTTTAATACAGTGACAATTAGAACTACCATTGTTAGTTTATCTTTCAACTTATGATTCATTGCTTTCACCTTATTTATACCAGCTCAACAGCCAAAACTTGATTTAACATATCTAAAATATTACCCCAACCACCTTGATGATTACATCGGCCTTCCTCATTAAAAAACTTAATATGCGTAAGCTGAATATTTGTTTGAGTTCTATTAATTTTACTAAACAATAACGTTACTGTACTGTTATCCGGCGTGAATGGAGACTGCCATGTAAAAACAATCTCTTTATAGCGATCAATAATTAAATATTTTCCGGTATGAGGAATTTTTTCATCTCCAACTGACATGATAATTGTAAAATCTCCGCCCTCTTTTGCTTCATTTTGTATTTCTGGTGCAGACATTCCCGGCATAGGCAAAATGAATTTGGATAAAATTTGTGGTTTCAACCAGGCTTCATACACTGTTTCCAGTGGCGCATTAATAATTTTATTTATATTGACCGTTAATTCAGGCATCTTAGCTTTCTCCGTTCTGCAATATTTCATTAAGTTTATCCAAGCGTAGCTCCCAGACAGATTTAAGATCGTTCAGCCAGTCTTCAACCATTGCTATTTTTGATAAATTGGCTTCAATAATATGAGTACGGCCTATCTTTTTTCGATGAATAAGCTGTGCTTTTTCCAGTACTTTAATATGTTTAGAAACCGCATTGAGTGACATATCATATTGATTTGCTAAATCAGTTACACGTACAGGCCCATGCTGACAAAGCCGTGTTAACAATGAGCGACGCGTGGTATCACTCATGGCTTTTAGTATATCAGTGAGCATTTTGTCTTTTTTATATTCAACCATATGGTTTATTATAGTTACCGCACGGCAATTGTCACCATTTGGTTTAATATTTATTTATAATTAACCAGGAAAATAAACAACCTGTTGTCAGATTAGTTTATGAAGACAGGTATTAATATTACAGATGAATAGCCGTTAAACGTTTACTTTAGTAAAGTAATTATAGATTACAGTTTATAATATTCATTCAATCTAATTCCATTACCGGAAAACAAACCATGAACGACCTGTTTAAAGAAAAAGCCAACGACTGGGATATTAATGAAATGGTGCAAAAGCTTTCGACTGCGATTGGGCAATCCATTGTCAACAGCATTAAGCTAAGCCCAACCATGCAGGTAATGGATTTTGGCGCGGGTACCGGTTTAATCACATCTCAAATAGCTCCACATGTTAATAAAGTGGTTGCTGTCGATGTATCTCAGTCTATGCTCGAGCAATTGTTTAAAAAACTTCAGGCAGCTGACAATAAAAATATTGATATTTTATGTCAGGATATCACCCAAAAACCAACCGGTGATGTTTACGACCTTATTGTTAGTGCGATGGCTATGCATCACGTAAAAGATACTGATAATTTGTTGAAACAATTTGCGGTGCATTTAAAACCCGGTGCAAAAATTGCCGTAGCTGATCTGGATGAAGAAGACGGCAGCTTTCACCCGGCTGATGCCCGCGGTGTTTATCATAAAGGATTTAATCGCCAGAACTTTAAACGAAAATTAAAAGAGTCCGGCTTTATTGATATTGAGATGCTAACGGTACATAGCGTATTGAAGAATCAGGAAACTTATCCAGTATTTCTATGTATCGCAACTAAAAAATAACGGCAACCCATATGCCTGCACAAATTAAAATAGTCAGTGTGACGGCAGCAGATCCCATATCTTTAGCCCTACCGGATAACTCATGATGCTCATCACCGATACGATCAACTGTAGCCTCTATCGCCGAATTAATCAGCTCAACCACAATAACTAATAAAAGACTGCATATTAATATTATTGCCTGTGAGAGGTTATCGGTAATATAAAAAGCCACGGGGGTCAATAAAAGCAATGCATAAACTTCCTGTCGGAATGCTTCTTCATTAATATAAGCCGCCTTTAAACCCTTATATGAAAAAATGGCAGCGTTAATTAAACGCTTAATTCCTTTATTTCCCGTTTTCGCCATAATACAACTTTTTTTATTAAGTAACCTTCATACTATATCGGCATCAACCGGGTTCGTCATCAACTTTTATCATCATGCATGACTTCATCGTGAGTATCAGCCACATTTGAAGAATCTCTTCGACAGTTAGAAAACACATCGAGTTTATTATTATAATTTTTAGATGTTATATCCATTAAGCCCAGTACAGAGTGCGTTAAATTATCATGAGAGTATTCATTCATAGCATTAGAGCTAAGGCAGGTTTCGCTAATCTGCTTATTCTTTTTAATATCATCAGATAGCCAGACAATAAATGGAATATTAGTTTGCTCTGTTGGTGCCATAAAATATGGCAAGCCGTGGAGATAAACGCCTTTTTCACCCAATGACTCACCATGATCTGACATATAAATCATCGCTGTACTTACAGTATCTGAACTCGATTTCAATATATTGATAACTTCTGATAAAACATAATCTGTATATAAAATAGTATTATCATAAGAGTTGGTAATTTCTTCATTAGTGCATTCCTGTAACGCCTTAGACCTACATTCTGGCTTAAATACAGCAAACTTTTCTGGCACACGCTTATAATATGCCGGCCCATGACTGCCCTGCTGATGTAATACAATTACTGTATTGGCCGTTACATTTTTAATATAATCCTGCAGATTGTTTAACAGGACCTCATCGAAACAATCATCTCCATCACAAAGCTCATTATTACCTACTAGTGACATAACCTGAGTTTCACTTCTTTTACAAACACCCTTACAGCCAGAATTGTTTTCCCGCCATTGCACATCTATATCTGCGTATTTTAATGCATCAAGCAAATTCTCCTGATGTCTAATTTTGTCGATATTAAATTCGTTATGAGTAATATTTGAGAACATACAGGGCAAGGATTCCGCCGTGGCGGTACCGCATGACGATGTATTAGAGTAATTAATAATATTCTGGTTTTCAAGCAATGGCGTTGTCTGTCTGGCATAACCATTCAGGTTGAAACTTGCTGCTCTGGCGGTCTCACCCACTACAACGACAAGTACAGTCTTCTTATCTGCGTCAATATCATTATTAACAACAACTGAGTCACTAAACACTTCCTGTAATGGCCTATTATGACTTTTTCCTGAAAACTTAAAATATTTATAAACTGATGCGATAGGAAAAACCGGATTAATATAAAGCCTTAAATCCCGATTTTCGCGACCAATAAAAGCTACATCCTTTAAAACAATGTATACGGAGGTAGAGGTAACAAACAATAAAATCAGAAACACGCCTGCACGGGTCTTAATCTCGCCAACCAATGTCTGCTGTTTGATGACTGCAAAATAAACCAGTATAGAAGGTATAACACCATATAATAAAACATGCTTAAGCAGACTCAGACTTATCAGGTCAAACGCTTCATGTGTATCTGTTTCAGCAACATTCTGAATCATTGAAACACTGAAAACCGTACCATAAACATCCATAAAATAACTTATTGCCGCTGAACTTATTAACAGGCTAATCAATACCGTTTTGGTCGTTTTTTTAATGCATAAAAATGATAGAAATATATAAAGTATCAATACAATTAATGCGGCAAAAACCCATTGTACAAATAACTTATAAACAATAGAACCGGATACTACATCCGAGAATTGCGTCCATAAAGTTATATTATCAAAAACAATAATATAGATTGAAACAAGTAACAGTAGTAATGTAGATGTAATGCGGTAACCAGAAAAAATATTTAATTTATTCAATGAAATTCCTACCCATGATTGCAAAAAGTTAAAGCCGCTATCAAATCCATTTCATTTTTTAAAACATACCTGTTAACCAATGTCTCCGGTATAATAAATGCTCATTTATTACTCAAATATAAAACCGTTTCTACGATGTTTGGAGTTTAGACATGCAAGCTTAGGATTATCTTAAGATCTATAAATAAATTAGTTTTTAGCTGAAAGTATTTTTAATAATGAATAACAGAGCATATTCAATGCTAATTTCAGCCTGCCATCAGGATTATAATCAACATAAGGTTTCTATAGTATATTGTTGATATCATTGATATTTATAGAATTACCAATACTTATTTCTTTACATATCAATGAATTACCGGATAATGTCGCGTTTATAATTTTTGGCAATATATAATTCCAGATATGACGCCCTCTCAGACAGACTTTCAGCTATTTAAGACGCCTGTAAAAACTGAAACCCATGCCTACAGTCAGCTTTATGGCTGTGCACAATCGTTTGCAATTGCAAACCTGGCATTACATAAAAAAAATCCTGTCGTTGTTATTGCATCTGATGTAAATCAGGCGCAGCAACTTCAACATGAATTGAATTTTTTTGTTTCTGGAAAATGTAAAATACTTGAACTTCCCGACTGGGAAACCTTACCCTACGATATTTTTTCACCCCATCAGGATATTATTTCACAACGCCTGACGACCCTTTATCAATTATCCGATATGCAGTCAGGTGATATTCTAATTTTACCTGTCTCGACATTACTGCAACGCTTACCACCGAAATCTTATATTAAGTCGCAAGTATTAATACTGAAACAAAATCAGTCGTTAGATCTGGATAAGTTCCGCATTACCCTCGAACAAAATGGCTACAGTTGTGTATCGCAGGTTATGGAGCACGGAGAGTTTGCCATTCGCGGCTCAATTATTGATCTTTATCCTTCAGGACACGACCTGCCATTTAGAATCGATTTGTTTGATACGGATATTGACACCATCCGCTGCTTTGATCCAGAGACACAACGTTCACTGCAAACCATTAACACCATAGAAATTTTACCGGCTCGAGAGTTTCCTTTTAATAAAGAATCGATTAGTGAGTTTAGACGTCGATACCGTGAAAAACTAGCCGGCGACCCAACCACCAGCAAAATTTATCAGGAAATTTCACAGGGAATCATTCCAAATGGTATTGAATACTATCTGCCATTATTTTTTGATGAATTGTGTAGTGTATTTAATTACCTTCCACGTAACACTATCATCTGCTCAGAAATCGAACTGACTCAGACTATCGACAGTTTCAACGATGACGTTAGTCAGCGCTATGAACAACGCCGCCATGATATTGAACGACCCATACTTCCCCCTGAAAGCCTTTACTTAAGCGCAGATGAACTGCAGCAGACGTTACAGGCTTTTGCACAGATACAGACACAATCGAAAAAAAATATACCGGGACAAAGTGCAGTCGATCTGCCATTTAGCGCACCGGTTCAGTTGCTGGCACAAAAGAAGTCTGACTCTCCCCTGTCTAAGCTCATTACATTTATCAAACAGTCTACCAGCCGGGTTTTGTTAGTCGCAGAATCAACCGGGCGTAGAGAAATGCTGCTGGAAATGCTTCACGATCAAAAACAATATCCGACAGTATTTGAAAGCTGGGACCGGTTTATTGAATCAAACGCACACCTGGGTGTAATCGTTGCGCCTATAGATAGAGGCCTGAATCAGACTGAGCCAGCAATCTGTGTGTTAACAGAATCACAGGTGTTTGGCGAGCGGACACAGCAGCAACGACGAAAAAGAAAACGCACCCGTGATGCCGATGCCATTATTGGTAACTTGACCGATTTAAGTATTGGCTCGCCGGTGGTACATGAAGTACATGGCATTGGCCGCTATCTAGGGTTACAAAAATTAAATATTGGTGATATTGAAACTGAAGTGCTGAGTATTGAATATGCCGGCGGCGATAAACTTTATGTACCGGTGGCTTCACTAGACTTAATCAGTCGTTATACCGGTGCCGATGAAGATCATGCACCTAAACATAAACTGGGTAGTGAAACCTGGTCTAAAGCACGTAAAAAAGCCGCGAAAAAAATACATGATATTGCAGTTGAAATTTTAGACATTCATGCTCGACGTGCAGCTAAAGGTGGCCATGCCTATGCGATTAATATTGACGAATACAACCAGTTTGCGGCGGCCTTTCCATTTGAAGAAACAGAAGACCAGCAAACCGCCATTGATATGGTGATTAAAGATCTAACCGAAGCCAAAGCCATGGACAGAGTTGTTTGTGGTGACGTCGGCTTTGGTAAAACCGAGGTTGCTATGCGTGCGGCTTTTGTTGCCGCGAATGCCAATAAACAGGTTGCGATTTTAGTTCCCACAACATTATTAGCACAGCAGCACTTTCAGAATTTTAAAGATCGCTTTGCCGACTGGCCACTTAAAATTGAGTGTCTGTCTCGATTTAATTCAAAAAAGCAACAGGATCAGGTAATCAGTGAATTAAAGGCCGGTAAAGTTGATATTATTATCGGCACACATAAATTACTGCAGAAAGATATTAGCTTCGACAATCTCGGTTTGCTGATTATCGATGAAGAACATCGCTTTGGTGTAAAGCATAAAGAACAGTTTAAAAACCTGCGGGCCGAAGTCGATATTCTGACCTTAACCGCCACACCAATTCCGCGCACCCTAAATATGTCACTAGCGGGTATGCGCGACTTATCAATTATTGCTTCTCCCCCAACTCAGCGTCATGCAATAAAAACCTTTGTTTCTGAGTGGAATGACCAGCAGGTTCATGAAGCCTGTTTGCGTGAGATTAAACGTGGCGGACAGGTATACGTTTTACACAATGAAGTTAAAACCATTGAAAAAATGTGCCGGACGTTAGAAGAGCTCATTCCGGAAGCCAATGTACAGTTTGCCCATGGACAGATGCGTGAAAGAGATCTTGAACGCATAATGCTCGACTTTGTACATCAGCGATTCAATATTTTAGTCAGCACCACCATTATCGAAAGTGGCATTGATGTACCGAGTGCAAATACCATTATTATAAATCGTGCCGATAAACTCGGGTTGGCACAACTACATCAGATTCGCGGTCGTGTTGGACGCTCTCATCACCGGGCATTTGCCTACTTAATCACACCGCCGAAAAGCCTTATGACAAAAGATGCGATAAAACGTCTTGAAGCGATAGAGTCACTGGAAGACTTAGGTGTTGGCTTTACCCTGGCTACCCATGACCTGGAAATACGCGGTGCAGGAGAGCTGCTTGGTGATGATCAGAGTGGCCAAATTCAGGAAATTGGCTTTAGCCTCTATACTGAATTACTCGATCGGGCGGTTAAGGCACTTAAGTCCGGCAAAACGGTTGACCTCAACACTCCCATTCATCAAGGCACTGAAATTGAACTGGGCGTACCGGCGTTGCTACCCGATGACTATATATATGACATTCATACACGCTTAATTATGTATAAACGTATTTCAAACGCGTCAGACCAGCAGGCGCTGGATGAAATACGGATTGAATTAATTGATCGTTTCGGGTTATTACCTGAAATAGCGAAAAACCTGTTTGAAGTAACCTCCCTCAAACTGCTAACCCATAATATTGGTGTCGAAAAAATAACCGCCGTAGATTCACTGGTGCGTATTATTTTTGATTTAAATGCGAATATTGATCCTGCCAGGCTCATTACACTGATACAATCTGAACCACAAGTTTACAAACTCAATGGCAGCAACACCTTAATTATTTATAAAGAAACCAGCGAATGCGAACAGCGTGTAAAAATATTAAGAGAACTACTCAAATCTCTCATGCTTCAGGAAGCGGCTTAATGAAATTTACAACAATCAGGCAATTTGCTTTTATCATGACATGGTTTTTTGCATTAACACTGCAAGCAGCTGAAACCGGTTACGAAGTTGAGTTAATTATTTTCGAAGACACCACGGCTCGCTATTTAAGCTCTGAAGACTGGAGCTATAATGACATGCTTAATAATAAACAGAATGAGCCGGCTAAACCGGTTAAAAAAGACCCCGAGTATCGACAGCTAAACTGGGATGGCGCCAAATTATCAAGTAATCTGAAGCGTTTGAAAAAAAACTCTAATTTCAGAGTTCTTATCACCCGCCGCTGGAAACAGACAGGACTCGACCGAGCACACGCATTTAACATACCTCTAACTACAGACAAAACCACCAATACGGATTCTGAGCCAAATGCACCAGCTCAAAATACACCATCCATTGAACAGCCTGAAGCCAATCTGAAGAACGCGTCATACATTACCGGCAGTGTAAAACTCATTATGAGTCGCTACTTACACTTCAATGTAGACATGCGATATTTCAAGCCTAAATACACTGAAAATGGGGGGCTTCAAAATATCTCTTTTCCCGTTGTTAATGAACGACGCATGCGTAGCCGCGAAATTCACTATATTGACCACCCATTGGTCGGCGTAGTCGTTTTAGCCACTCCTTATAAAATAGAGTCACAGAATGATGATACTCAACCGGGTGAATATAAAACCATGTAGCGCTGTCGACAAACCTTACAAGTTTGCCGAAATTTTTGTCACTTATACCTGTTAATTCAGTTTATTTAAAAAAACATATTACCTATCTTACTGATTTTATAGAAATAATTAGTATATGGCTCTAATAATGCTACTGATTTATTAAATAATGTATATAAACCACCCTTAAGGGGGATTTTATATATTTAGTTATCCAGATATACTTCACTTAGAATAAAAATTAGCCAATAGTTTATAAGGAATTAAAAAGATGAAAAACGATCGGATTAAGTCAGTTAGTAACTACGCTTTATGTTTATTTTTGCTTGTCACTGGCTCGGCACAGGCTGCAATTGTAAACTTTACCATTTCTGGCAATGTAGAAATCGCTGAACCCAATAATCCATTTGCTTTATTAGCTAACTCAACGATATCTGCATCTGGTACTTATGATGACAGTGTAATCGGTGCTGGCTTATCGTTTATCGACTTTTCAACAATCACTAACAGTATGCAAATAACGGTTGGAAACACAATATTTACTGATGACATGTCAACTATCCCTGATAATGGTCTGTTTTTTCAAGATGGTATGTTTGACGGGCTGAGCTATCGCTCTATACAGACTAATATCTCATTTTCATCATCTGGCTTTGCCGATATGATTTTCAATGGCGGTGTGCCTGATAGTTTTGATAACACGTTAATCGCAGAGTCAACGTACATTAAAGGAAAATGGGATGCAGCTAGCTTTGAAGTTACGCCTGTTCCTGTTCCTGCCGCTTTATGGTTATTTGGCTCAGGCCTGATATTTTTAAGCGGAATAAGCCGTCGCAGAAAAAGCTAATTTTTGCAAAACTGTAAATTAGGACTATACTAATTTATAATATTAAGTGAAGTTTAATGGACAATATCTTGAGAGGATATCATGGATAAACCCAATAAAGAGCAAAGCATCGATCAGAACCGTCGTGATTTTGTAAAGAAAACCGCATATACAGCACCTGCTATTGTGACTATGGCTGCTATCCCATCATTTGCATCTGCTGGCTCTTCAAATAGCCACAAACTGGTTGGTAACAGACCACGCCCTGGTACACCGCCATCACAACAGCCAACCCCAAGATAAAAATTTTATATCACCCATCCGCTTTCTGCGGGTGGGTAGTACTACATTCCCATTTTTTAAACTTGATTAAATCTCAACTGTTTTTATTTAACAGACGCTTTACCTGTTCGCAGGTTTTATCCAGATGGTTTGATTTAAGAACATAACTGTTAACGCCTCTAACGATAGATATTGCAGCTTGCATCCCACTATCGCCTTTATCATGAGCCAGTATATTGAGACTATTAATAAATAGTTTAGCCGAGGCTTCAGCCGTACTGATTGAGTGTATTTCTGGTTCCTTTATTTCACTATCATATTCAAGGTAAAAAATATGCTGTAACTTAACAGACTCAAAACGCCCTGAATTTTCTGACTTTACGGGTACATGAATAGTACAACGTGTATGCAAACTATCATCCGGTAGCTCAAACAGCGGAGGTATCGCCTTTAAACACAATGCATGTGGATAGGGCTCAACATGCATTGTATTCATATCAATCGGAGCCAGTTCATCACTTAAGTAATTAAAGCCGGAATTTAGCATTGCCCAGCTGGTCGTTGACTTGCCAGTACCCGAAGGCGCAACTAACAGTAAGCCCTGCCCCTGATACTCTAATGCAGCAGAATGAATAAACACTAAGTCAGAACGAATTTTCTGTAATTCAATCGTCATATCTTTTTCGAAAAAAAAGATAAACTCGCCAATTTCTTTAGTGAAATATTGCGGACCACTCTCTCTGGAGACACATATTTCATTATCCGCATCATTTCTGCTAATGGTATAAGTTAAGTCAGCAACTTGTTTAGATGTAGGCACTAACATAGCACCATAAACAAGCACTAATATCTCTGATAATTCAGTACTACTGACATTAACCTCAATGATACAATTAAAAACTGATAGCGTTAGAAATTGACTATTTTTTTTCATTTAACAAATTTAAACCCATAAATTGCTTAATAACACCTGAGACATCATCCCTTGCATTGGCTTCAGAAATATCATAATGCTCAACAACCAATGATGTTATATCTGATACATTATTTTTACCATCGCATTGATGCAAGATAAACGTAGCCGTATCATTTAACTGATGTATAGACTCTTCACTGGTATCAAGGATGAGCGACTCACCATCCACATCCTGTAAAACAACATCGGTACGCATACTCGGTATATATGTATTTTCAATCATAGGCAATAAACTTGTATTAAAACAGTTAGTTTAGTTTATTATATTCAAAACAGGCTATTAAATATATAAATTAATATTGGTAGAAAATGAAATCACTACTCCCCTTACTTAGCGCAATCAGCCACCAGCAACAAGACTTAAATATAAGTAGGACACAAGATAATTTAATTGATTTCGCAATCAATGCTGGTATGGGAGCGTATCTTAAATATAGCGCTGAAAACATCCAGCAAACTATTTCTGCAGAAAGTTATCAACGGTTACTATCAGCCGACCTTACAGCCAAAGTAATCACTTATAGTATTTTAAATTCTTTAAAAGAGGTACTCGCATTCAGTGAGCAGTGTGAAGATGACATTATATTATTAAAAGGAATCTCTCATTGCCAGCGTTACTACCCTCACCCCTGGTTCAGGATAATGAGCGATATAGATTTACTGGTATCAGAAAAAGATGTGGCTACACTTGAAAACATCCTGCTAAAGCTGGGCTATCAACAAACATCTAAAAACACACAGGAATTTTATACATCACATCACCATAGCATGCCGTTTTATAATAAAAAAAATAATCTATGGATTGAAGTTCACAGCCATTTATTTTCAAAAAGTACGCCGGCTAAGCATGATGAGTTGTTTACCCTGGAAAACATTCAAACAAACACTGTTGCAATGTATGACCCCGAATACAATTGTAATATAAAACAGCTATCTACAGAGTTGCATTTAATTTACACCTGTGTTCATTGGGCCGATGATTTCAATACACACAAAAGCTGTATTCAGTTAACCGATATTGTACTGATGATATTGAATAACAACACCCCGCTAAACTGGGAGAAAATGAGCAACTGGCTTACAAATACAGCATCAGCATCCAGTGTTTTTTTAGCGTTAAGTTATTTAAATAAATCGAGCATTATAAAAATACCAGATACCTATTTTAATCGTGTAAAACTAAAGCATAGTAATATGGCTACTATTAACAGATTAATCTTATATAAAATTATTGACGACTATTTTTCAGGTAAAAAAGATTACGGGCGTTTTTTAACAGAAAACAACCTGCTTATAATATGGACAACACTGCTTCAGCCACGATCATCTCTGAATAATATTTTACGACTCCCGGTAAATATCTTATTTCCACCGGACAATGATGAACGTTTTAAAATAAGTTTAATTGCAAAGAGAATTATAGGCCTTTTTAGAATATAGGCTGAAGCGTTTAATCAATCGTTCAGATAGATTACTTTTTAGATTTTGTATTATAGTTGCCTTTATTAGCATGATCTTTCTTTAAAAGATTTAAAAATAACACATAGTGAATATTCACTGCGGGGAAGCCTTTTCCACAATCAGGCTCAGCACCATAACCTACCCTGACAGGCTTAGAGGTCAACTGTGCCATGCGCAACATTTCAAACATGGCATCAGAGTGTGGCTGATTTAAATCCAGTTTGTAATCCCAGTCCACATTATTAGCGCATTTAGGACGTTGATTTACCGGGTTATCTAAACGAAACAATACAAGCCCTTGCTGACTCACATAAATATCTTTTAAATAACCTGTACTTTCATTGGCGAAGGCACTGTGAATAAATAAAGGCAGAATCAGAACACTTAACACAAATACTTTAAAATTTTTCATTATGGTACCGCCACAAAACGTGCTGCATCCGCACCCATATAGGTAGTAGAGGGTGGAACAATACCTTCATCTGTAATTTCCAGATAACCTGCACTGCCCGCGGCAAAATTAAAGGTACCCAGTAAATTCCACTGTCCGAACACACCGGTATCACAATCCTGATCGACTTCAAGCGTTGTTAAGCCAATTGTCGATTGAATAATATGTTTCACATTCACTGCCCGATTGTAGTAACACGAATTCCATACATACACTTCATAGTTACCAGCTTGCGGTAAATCAGGCGTGAAACGATAACGATCTACTGCGCCACCAACCGTTGCATAAAGTGAACCTGCACCATAGTGGTCTGAACCACCCGAGCTTACCCAGCTTCCGGATTGTGACGTACCCGCCTCATCTGTATCTATTATAAACTCAGAAACAGGTGCCTGCTGTGGATTGGTACCGGCAAGATACTCATCAAGATTAGACACGCCATCATTATCTGCATCAAGGAATGCATCATTAGGATCTAATGGATCAAGCCCATTGTTGACCTCAAAAAAGTCATCCATCGTATCGCCATCGGTATCCGCACTTAGTGGGTTAGTGTTCCAGGTTAAAACCTCTGCACCATCCTGTAACCCGTCTGAATCTGAATCAGGATTAAGTGGATCGGTACCTGCAGCTGTCTCGCCATCATTATTCAAGCCATCACTATCATCATCCAGCAAACCCTGGGACAACACCACAGTAATGGTTGACGTTGCACTGGCACTGCCATTTTCACTGTCTGTTACTGTTGCTGTGACGCTATGAACACCTACTCCCGGCACAAATGTAAAGCTGTTGCCATTCGTACCGGTACCACTTAAGTCATCAAGCCAGTTGATCATGGCACTTAAATCACCGTCTTCTGCATCGGTTGCCGTTGCACTAATGGTAATCTGATCACCATCTGTTAATCCTGCACTGGTAGTGGACAGAGTAATCACAGGTAAACTGTTAACCGCTCCAACCTGAACGAATCGCGCGGCATCTGCACCCATATAGGTAGTTGCCGGAGGGGTTATACCTTCATCTGTAATCTCCAGATAGCCACTGTTGCCCGCATTAAAGCTAAAGGTGCCAAGCAGGTTCCACTGACCAAATACGCCGGTGTCGCAATCCTGATCAACTTCGATTGTTGTAATGCCGCTCGCATGCTGAATAATATGCTTCACATTAACTGCGCGATTGCTGTAGCAGGAGTTCCACACATACACTGCATAACTGCTGGTCTGTGGTAAGTCTGGAGTGAAGCGGTAGCGATCAATAGCTCCACCCACCGTTGCATATAACGAGCCCGCACCATAGTGATCAGAGCCACCCGAGCTATTCCAGTTTCCAGACTGAGATGTTCCCACTTCATCGGTATCAATAATAAACTCAACAACCGGCGCAGCCGGTGCCTGATTCGGATCAGTGCCTGCCAGGAATTCGTCTAAATTACTTACACCGTCGTTATCTGAATCCAGAGCAGCATCACTTGCATCCAATGGGTTCAGACTATTATTCAGTTCAAAGAAATCATCAATGCCATCGCCATCCGTATCGCTACTTAACGGGTTAGTATTATGTGTCAACACTTCTTCCCCATCAAACAGGCCATCACCATCTGAATCTGGATTAAGTGGATCCGTACCTGCTGCGATTTCAGCATCGGTATTCAATCCATCATTATCTTCATCAAGTAAACCTGTGGATAGAACGACTGTAATCGTTGATGTAATGCTACTGCTAGCGTTGCTACTATCGACAACACTTGCTGTTAGCGTATGCACGCCAAGACCCGGTACAAAGGTAAAACTATTACCCGTTGCCGTCAGGCCACTCAGGTCATCCTGCCAGCTAATGAGCGCACTTATGTTACCGTCTTCAACATCATTGGCTGTTGCCGTTAATGTAATCTGGTCACCATCGGTCAGGTTGGCGGCTGTACTAGAGATTGTCATTACCGGTGAATTATTCACTTCACCTACACGAATAAAGCGAGCCGCATCAGCCCCCATATACGTTGTAGCTGGAGGCACAATACCCTCATCGGTAATTTCAAGATAGCCGGTGCTTCCGGCATTAAAGCCGTATGTACCCAACAGATTCCATTGTCCGAATACACCGGTATCACAATCCTGATCAACTTCAACTGTAGTAATACCCGCCGCATGCTGAATAATATGTTTTACATTAACCGCACGGTTGGCATAACAGGAATTCCACACATAAACTTCATAATTACTGGATAACGCAATAGCCGGTGTAAAGCGATAGCGATCAACTGCACCACCAACGGTTGCATACAATGAACCCGCACCGTAATGATCTGATCCGCCGGAATTATTCCAGCTTCCCACCTGCGATGTTCCGACCTCATCCGTATCAATAACAATGATATCGCCCGGTGCAGGATCGGCTACATTCGGATTTGTACCACTTAAGTATTCTTCAAGATTACTGCGCCCATCACCATCATTATCCAGTGCTGCATCCGCCGCATCAATTGGTGTTAAATTATTGGCAATTTCGTAACCATCCGGTATTCCATCACCATCTGTGTCAGCTATCAGTGGATTGGTAAAATACAAATTCACTTCATTGCCATCATTTAATGCATCCGCATCGGTATCCGGGTTATTTATATCTGTGCCCAGTGCCATTTCTTCTTCATCATAAAGACCATCACCGTCCGTATCGACTAAGGTTGGATCTATCACCGTTACCACAATGCTTGCGGTTGATGTAAGGCCACCGCTATCCGTTACCTGAGCCGTAATCTGATGCACGCCCAAAGTCGGTACAAACGAGAAGTTTAATCCCGTAGCCGTATTAGAGCTGTTATTGTCAGACCAGCTAACAGATGCGCTCAAATCACCGTCGATCACATCTGAAACCGTTGCACTGACCGATAGAGTTGCACTGATATCCAGACTGAAATCCTGTTGAACAATAGCCAGATTCGGTGCGGCATTAATAATGCCCGTACCCGCCAGATACTCGTCCAGATTACTGATACCATCTGCGTCTATATCTGCTGCCGCATCATTAACCAGAGGATCCAGTCCCGCCTGAATTTCATAAGCATCAGGCATTCCATCATTATCAGTATCGGCTGAAACAGCCGATGTATTCAGAGTATAAATCTCATAACCATCCAGCAAGCCATCACCATCCGTGTCTGCATTTAGTGGATCGGTTCCATAAATAATTTCATCACTATCACGTAAATTATCTGAATCCGAATCCTTATTCACATCACCCCATCCGGATACAAAATCTGTTGAGTCAATACCGGCACGATCCATTGCCGCTTTTGGATTAAACTTAAACGGTGTGGCACCAAAATTAATGCGATTAGTTAACACACCCTGGCCCTGTGTATTGCCATAAAGCATTGGATGCAACGGTGTAAAGACATCCGGTAACACCATTGTGTGAATGATTTCGTCAAATAAGATGACGTGTATCACCGGCCGTGCTGCACGATAATCAACTACAAAACCGTAGTAGTACGCGCTGAGATCAAAATCAGTTATAAAATTAAGGTTACGCCATATGCCGATCATAGAGTTTAACGACATGGAAGGCTGTTCCGGATCAAATGGATATGGGTTAGTTCGGCCATATTGAGTTGTAACACCTTGACCCGCACCATACGAAGAATTGCTACCGGCAACCAGACGATCCAGTAAACGGTGAGCTTCAAAATAACGGAATTCGCCAATCATGCCCTGGTTAGCACGAATCGCCATTTTTTCATCAATGGCATAAGCCGCTGATAAGTTATCTGCACTTAAAGTAATTCCATCGCCTTCGCTACCGTCTTTTAATAAAGTCACTTCACTGAACTGCTTAACCGTCGGACGACCTGTATAAGTATGCACACCACCCCAGCCCATACCCATAAACTCGGCACCTGCATTACCCGCATTAAACATCAGGTAGTTAGCCGGGAAATTAAACGGCGCATTATTAGGATCATCACCCGCATTAAGGGTAATTTGTGCCGTGGAACCTGCAGTACCTGTACCAAAGGCCATTACGTATAAGTCACCGGTTATGTTTGGAAGTGCAACAGAATTTAGTAATAACTCAAAACCATCCGTGCCGGTGACAATAGGATAAACCACCGGACTCGTACCGGTATAATCGACCGCCAGGCCATAATACTGATTGATGGATAGCTGGGTAAATGTTTGCTGAACGGTGCCGTTATATAAAATACGACCATCAGTTGTCAGCCCCATACTTTCCAGATCAGTACCCGCCGCTGCGTTCAGCGGTGCATTGGCAGACGCAACTCCAATACCATAATCACCCTGTGCAACCTGTCGTTGCGCTTCAATGTAATACCAGCCCGAACCCGCACTTATTATTTGAGTACCCCTGACGGCTCGAGATGTTGCTTCAGTAAAGGTTGCCGATAACCCTGTGGCATCGATAACAACCGATGCATACTTATCAGCGTCATTTAACTGGGTTTCAGTCGGTCCACCCGGATAAGAATTAGGGTTATTTGAATTGGTACCATTTACAAACTCATCCAGATTAGTAAAGCCATCGCCATCCGTATCCAGTGAACTGTCATTTACCAATGGATCTGAAGCATGGCTAACTTCATAGCCATCACTGATACCATCTGAATCTGAATCAATGTTTAGAGGATCGGTCAGTGTTTGATTAACTTCAACACCGTCACTCAGGCCATCAAGATCTGTATCACTTATTAATGGGTCTGTACCTAATAGTGCTTCTATATCATCCGTCAGCCCATCATTGTCAGTATCAACAGCGGTAAAGTTAACAATTGTTACCGCTTTAACAGCAAAGCCCTGCTCATTTAGTACTTCAGCTGTAATGGTGTGGCTTGCAATCGTACTGGATGTAACACTAAAGTTGCTGCCGGTTGCCGTTAAAGCAGAAGCTGAATCACTCCAGTTAATCGTGCTGGATATATCATTACCCTGCCGATCTTTTGCCACAGCAGTCAGAGTTAAACTCGTACCGACATTGGCACTTAAGTTGGCGGATGTAATGGCGACGGTTGTCTGTGCAACCCAGCCGTTATAAATCTGAGCGGTTCCCGCAACACCTGTACTTGAAAGAATAGTCTTTACATCATAAACAAAAGGCTGGACGACTAAATCCTGCGCGCTATTAATAGTTTGCTGCACGCCGGTTGTAGTTTGATTACCATAAACCAGAATGTGCAAGGGCCCGGTTACCTGATCCATTAACTGGGTGAACATCAGAGTATCGCCGGCAATCAGATAAACTACCGGGTTGGCTCCTGTGTAATCCACCGCCACTCCGAAAGTCGCAGCTGATGAAATAATCGTATTGTTAGAACCTAATTGACTAGTATTGTTGTAATACACCAACCCCAGTGAGTTCATACCTATACTCTGGTCACTATCTCCACCAAAGTTCGCTAGCGTTGCAGCCGCTGTTGCGACTCCGAAACCCATATTTCCCGAAGCAACCTGACGTGTACCTTCGAAATAATAGAAGCCACTACCCGGTTGTATCGCTACATTTGAACGCACGGCTCGATGAGTACTACCGGCAGTGTAGGTTACGCCAAACCGGTCAGCGGTTAAATTAATACTCGGATCTTTATCCGTTGCACTCAGGCGTGCCGGCGAATTAGGGTAAGAGAAAATATCATTAGGGTCAGTGCCCTGTTGAAACTCATCGAAATTACTGTAACCATCATTATCCGCATCATTCGCCGCATCAACAGCATCCAGCGGGTTCAGTAAGTTATTCACTTCATATAAATCAGATAACCCATCGCCATCGGTATCTGCTGATAATGGGTTTGTACCGTAGAGATTAACTTCATCGCCATCATTAATACCATCCGCATCGGTGTCAGCTACCAGTGGGTCCGTACCCAGTATACTTTCCTGGCTATCTGACAGGCCGTCACTATCTGTATCAATGTCTACAAACTGAATGGTAACGCTGATTGAAACAGGTTGTGCCTGCTCATCATTTACCTGTGCGCTAACGATGTAACTTGCTACCAGAGAATCCGTTAACGTAAAACTTGCTCCACTTCCACTCAAGCCAGTATCCGTACTCCAGCTAACCGTAGAAGATATGTCATCACCCGCGGCGTTCGTCGCAACGGCATTAAGCGTTATGCTCTGCCCGACTGTCACCGACTGATCACCACCATTAATGGCTACGCGGGTAACCGGAATCGACTCCTGCCAGCCATCAATAATAGAAGCTGCTCCACTAATTCCCGCTGCACTTAAGATTGATCGAACATCATAGGTGAATGGGCTAGCCGCTAAATCAAGTGCTGTATTAACAGTCTGTTGAACACCTGTTGTATTTTGATAACCATAAACCAGTATATGCAAAGGCGTAGTCACCTGATCCATCACCTGAGTAAACATCAGCGTGTTACTGGCAATAATGTAAACAATCGGGTTAACGCCACGATAGTCTACTGCTATACCGTAAGTATCTGTTCCACTGATACTGGTGTTAGCCGAACCCAGTTGGTTGGTCTGGTTGTAATAAATATATCCCAGCGCATTAATACCAATACTTTGAGCTGAATAACCACCATAGTTAACCAGACTGGCGGATGCCGTTGCAACTCCGAAGCCCATATTATCTGTGGCAATTTCACGACGCCCTTCAAAATAATAAAAACCACTACCCGCGGCAATGGACTGGTCAGTACGCACTGCACGGTGTGTTGAGCCCGCTGAGTAAATCACCCCAAAACGATCAGCTGTTAAACTGATACTCGGATCTTTATCGGTAGTGCTCAGTCTCGCCGGCGCATTAGGATAAGAAAAGCTATCATTAGGGTTAGTGCCAAACTGATATTCACTTAAACTGGAGTAGCTGTCCGCATCCGGGTCTAACAGTGCATCACCTGCAGCTAACGGATCTAACCCATTATTCACCTCATAGGCATCCGGCAGACCATCGTTGTCCGTATCCGCATTTAATGGGTCGGTCAGTGTCGTATTCACTTCTACACCGTCAGTCAATCCATCAGCATCCGAATCAGGATTATTCGGATCAGTACCCAGTCCGGCTTCCACGATATCAGATAAGCCATCCGCATCTGCATCCGCATCGATAAAGTTAACGTTAACCGTTGAGGTAACAGGCTGGTTATTAATATCTAAAACCTGCGCTGTAACCACATGAGTCGCAAGCTGACTATCGGTAATCGTAATTGAAGAACCGGTTGCACTGGCGCCCTTATCTGTACTCCAGCTTATGCTGGAAGAAACATCGATGCCGTTTTCATCAGTGGCAAGCGCACTGATAGTGACAGACTGGCCCAATGAAACATTACGATCACCATTAACAATACTGACCTGCGCATTAGCCGACCAGCCATTAATAATTCCTGCTGTACCCGTTACACCCGCTGCACTTAATATGCCACTAACATCATAGGTAAATGGAGCATTCACAAGATCAGCCGCCGCATTTATGGTTTGCTGAACGCCAGTCGTATTTTGATAGCCATAAGCCAGAATGTGTAATGGTGTAGTTACCTGATCCATTACCTGAGTGAACATTAATGTATTGCTGGCAATTAGATAAACAACCGGATTAACACCGCGATAGTCCACCGCAATACCAAATGTATCAGTACCGGTAATACTGCTATTAGCCGAGCCTAACTGGTTAGTCTGATTGTAATAAATATAACCCAGTGCATTGATGCCAATACTATCTGTGCCGAAGCCACCATAGTTAGTTAGACTGGCAGTTGAAGTTGCGACACCAAAGCCTAAGTTGGCTACTGCAATTTCACGACGGCCTTCATAATAATAAAAACCACTAGCCGGTTGAATGGATATATCGGAACGTACACCACGGTGCGTATTACCTGCAGAAAATATGACGCCCAGACTATCTGCACTGAGAGTAATACTGGAATCTTTATCAGTAGAGCTGAGTACAGCCGGGGCTGCATAAATTATTGATGGGAAGACAAGAATACAAAAAACGAACAGTATGCGTGTAAACTGATTGATAAACACGCCGGACTTTAAACCTTTCATTAACACTTCCCTAAAAAATATTATTCATTTAGTCGCTAATTCAACTATTACCACATTTTACTGGATGTTATTGGGATAACAATCACCTAAACGTAGTACTAATATTTGAATTGAATAATATAGTATAAGCACGTTTCAGGCCTATTTTGTATCTAATTGATTTTTAAAGAATTAATTATTATAAATCGGTTTAATTTGACTTTAACTGTAAAATTTATCGACATAATATTTAAGATAGGCGGGAACTTTTTATTCACTGATAAAACACAGTATACGTAGAAAAATAAACATGCCGGATCACCCTTGATGCATATTTTCTGGTAAATTCAAACACAGGTAAAGTAGATTAAAAGCGCTTAATCCAGTTAGTCATTGCCAAAAAAGCTTTATTGCGCTGCTCAAGCAATGCATAAATATGATCTGAATAGGCAAAATACTCCACTTCAACATCACTACAGAATGCATGAGAGTTGAACGTATCTACAAATTGCTGTGCGTAGTTATAATACTCACGCACACCACTTGTATAAATGTATAAATGCTTATTACCTTTATTGTGCAAGCTTTCCATATCATCAATATAATCCTGCTTGTCTGGCAGCTCCCAGTAATACGCATCAGCTCCGCTTTCACCTGAACCGGATTTCCTGCCGACCGGCAAAAACTTCATCATAATACGGCCTATTAAACCTAACATACGTTTCGGGCTAGCCAGTATCGGCGCATAACGCTTAATATAAAAACGCCTGGTGGGGTAACCGTAACCATCGAGTAAAATTGAACCGGTAATATCCTCATATTTTACCGCCGCACGATGAGCTAAATCAGCTCCCGTACATAAGCCCATTACAATAATTTTTGCTGGTGCTACTTTTTCTTTAATAAATTCAATGGCCTCTCCTACATCCTGTAAGTTTCGATCTTTGAATGACTGACTATTTGACGCTAATTTTTCACTATCGCCAATACCAGATAAATCAAAACGAAATGAAGCGAAACCCGCCTCCGCTAAATATAGAGAAAACTCTTTATTCATACGTAACGGTCCAGGACGATGCACCAGACCTGAATTTAAGATCAGAACCAAAGGCCTATCCTGATTTTGTTGCTCACTCTCGGGCTCAGATAAAATCCCAACCAGATTTTGTTTCTCACCAAATAGAAATGCCTTATCCATTATCCTACCCTATTACTTCTATAATTTTATCAATTGACGAGTTTGGCAGAACTTTAGCTTCTATCTTATTCGCATTTTTCCATTCTGACTCTGTATCGAAATTATGCAGCGTCGCTTTTTTTAAAAAAGTATCATCACTTATTAAGTGCTCTGCATTATAACTATCGGCATAACTAAAAATATCAATCCTTTTAGTTTTAATTTTTTCTAAATCAGATAATTTTAACGACCCGACTTTATCTCTGAAACTAAGCGGAAAATCATGGCCAACGAGCTCTGTAGAAGAATCAGTGTTTGACAAAAAGTCCAGATCAAAACGATTAGGATCAACCAGCATCTGATTATGTATGGTTTGCAGATCCTTTAAATAAGCTTCGCCATCTACTACCGGATCCCATAAGACCAAACGACTGAACTTATAAGACTCCGAAGCAAATGAGGCTAACAAAGCTCCATAGCGATAACCCACTACACTGACTTTTCGAGTTGCCGATATTGTTTTAATTTCATCGCATGACAGGGTTATATCTTTGATAAACTGCTCAACAGAAACCTCATGACTCTGCCCTGATGAATCACCTGTTGCAAAATAATCAAAACGTAAAACATGATAACCGTTAGCCGCTAATTTTTTTGCCAGAACGCGCATTACACTGTGCGTTCTACCATATTCAAAACCAATAGGATTACATAATACAATTGATGTATCCTGTAATTGCGAGGTTGCAGAAGGCTGGTGATGAATACCAAACAAAGGCTTTTCCGCATCACCAAAAAACAAGGGTATCACTCAACTACTCCTTAAAAGAACACACATGCGTATATCCTGATATTAAAATTTAAATTATTTAAAAACCTTTTTAAATATTGAATTAATCATGGATTTCTTTTTCGTATCTGTTTGCTGAACTTCGTTAGAAGAACTATCATCTTCAGCAAACCCGCACTGCTCTGCCATATGCTCTAACGAATCAAGTATAATAACCCGCGGATTTATTTTTATTCCAGTTATATCTTTTACCTTCATTATCACCTGCATAGAAAGCAATGAGTGCCCACCGATATCAAAAAAGTTATCATGCACACTAATGTTTTCAATCGCTGTATCGAGTACTTCAGCCCATATTTTTGCAAGTTGTTTACCCGCATAGGTTTCAGGTAAAACTTTTTCATCGTTATCCGCACTATTATCTGCAAATGCATCGGGTAACGCTTTACGATCAACCTTACCGTTTGGTGTTAGAGGCAACTCCTCTAATTCGACAAAATGTTGTGGCAACATATAATCAGGCAAATCATTTTTAATTAAATCACGCAGTGAAGTTGGCGTAACAGTAACGCCTTCTGCCACCACAATATAGGCAACCAACCTGGGGTCACCGGCTCTGATTTCATTAACAACCACAACAGCCTGTTCAATCTCGCTCTGTTGTGCAAGTACCGCTTCTATCTCACCCAGTTCAATTCGAAAACCCCGCACCTTAACCTGATTATCAATTCTCTGGCTATATTCAAGGTCACCACTTTGATGGAACTTAACCGCATCACCGGTTCGATACAAACGTTCATCACCTGTACTAAACGGGCTTAAAACATAACGCTCCTCGGTCAGATCATCACGATTTAAATACCCCTTGGTTACTCCGTCGCCACCAATATATAACTCACCCGGCACACCAACCGGAAGTGGACGTAAATGCTCATCGAGTACATAAAATTGCGTATTATTGATTGGCTTACCTATGAGTATAGGGGCATTTGCATCGGTTATTTTATAACAACTTGACCAGACCGTGGTTTCAGTCGGCCCATACATGTTCCATACTTCTTTAACTCGCGGCAATAATTCAACCAGCAGATCACGAGGCATGGCTTCACCCCCACAAAGCACTTTAAGCGACGCATCACCCTTCCACTGACAGGCCAGTAAAAGTCGCCAGGTTGCCGGAGTTGCCTGCATTATAGAAACATCATGCTCTTCCATTAAATCAACCAGGTCATCACCATCGATCGCTTCATCCGTAGTCGCTATCACAACTGTCGCACCCTGACTCAATGGTAAATACAGTTCTAAAACTGCAATATCAAATGATAATGTCGTCACCGCTAACAAAGTATCATCTGCGGAAAGACCGGGTTTTTTTGCCATGCTTAAAATAAAATTACCCGCAGCATTATGATGAACCATTACACCTTTAGGCTTACCCGTAGAGCCGGAAGTGTAAATAATATAGGCCAGGTCATCAGCACTAATTTTTATATTCGGGTCAGTCACCGGCTGTGAGTTTATCGATTCTTTCTCTACATCAACCTGCACCGGTTTTGTAATATCGGGTAACTGAATGCGCTTTAATACACTGGACTGAGTTACCACAAGCTCTGCATTGGAATTTTCCAGCATGTATTGAATACGATCCTGCGGATACTCAGGATCAAGAGGAATATAACAGGCGCCCGCTTTTAAAATACCCAGTGTCGCTATGATCATGTCCAGCGAACGCTCAAGACATACACCAATTAGTGCATTATCTTTCACACCCTGATTAATCAGGTAATGAGCAAGCTGGTTGGCTTTATCATTTAATTCTTTATATGTTAGTTCCTCATCGTCACAAATCACCGCTACTTTATCTGCGTTATCTTCACACTGAGCCTCAAATAGCTGATGAATTATTTTTGGTTGACTAAATGAAGCGACCGTTTTATTCCAGTCTTTAGTAACTTTTTCATACTCTGTATCTGATAGAATATTTAAATCGGAAATTGGTGCATCTGGATTACTGACAGCATTTTCCAGTAAAATCTGAAAATGCTCTGCAAATCGTTGCAATGTATCATCTTCAAATATTTCAGAATTGTATTCGAGTAAGCCGCGAATACCATCCTCCGCCTCCCATAGCCAGGCCAGCATATCAAATTTGGCAGACTGATTATGTAGTTTTTGAGATTTTACATTACAGGCCTCAAGGTTGATTTCCATAGGGGGTTCCTGAAATGTGAAACCAACCTGAAATAACGGATTATAACTGGTATCACGTTTAGGCTGCAGACCTTCCACGATCATTTCAAAGGGAAAGTCCTGATTGGCATTCGCACTAAATACCATTTTCCGTACACGTTTTAACACCTCATTAAAACTGGGATTACCCGATAAGTCGGTAAAAATTGGAATGGTATTTATAAAGCATCCCATGATTTTTTCCAGCTCAGGCTGATGACTTCGATTTGCAAAAGGTGTCCCGACTGACACTTCACTCTGCTTCGAATAAATACCCAGTAAAACAGCATAACCTGCCATCAACGTAATAAACATTGACACACTTTGCTGACGTGAAAGTGCTTTTAAGTTATTTTTTAATGATAGCGGAAACCATAAGTGATATTCCCTGCCGATCATTGCTTGCATCGGCGGTCTTTGACTATCCAGTGGCAAGTCCAGATACTCAGCTTTGCCCTGCAACTGTTGTAACCAGAAATCCAGCTTAGGCGCTAATTGCTCATGCGTCTGATGTTGATTCTGCCAAACGGAATAATCCGCATATTGTAATTCAGGGTCAACTAAAGATGACGACTGATTATTCAGATATGTTTTATAAAGTAGCGTCAACTCTTCCGCAAACTGCACAATAGAGATATGGTCTAAAATAATATGATGGAAATTTAAAAACAAGATACATGAAGATTCAGAGCGTTTTATTACACTTGCACGAATCAGCGGGCCTTCTGATAGGTCAAACAGGCGCACGGTTTCTTTCTCAATATATTCTTTAACACTTTGTTCAGAATTTAAATCGTCGATCAATGGCAGATCTATCGTCATTTGTGGGCGAACAATTTGAACCAGCCCATCATCAGTATCCATAAAAAATGTTCGGAAAGTTTCATGCCTATCAATAATTTCATTAATAGCTTTATGTATTGCTGCTACATTTAACTGCCCTTCAATATCATATGCAAACGGAATATTATAGGCGGGACTTTCCTGATTTAACTGATTTAAAAACCAGATTTGCTTTTGCGGATATGTTGTTGGAAATACATAAACGTCTTCATTATTACTAGTCACTTTTAGTCCTGTTTACTTAGGTCAATGTTTAAATTACATTGATGCCATTAATTCTGAATACTTAACTGCATAATCATTTCTATCCAGTGCTTCTACCAGAGGAATCTGTTCGCCCTGTAAATGCTCATTTTCAGAAATAACTTTAGCCCATTGTTCAATTGTTGGCGATTCAAACAAACTGCTAATCGGTAAATCAATTGATAAATACTTTTTAAGTCTTGAAACAACTTGTGTCAGCAGCAATGAATGCCCGCCTAGTTCGAAAAAGTCATCGGATATACCGACATCGGAAATACCCAAAGCTGGTTTCCAGATTTTGGCTATGCTAATTTCCATTTCAGATTCAGGTGCAATATATTCAGTTGACAAATTCGGGCGTTCCAGACCCTCAAAAGAATCATCATCAAGATCATCTCCAAACTCATCCAGCTTACGCAGCTTACGGGCTTCATTTTTGTATTCTATAAACTCAAGCGGGCTAACAATAACCTGCGGCGAATGAAAGCTCGATAGCAAAGTTTCGATTGCGCGTAAACCTTCAGCATTTGTCATGCCGGCTTTAAGTCCCATCTCAAAAAACAGATCACTGGCTGTTTTTTCTGCCTGTACTACTTCAGTTCTATTCGACTTCAAAGATAACAGAACACCGGGATCTACACGTTTCATAATAAACTGATTAACCACAACAAGCACTTCACCTGTTGCATTTGTAATCACTACATCAAATATTGAAGTCTGACTACCCTGCCCCTCTGCAGCCGAATACACCACATGTGAAAACATTTTTTTAGTTAACATCTTAAAAACTGTAATGTGTGAATATGAAATCGGAATATATAAGTCTTTAACCGGATCATAATCCGGGTTCAACGACTGTGCGGTACCGGTTGCCATATCCATAATCGCTGGATGCAATACATAATCACTAAGTTCATCAATATACTTATCGGCAATTTCCATTTCAACAATGGCTTCTTTTTTACCGAAATAAATAGCATTCATACAGCGCCATCTATCGCCAAATATCAGGTGATTATGCTCAGCCGAACCTTTCAGTTCAACTTTATCCTTATTGCAACGCTCAATTATATTTTCTATATGGATATTTTCTGGCGCAGCTGAATCAATGTATTCCACCACCCCTCTAACATTCTCTTCACCAAACTCACTTTCAATTAAAAACTCGGTATTATTAACCGTACGTGTTAACTCAATCTTAATGCGCTTTTCTTCATCACCTTCTACAACAAACGGTGACACAAAAAACACATCTGATAAACGTACGGCTTTGACACCGGGGTTTTCTAAAGTGAATGCAGCGCGAGCCAGCTCTAAATATGCTGTTCCTGGTATTAATGAAACTTTATTTTTAGATCTATGTTCATCAATAATCCAATGAGTTTTTGCGCTCAAATTAGCTGAATATTCGACTGTTTCAGCCTTCAGCTTTTGCTTGCGGGTATAAAAGTAATGATCAGTTAACTCTTCAGCACTATCGGTAGCTCCACCTAGCTGCGAAGCCATGCCAGTTTCAGCCCATACCCCCCAGTTAGCTGCAACCACATTTATTCCATCAGTATCTTTTTTATACTGGGCATAGGCATTTAAAAACGCATTCGCTGCAGTGTAATCTACCTGACCACTTAAGCCTAGCTCGGTACTGATTGATGAGAACAGGAATATAAAATCAGGTTTATGCTGCGCCAGTGCTTTATCAAGATTAATTAAACCATCAACCTTCGGCGACAGAACCTTTCGAGCATCCTCTAATGTTTTAAAAGCAATTAAATTATCGTCAACAATACCGGCCGTATGGAATACACCATTTAGATCACCTAACTCATTAACAGATGAATCAACTGCTGATTGCAATGCATCACAATCACTGACATCTACATTAAATGAAAGTATTTTTACATTATTAATTTCAAGGCTTTTTAACTTTTCAATTCTTTGCGCAATAGCCGCATCAAAAGACTGAGCATTTCCCCATTGTGATTTATCAGGTAATGGCGTTCTATTTAATATCACCAGATTTGCATCGTAGGTTTTAACCAGGTATTCCGCCAGCTTAAAACCAATACCCCCTATGCCACCGGTGATTAGATAATTACCACCTTTTTGTAATGCCGGGGAGACATTCTCTGCTTCACTTACACTTAAATGCTTATATGACTTAACAAATCGATGTGTACCTCGATAGGCAATATCTTCATCATCTGTGTGCTGCAATACATCTGCACAAATCAGATCCAGCTGCTCCTGCTGTTTCCACTGTTGTTCTATCTGAAAATCAACATCAATCATTTTGCATGACACATTATTAATTTCCTGTGTCATTACCTTTACCGGCCCCAGCATCGTTGCTTTGAGCGGACTCTTAATTGTCTCTGCTGATACCTGTTGACTATAATTAGTAACCGCACTTAGCTGAACTTCGTTATCCGGTTCATTAGCAGCAAAATATCGTGCAATAAACAGCAGGCTATTAAAGCCTTTAACAAGATCTTCATTTGCTGCTGTCAAACCGGAGTCACCATTATCAATAGTCCAACCATGTAAAATATGACTGATTTTATGTGCCGCTGTTTTATTTATAGATTTAAATGCGCTTGCATAATCCTGCTCGGATTGCGGATTGATCTGATATTCAAATTCAGATATTTTATTATAACTATCACCGGCAATTATTGAATAACAGTTTAAATTCCAGTCTGTCAGTTTCTCGATAAGAGATTTTGCATTCTCATTCTCGCTAACAAAGCAGACTATACTCAGCGCCGCATCATCTTCCTTTGCGACATAATTAATCGCAGGAGAGGTGTCCCAGCCAGGTTGATAAAACCAGTCTGAATAATTTTGTTTCTGTAAGTTTGTTTCTGCATTTAATTCAAGCCCGCCAAACCCTGGCTCAATCCAGTAGTACTGATGCTCAAACGGATAAGTGGGTAATGGAATACGCCGGCGACTTAAGTCACCATGTGCCAAATTCCAGTTAATATCAATTCCTGCAAGCCACAATTTACCGAATGCAGATAACGCCATACGGCTATCATTATCGGGCTTTTTAGGATGACGAATGGTTTGTATAATACTGTGGCCTTGCTGCTTATCTGAACTTGAACGCGCAAAGGTCGATAACGTATTACCCGGACCACACTCAATAAACACGGCATCAGCTGTTTGCATCAGCGTTGACATACCCGCCGCGAATCGAACCGTGCCACGTAAATGACCAGCCCAGTAATCAGCGTTAGAAACCAGCTCAGGATCAGCCATTTCACCTGTTGTATTTGAAACAAACGGTATTGTCATTTCACCGAAGGTAACATCAGCAAACAGTGATTTAAATTCGTCTAAAATAGGATCCATCATTGATGAGTGGAAAGCATGCGATGTGTGCAATATTGTTGTATCAATATTTTTCTGTTTAAGATCATCAACCAGTTTATTAACCGCATCATCGGTACCGGAAATCACACTGAGGCCAGGTGCATTAATTCCCGCAATCGACAGGTCTTTATTTAAATACACTGTTACCTGATCTTCATCTAATGGCACTACCAGCATCGAGCCCTTTTCCAGGCCCTGCATTAAGCGTCCACGCGCAGCTACCAGTTTCAGCGCATCTTCTAAACTGAATAAGCCAGCAATACATGCGGCAACATATTCGCCAATACTGTGACCAATCATGGCATCTGCATTAATGCCCCATGATTGCAATAGTCTGGTCATCGCATATTCAATAGTGAACAATGCGGGTTGAGTAATTTGTGTTTCTGCCAGCTTTGCTGATGCTGTATCCAGCTCACTGTCCTGCGGATACAACAAACCTGTAATATTTAGACCCAAACTTGCATTTAACAATGAAGCACATTGATCAACCGCATCTTTGAAAACACTTTCATTTTCATACAGGCCTTTGCACATATTGGCATATTGTGAGCCCTGACCGGTGAACATGAAATAAACAGACTGTTTATTGGGGTTACTCTTCTGACTTATCTGCCGGCTAATATCTTCACCAGACAATGCATGTTTTAAATCTTCTACAGAATTTGCAACCACAATACGTCTTGATAACTGAGCCTGCCGCCCGACTTTTAAAGTATGCGCTGCATCTGATAAATTAGTCTCCGGATGCTCAGTAAAAAATGTCTGCAGATTTGTGGTGACATTATCCAGAGCCGGTGTCGTGCGTGCCGACAGACAGAATAAATGATAACCATCATATTGAGTTGTAGCGGGTAATTCTGGCGCTTCTTCTAAAATAACATGCGCATTAGTACCACCCACACCTAAAGAATTAATCGCTGCTCGGCGTTTACCATCTACGTTCCAGTCCTGTAAACTGCTATTAATATAAAACGGGCTGTCATCTAAATCTAAAACCGGATTGGGTTTATTAAAATGCAAACTGGCGGGCAATTGTTTATGCTTCATTGATTGCACAATTTTAATTAAACCCACACCACCGGCTGCAGTATCTAAATGACCGATATTGGTTTTCACCGAACCGATTGCACAATAGTCACTTTTATCGGTCTGGGTTCGATACGCCTGATTTAATGCGGTCACTTCAATCGGGTCACCCACCGGTGTGCCGGTACCATGCGTTTCGATATAAGTAATCGACTCTGCATCCACATCGGCAATCATTAATGCTTCAGTAATGGCAGCGGCCTGACCGTCAACACTCGGTGCCAGATAACCAACCTTACTTGAACCATCATTATTAATTGCTGAGCCTTTAATCAGCGCATGAATTGTATCGCCATCATTAATCGCGTCTTCCATGCGCTTTAAAACAACCTGCACTGCACCACTGCCAAAAACCGTACCCATGGATTTCTCATCAAAGGCACGACAGTGACCATCAGGCGATTGAATCTCACCTTCTTCATACATGTAACCAACACGGTGTGGCATTTCGATGGTAACACCACCCGCCAGTGCCATATCACATTCACCACTCAGCAATGACTGAGAGGCTAAATGCAGTGCAACCAGTGATGTTGAGCAGGCGGTTTGTACATTGATACTCGGGCCCTGCAAATTTAAACAGTAGGACACACGGGTGGTTAAAAAATCTTTATCGTTAGACGTATGACGCGCTAAAAATAACCCCAGAGATTTCATTAAATCCGGATTAGTAAACAAGTTATACGGCATGTATGCATTATGACCTGATCCACCAAATACACCGATGGAACCAGTATATTGCCGAGGATCATAACCCGCATGCTCTAATGCTTCCCATGACACTTCTAAAAAATGCCGATGTTGCGGATCCATAATCGACGCATCTTTTGGACTAAAGCCAAATAACGACGCGTCAAACATTTCCATGTTATCTAATGGCCGACCAATTTTCTGGTAATTAGGGTTATCTAATGTGCTTTGAGGCACACCTCTTTGCAAAAGTTCTTCGTCACTAAATTCCGTATAAGACTCAATGCTATTTTTTAAGTTATACCAGAAATCATCAACATTATTTGCACCGGGCAAGCGTGCTGCCATCCCGACAATTGCAATATCCGTATCTTCAAATTCAACTTCGTGATCACTCATTATGTTTTCTTTAATCCTGATTAACGGGTCTATCTATTCACACGTCTATTATCTGACCTGCTTAGCCACTGTATTTCTGTCATGCTACTTCTGTCTAGCCCGGCGACGATTCAATGTATTTTTACGCGCATCTTTACGTGCTTTTGCGCGGTCTTCACTTTCCGATAGTTTGGAATTAGTGTCAGTATCCGCAGATAGATAATCACTAAACTGACGAATCGTTGGAAAGCGAAACATATCTATCATTTTTACCGGCTGGTCAATTGCTTCGCGCAACTTACTTAACACTTCAACCACGAGTAATGAGTGGCCACCAATATCAAAGAAGTTATCATCCAGCCCTATTTTTTCTAAATTCAACACTGCCTGCCAGCAGGCAACAATGGATTCCTGCAAAGCACTTTCCGGCTTAACAAAACTTGCACGACTGGCTGTCTGTTTTTTCTGCTCCGGCGCAGGCAATGCATTTCTGTCAGTTTTTCCATTTGGCGTTAATGGCAACGCTTTAAGTTCAACAAAAATACTCGGCACCATAAACTCGGGCAGGTCAGCAGCCAGTACTTTTTTCAAAGCAACGGCATCAATTGTCTGAGCCGGATTTGCAACCACATAAGCAACCAGCCGCTTATCATTAGGCGTGTCTTCGCGTAAAACTACCACCGCGTCTGAAACCGTATCATCATTTGACAATAATGATTCTATCTCACCCAGCTCAATCCGGTAGCCGCGAATTTTTATCTGATGATCGATACGCCCCAGACATTCCAGAACTCCGTCATCGTTATACTGAACCAGATCTCCAGTGCTGTACATGCGACTACTTGAATCATCAACAAAGGGATTATTAATAAATTTTTCAGCGGATAAATCTGCTCGCTGGTGATAACCGCGTACCACCCCGTCACCGGCAATATAAAGTTCACCCGGCGTATTCACCGGCACCGGTTGTTTAAATTTATCCAGCACATAAAGCTGTGTATTGGCGATAGGTTTTCCGATTAATATTTTTTGATCACTGGCATTTATATTTTGTGTTGTTGACCAGATAGTTGTCTCGGTCGGCCCATACATATTGGTTACCGTATTCTGAACTCTGGACGTTAACTGTTTAGCCAGATTCATCGGAAACGCTTCACCGCCAATCATAATATGTTTTATTTTATTTAACTTATCAGCACTATCGCTATCCGCAACCAGCATACTTGCCATTGAAGGCGTACACTGTAAATGAGTCACACTTCGTGACTCAATAATATCTGCAACGCTTAAGTCATGTTCAGCTTCACTCACTGCCTGCTTAATGCTCAATTTTCGTAAGTTATTCAGCGGCGGCAAATGTTTTAAAACATTTTCTGTATCCAGGCCATAATCAATCAAGCAGCCAATTTCATTGACGCCAATTTCCTTAACCCGGTCAACCATTGCCAGACAACGTTCAGGTGTACCGAATAAGCCACTGGTTTCGTAATAACGTAAAAATGCAAATTCCAGAATACCATCAAAATCCTCATCCGTAATATTTTCAAAAAATTCGTCAAGTGTCTGACCGGTCTCTTCTGATAAGGCTTTGAATGTTGGAAAATTCCAGGCGGCTGCTTTAACCAGAAACATCGCACTTTTAAGATATTTTTTCATCGGCGCGCGAGCCAGATTTTTTACTTTTTCATCATCATCACCGACTAAAGTATGCAGCAATAATGTGACATGACCTTCACCCGCATAACCGGCTTTTTTATAGGCTTCGCGATAAATTTCAATATTCACTGCCACCTCATCAACCGTTTGCCCTAGCAAATGGGTTAGAATATTTGCACCTGTTTCACCTGCCTGTCTAAAGGTTTCCGGATTGCCAGCCGTAGTCACCCATATTGGTAACTTTTTCTGTACCGGACGCGGTAAGGTTCTGACTTTGACATCTTTACCATCGTGACCAGTAAATTCAAGTGTCTCTCCACTCCAGAGTTTCTGAACCGTCTTCGCCGATTCAAACATAACATTTTTAGCATCTGCAAAATTTTGCGGCATAATAACAAAATCATTCGGCTGCCAGCCTGCTGCAATAGCAAGGCCGGCACGACCTTTTGAGATATTATCAATCATTGACCAGTCTTCGGCAATGCGAATAGGGTGATGCAACGGCACCACACAACTGCCCGCACGAATGTGAATATTTTCAGTAATCGCGGCTAATGCTGCACTGGTGACTGACGGATTTGGATATAGCCCACCAAATGAATGAAAATGCCGCTCCGGTGTCCATACCGCTTTAAAATTATTTTTATCACCAAACTTGGCGCTTTCCATTAACAGGCGATACGGATCATCATCGTATTCAGATTCATCGTCTGCCACATTCCAGTAAAACAAACTAAATTCGATATCCTGATCTGGATAAGCCGTACGCGTTTTTTTAGATGATTTACGTTGCGCGTCAGAAAACAGGGCCAGCTCATATCCGCTGGCCAGCGTCCAGAAAATTTCCAGTACGGATATATCAAAAGAAATACTGGTCACTGCCAGCCACACACCATGCGGGTCTGTAATAACACTGTTCATACCATGGAAAAAGTTCGCCACATTTGCATGCTCAACCATCACACCTTTAGGCTTGCCGGTTGAACCCGACGTATAAATGGTATAAGCCAGATGATGGCTGGTGACAGATGTAACTGGATTGGTCTGCGCAAACGAAGCGAGTGAACTTTGAGCGGTGTCAATAAATAACACATTAACAGTCAGGTTATGAAGGTAATCTACATGATCATTTTGAGTAATCACTGCAGCAACCTGTGCATCTTCCAGCATATACTCAATACGATCTTTAGGGTAAGTCGGATCAAGAGGCAAATAAGCCGCACCGGATTTTAACACCCCCAGCATACATACGATCATATCGATTGAACGATCTAATAATACACCGACCAGTTGATCGGGTTTTAAGTTTTTAGAGATAAGATAATGTGCAACCTGATTAGCACGTTGATTTAACTCTTTATAGCTAATCTCAGTACCTGAAAAAGACAGGGCTGTAGCCGCAGGTGTTTTTTCAACCTGTTTTTCAAACAGCTGATGAATACATTGGCTATTGTCATAGTTACTTTCTGTTTGATTCCATTGGTTAATTAATTTTTCGTAATCAGCAGTGGATAATAATGAGGTATCTGCAAGACTTGCCTGTGAATTACTCACTGTATTGTCTAAAAACGAAATAAATAATTTTTGCAGCTGGGCTATTTTATTTGCACTATAACTATGTTCATTAAAATGCCAGACAACTTCCGCAGTCTGAGTATTAATCGCTAAAACCAGATCCGCATCGGTGCAGGAATCTATTTGCTGATTGCTTTGTACTTCAGTAATGACTAGCGTTTTATTAATTGAGTTAAGCTTTAGTTCCGGATGCCGGCTAATTAAATCTTTACAGTAACGCCCATCTTCTGAACTCCGGGCAAGTTTTTGTTCGGTTGAGTCTAAAATATCAGCAACTGCAGCAGCAAAATCAATATCGAATTTAAGCGGTACACATGTCTCTATCATCAGTTTGTTAATTGCATTTTTTTCAGGCTGATAAAAAAACAGATTGAACTCAGACTGACAGGTAAGACGCGCAAAAAACAATGTTAAGTAACTCTGCATTGTTTGCAGACTTTCACCTGATAACTGCGGCGTATTTTGCGATGACGATACATAAGACGACTTGCCTGCACTCTGTGCCTTTTCAGATTCAGTGGATGGCACTAACTGGTTTAATGCTTGTAACTGCTGCAACCAGTTATCTTCATGTTTACAGAAGCTTTCATTAAATTGTGTTAATTCAGCTGCTTTAGCCTGATCAATTACAGGTAATACATCACCTACTTTTATAGATGTTTGCTTTACCAGTTCATTAACACTTATGTTATTTCCCTGACTATCCATAATGCTGGAACATGAGATCACTGCATCTTTAGCGGAAATATCCAACGTAGAATCCAGAGATATAATCTGCCCTGGTTGAGCTGCTGCTGTATTGCAGACAGTTGCCTCATGAATATAAAAAACATTATCGTTTAGTAAAATTTTAGGTAACGAAACAGGATTGGAATAAGGACCGAAGTGTAACGCACGTATGGTTGCATCAATTTTATCAGCATCACATTGCCAGTCTAAAATAGCCATTGCCGGAATACGCTGACAACCGCGGTAAAAAACCGATTCACCGGCATCTTGCGCAAGCCTGGTTAATTTATTATTTGACAAATCCAGCATTAAATCACTAAAACTGGTTAATGCGGCTTCATAACATTTTGCATTTAAAGTGAATGCGGTTTCATTTGATTCAAGTTCAAATTTAACCTGCTTTAATACATGTCCTTCATCTACCGCTTCAGTCATTTCATGCCAGGTAATACCGTGCTCGGTTTCCTGATTGTATATCGCCCATGTCGTGACGTTTAAGCCGGCATAGCCGGGCAGTAAGCCATCATGAAAATTGATTGCGGTATTTTTTGCGAGTTTTAAAACCACAGAGGGTATAATTTTAAGGTGTGTAATACTGAAAATGTAATCAACAGAGCCTAAAGCTATAAGCTGCTTCTGATCGGCAACACTGAATACGCTAAAACCAGAATTATTTGCCCAGTTAATAATTGAAGCATCATCACTAACAACCGCTTTAACTTCTATATTCTGGTCTTTAATAACCTGATAACACTGTATTAATAGTGACTTTCCGCCAAACAGATAACATGTTTTACTCATTTTGATTTCCTATACCACTTTTTATTTTTTAAAGCGCCATTAACTAATATGCCGACACTTTAGTATTTATTATTAATTACTCATCCATTGAACAATTCAGACTGACACAAGCCCTTATTTGCATCAACTTTTTTAGACATAAAACTAAACAAAAGCCAGACATTCCTGAGTAGACCGGCGATATATTCAATGATCTATAACAAATGTGACTTATAGTACTGTATTTTATGAACTTTTTAAACTAATGAACGATTATCATGACGCATAAATTTATCCCTTATGTAGCCCGATTAATGTAAAAATTAGCCGATAAACACATTAGATACAATTTATAATTTAGACTAGATATGAATGATTTTACGTGATTTGCTGGAAAACACAGCGATAAACCAGAGAAGTCACAACAACATTGAGACAAATCAATCGCCCCTGATACTCGCTTTACAAGGGCAATTGAAGAGTGGAATTAAGATGAAACTGAATATGGCCAGCGCTTACTGAATTATTTCAAAACTATCCGCGGTGCCTACAAAAGGCAAATTAGACACGCTTTGAGCATAGGTAATCAGGCCAACATAGACAGAAGCCCCATAACTGGGCGCCCCACCAGGCAACGCACCACCACCTCGAGAATAACCCTCATAAAGCTGCCAGTTATCAGATTGACTGACACCTACAGGTGATTGCCAGTATACCGTCAGAGATCTATTCGAGTTGCCGACAATTCTCAGATCAACCCTGCCTGATGACGCAACGCCCTGACCTGCATCATCAACACTGGAAGACCCATCGACGGTGTTCTTACCTTCAACTGTGAATGATGTACTTCCACGATGACCAACAACAATGTGAGATGAATTTTTACTTGCTAAATCAAGCACGTGCACCTGCACACCAGCAAAGATAAACTGATAGCCATTGGGGGTCGGCGCTGTCTGCGAATCAGACTGAGTACCTATACCGATATTTCTCACAATAACTTCAAATGGAAAACTGACTAATTTAGCGTCAAGACGTCCCTGCACATTATTGTAATGCAGGGTTTTATCACCACTATTATCAACCAGATTCGCTCGATAACGACCATTCACTCTAGCAACATCAGGCAAATCTGTCGCATTGTTTACCGTATAACCAATTAATGCACCGTCACCATCAAACAGGTCAATGTCACTGGCCGCCTGTGTTGCACTTTGTACTAGTAGTGAATCAGCCCGACTAAAGAGAAAACCATCACTTACAGTCAGCGACACAAGGTATTCCCCGTCTTTATCAGCGGTAAACGACGGTGTGGCGATATTAGGATCATCTAACACAGCAATACTGTCGGCCGGTACACTTAACGACCAATCGTAACTCAGGTTATCATTGTTCGGGTCATCACTCGCCCGACCATCTAGATTAACCTTTGCACCTGTCGTTACATTTTGATTTGCACCGGCATCGGCTACTGGTGGACTATTACTTGTCGTTGCGCTAATGACTACAGAATCAAGCTCACTGTTTAACTGACCATCATTAACGATTAAATTAACCACATAATCACCGTCAACATCAGCCGTAAAATTTGTTATTTGAGTGTTTGCTGGTACCAGAGCTGCACCACTAGTCATAGGCCTGGTTGCTAGTACCCAGCTATATGACAGATCATCACCATTCACATCCATACTGCCAATTGCGTTAAGCTCAACATTAGTGCCCGTCGATACACTTTGATTAGCCCCTGCGTCTGCCGTGGGAGCGACATTAGCGGCGCTACTGGTAATTAAGACCGTATCGACCTGACTCATCAGAACACCATCACTAACCGTTAAACTGACCAGATAACTGCCGTCGCTGTCCGCATTAAATGTTGGCGACACCGCACTAGTTGAGCTCAAAACCGCCTGGCTATTTGCAGGCTTCGACAGAACCCAGCTAAAGGTTAAGTTATCTTTATCTGCATCATCACTTTTGCTACCATCCAGCTTAACCTGCGAGCCCGTATTCACCGACTGTGCGGGGCCTGCATCAGCAATTGGCGCGCTATTAGCTGTTGAACTCGTAATAACGACCGTATCACTCGGGCTGGTAAGCAACCCGTCATTAACCGTTAAGGTTGCCACGAATCTGCCATCAACATCAGCCATAAACTCAGGCATAACCGCAGATGAAGAACTTAACGAAGCCTGACTCCCCTCAGGCACAGTCAGCACCCAGTTGAAGCTTAAGTTGTCGACATCCGCATCACTGCTATCACTACCGTCGAGCATAACCGGCACTAATGAGCCGGTAGAAACATTTTGATTAATACCGGCATTTGCTACCGGTGCACTATTTGCTGTTGAACTCACAATAATAACGTTGTCAGCCTCACTTGAAAACTCACCATCATTTACCGTTAAGCTAACAACATAGCGACCATCGCGATCGGCTATAAAAGTGGGTGCTACAGCATTAAGCGAACTCAGAACCGCATTACTACCCTGTGGCTTTTCAAGCAGCCAGCTAAAACTGAGTGTATCCTTATCCGCATCAGTGCTTTCGCTACCATCAAGACGAATCAGGGCCGTAGTAAAGACATTTTGATTAGCCCCGGCATTTGCAACCGGCGCGCTGTTAGCGACAGAACTCACCACGGTAACATAAGATATTGAACTCAATACTCCGTCACTCACTGTCACACTCAACACATATTCGCCACTGACATCAGCGATAAATTCCGGGGTTATTGTTTCATCATTGCGTAAAACTGTGTTGCTGCTTGCAGGGCTTGTAACGAAAACCCAGCGATAAGTTAACCCACTTTGTTTTGGATCTTGACTGTCACTTGCATCGAGTTGAACCAGGGAACCGGTTTTAATGTTTTGGTTACTACCTGCATCTGCCTCAGGCTTCGGGCTCGAAGTAACAGGATCAGTCTCCAACTGCCCTTCACAAGACCAAAGTACAGCAACAAACATCAACAGGAATATTTTATTCCCGATATAAAAAGTAGATTTGAAAGACATAATGATAGATTTTTCGCAGAATTAATGGACAGGAGTAATAACTTTAGTAAAGAACCAGCACTAATAATCAGGTCTGGTTCATTGTTTTGGTGCATTTAGAAAATATCATTCAAAAATCTCTATTGCATCACAAGTACCTACAAATGGCAGATCCTGACTTCCCTGAGCATAAGTAATGAGGCCAACATAAACGGTCGCCCCATAAGTAGGAGCAATTCCCGGCAATCGTCCTCCACCTCTTTTATAGCCTTCATAAAGAACCCAGTTATCTTCACTTTGATCCGGTTGTTGCCAGTATATAGTTATCGTTCTATCAGAATTACCGACAACACGAATATCAGCTCGCCCTAAGGGCACAACATTAGAACCGATATCATCAACCGATGAAGAGCCATTCAAGGTATTTTTACCTTCGATAGTAAATGGCGTACCGCCTCTATGACCGACAACGATATGCGATGAATTACGCGATTCAAGGTCAGGAACATGTATTTGAACACCAGCAAAAATATAACTACTGCCATTGGAGCTATGAGGTATCTGTGAATCCAGCTGTGTCCCTATACCTATATTTCTAGCAATAAATATAAAGGGAAAAGACAGCAGTTTAGCGTCCAGACGACCCTGATCATTTTGATAATGTAAGGTAATATCGTTTGAGTTATCCGTTAAATTAGCCCGATACCGGCCCGAAACTACAGTCACATCGGGCAAACTACTTTCATTGTTAGTAATAAAGCCGAGCAGATTTCCATTAACCGAAAAATCATCGCTTTTTATCGATAATTCAGTTGAATTTGTGCCTCCTCCAGAAACAGAAGGATCGTTATTGTTAACAGACGCATCATCTGAAGAGCCACATGCAACCGAACCCAGAAGATACAATAACAATAGAGAGAATTTTTTCATTTATTGATCTCGTCTTTTCATACATTATTAATATAATTATAACATTCTAAATGACTATCATGCGAAGAATTAAGCATAAGCAACCATCGAAAAAACACACTCATTAAACAAAATGACGATATATTAACTCAATGAATTACATATTCTTCGGCTGTTCATTAATTAAGAGTACAAAAATATCAAAATCAAGCTGCCATCTCTTAACATTTACAAAATCTGCATCTCACCCGTTAATTTAATATAACGGCAAAAATGACTAGTAATTCACATTAGTCATATTTAGAATCCCGGTCTGGCTAGTGGTTCACGTAAATTTGAACCAGCACACAGTTTAACTGGCATTTTAAAACGATAATCCAATCCAGAATTTAAATACATCAAATGACCAACTAAAAAGCATCAAATGAAAATATTTGTAACTAACTCCTTTTTATTAGGTATGGGAAATCTTTCATGAATGCTTTTATATACAAATCCAGGATTTTATTATTAATCGTGTCTTTTCAACTCGTATCATGTGCGGGTGAAGTAGACGATATCCCTGAAGCTGCTGCCAGTCCGGGACAAAGTAATAACAACCCTGCTGATACAATCGCACCAAGCAAACCTTCCAGTCTGACGGTTACCGACAATCAGATTTCCAGCATTCAAATTAGCTGGCAGGCGTCAACAGACAATGCAGGTATAGCAACTTATTCTATCTACCGTAATGGTAGTTTTTACGCAACATCTAATAACACTGTTTTCACGGATAACAATATTTCTGGCAATACAGCTTATCAATATTACGTTGAAGCTTATGACACTTCCGGTAACAAGTCTGCTGTATCCAGCACCCTGAACATCACCTCTATAGAAAGCCCGACAAGTGGTAACACACCACCAACCGGAGGTGGCACACCATCCAATAATGATACGGTCTCACCAACCACACCATCCAGCCTGGTCGCGGGTAATGTACTAAGCTCTAGTGTTAGTTTTAGCTGGAATGCATCAACTGACGATACAGCAGTAATTGGATACAATATATACAGAAATGGCAATTCTATTGGTATCGCAATAACTAACACATTTGTCGATAATGCCGTTGCCAGTTCAAGCAACTATGTCTACAGCGTTCAGGCTTATGATGCAGCAAACAATCGCTCATCATTATCTTCACAGATAAATATTTCAACACCTGCCGCCCCTCCGATTAATAACAATAATACCGTTAGTCGTGATTACATTTTATTTTTAAATGATGCCAAGTTAGCTGCAATTACAGCAGATTCAGGCAATGCAAATAGTCCATGGCCGACCATGCGTCAGTTTTGTACTGACCGAGACGGATTGAATCCACCATGGGATTATCAGGGAAGCCAGTACTATCGTTATGCCGTTAATTTCGCATTATGCTATCGGGTTGAGAGTTATTTAGGTAATGCGACTGCAGCGGTTACTCATGCAGAAAACGCTTTACGAATTTTAAATAACAACCTGATCAGTTTTTCAAGCTTTTCAAATGATAGTGGCTATGGTATCCGTAATTACGGTCCCGGCCTTGCAATCACCTATAGCTGGTTAAGTGACTATTCAGGATTTACTGCCGGACAAAGAGCCGCAGCCCGCTCACGTATGAAAGAGTGGACTGACTGGTTTGCAGTAAGTGGTTACTCAAGAAATGAGCCTATCGCAAATTACCATGCCGGTTATATGGAAGCTGCCGTACTCTCGAGTATTGCCATTTATAATGATGACCCCGATGGCGACACATATTTACAAACTGCTATTTCTTTATTTAATGATGGGCGAACACTGTTTGATGCAACAATGCCAGGCGGTCACTGGCCTGAAGGCTGGAGTTACGGTGCTGGTGTGTATGCCTCATACGCCATGGCTACAGCAGCTCTCGTTGAAGCAACTAATGATGCAACCTATAAGCAGTTTAGCTGGTTGGAAAAGAATATCGATCTTAAATTAGCGGCACTAAGCCCTGATGGAAAATATTTTTATGATGACGGGCTGTGGAGCTTAAATCGTAATGGAGTACCATTAATTCAGGACATGTACTCTATTGGGTACTTATATGGCTGGGATACACCAAATGGGCAAAAGACTCAACGTTACATAGAAAACACCGGGCTTAAAAACTCATCTAACGAATGGCGTGACTTTTTATTCTATAGTGATAGCGCTGCGGCAGGCTCAGTTGCAGACAACAACGTGAGTAACTCATACCATGCCACTGGAACAGGCCTGGTCACCATGCGCGGCAAACGTTCTGACCCGAATGCGACCTGGGGAAGCTTTATAGCCGGTCCTTACCTGTCTTATGAAAATGAACAGGATTTTGATCAGGGCCATATGATTATCTATAAAACAGCACCTCTTTTAGTGGATGCCGGACATGGTTTATACAATCCAGATAATTTAACTGCTACACAACATCACAATACATACACATTAGAAAACAGAACTGATGTTTCTTTCAATGGGCAACGTAATAACGCACAAACTGAAGGATGCCCAAATGATCCTATTGGAATAGAAAAGTATCTTGATAACACGTCAAGTGTATTTACTAGAGGTGAGTTTTCAAACGCATACAAACCCAAGCCATTATATGACGGAACATGCTATAGCCCCGGCATAAAGAGCCTTACGCGTAATGTCTTTTATTTAAGACCTAATCTGTTTTTTGTTTACGATCAGATCGAAAAAATAGCCTCTCAGGCAACTGTATTACCACACATGCGTCTACACTTCCCTACTCAACCTTCTGGCGTAAACTCTAATCGCGACGTAACAGTCAATAATGGAACCGGTAGATTACACGTATCAACCGTCTTCCCCGTCAACTCAGTAAATACTATTGTTAATAACTCCTCAACAGGAGCTGCTAAAGCAGGCTGGACAATGGACATCGCTCACTCTGATAACTCATTAATGTATTATAATTACCTTAATGTATTAAGAGCTGGACTCAATCAAAGCAACTATGCAGCACCGGTAACGACAGCTATCAGTGGCAACAACTCATATGGTGTATTTGTTAGCAATTTAAATACTGACGAGCTTACAAATGGATCCGTCACTGTTATTTTTATTGACTCTGCCGGTAACGGTATCCCCTCAAACGCGTCATATACTTTACCTGGCGCAGCATCACAATCAAAAAATTACATCCTCAACTTAAAAGCAAATACGCAATATAGTGTCGATATAAGCACAAATGGTAATACTTCAATTACGATAACAGAAGGTGCAGGAAGCTATACCTCTGACCAGTCAGGCATGATTGAAATAAATTTATAAAACTATCTGTATGCTTTACTTAAAGCATACAGATACAATCTGAATATAAAACCATTTATATATGTACAGGCAACGATGACATGAACATTAAACCTATTTTTAACACACTATTAATTATCACTTTAGCTTATGCTCTGGCCTCCTGTGCAGCTAAAACAGATAAAATCCCTGACGATATTCTTGACAGCACCTCAGAAAATGGCAGCGCTGGCGGCAACACAGGTGGAACGGATAATACTAACGAAACCGGGAACACTGGTAGTACTGGTGGATCGGCTAATACCGGCGAGACTGGTAGTACTGGCGAGACTGGTAATACTGGTAATACTGGTAATACTGGTAGTACCGGCGAGACTGGTAATACCGGAGGAAGTACTGGCGAAACCGGGGGGACTGGTAGCAGCAATGGTCAGCTAAAAGCATTCCCGTCTGCGGAAGGTTTTGGCGCAAAAGCTAGCGGTGGACGTAATGGCCGAGTCATAAAGGTCACCACACTCAACCGAACAGGTAGTGGAAGCTTCCAGGATGCACTCGACCAACAGGAAGCACGAATTATTGTTTTTGATGTAAGTGGCGTGATCGAAGGCGATATTACTATACCCTATGGAAACGTAACCATTGCAGGACAAACTGCTCCTGGTGCAGGCATCACCATTCATGGAAGATTAACCTGCAGTTATAGTAATAGCCCGTCTAACATAATTATCCGCCATATTCGTGTAAGAGCAGATCATAGTGTGAACTCATCTGTGGCTGGAAATCAGTATGATGGCATTCAGTGCTCCAGATCATCTAATCTTATATTTGATCATATTGATGTTTCCGGTGGTGTAGATGAAAATTTCGATTTATACAATGCAACTGATTTAACCGTACAATGGTCAACCATCACCAGATCAAACCCTGTCGGACATGATGAACCTGATCATAACTATGGCTTAATTAATGGCCCGAATGGTGCTCGCATCAGTCTTCACCATAACCTGTTTGCACACAATAAAAATAGAAATCCAGCTATCGCTAATGGCCCTGCCGACATTGTTAATAATGTCGTTTACAACACCAGACATGGCTTTATTCATCATAATATTGCAACTGGAACATTCAATATTATTGGTAACTATTATAAAGATGGACCAAGCTCCGTACTAATCCCATTCTTTTTCGATGATGAAAATAATGGTAGCGGTAATCCTGCTTTAGGATATTTTCTTAACAATAACTATATTGATGACCCGGGAAAGCTAGTTGGCAATGTCGATAACCCATGGGCAACCCCATTAACACACCCAAGTTTTGATAATATAGACTGGGGGTGGGACTCAAGCACTGCCCGTTCATCATCAATTTATGTATTTGATGTAATAGGTATTACAACCTCCAGTGCAACCGCTAGTTACGATTCAGTACTTTCATCTGTCGGGGCATTCCCCAGAGATATCATGACTGTAGACAATGTTCAGGAAGTACGTGATCGAACTGGCTCATGGGGTACTCGCATTCCCAACAACCTATTACAGGGACTTACCGCTACAACTCCCCCACTAGATACTGATAATGACGGCATGCCAGATGCCTGGGAAAGTGCAAATAACCTGTCAGTTTCCCAGCCAGATAGTAATACTGTTATGAGTTCAGGCTATACAGCAATAGAAGAATATATAAATAGCATGGCAGATGATTTACTCAGATAATTATTGATAATTACTCATTCAGAAACACACTAAAATTTAAGCACACCCTGTGGGTTACTGAGTATACCTACAGGGCCGTGTTTGATTGAAACAGTCGATATATTGTTATCGGACTTTTCTACCTCAACTTTATATCGGGTATCAGGCTGCAAATTAAAGACATAAGTAACTCTACTTTTTAAAGCTTTAGCTAGTTTATAAGATAACTTTAAATTAGATTTTTTTGCCTTAACATCAGCAAATAGTACTACAACCTCTGCATTATTTTTTAACTCAGAAGATATAAGCCCTCCTAACAAAACACCCAATATATTCTCACCTTTTATTGAAATTGTAACAGGTGGTTTATAATTACTATTATTTAGTCCAGCCCTTATCACATGCAAGAAACTATAGGCCATTAACGTATTGTCTGGATTAGACACGTCTAGGTGCCAGGATTCAATTAATGCCCCTGACTTAGCGCCTGACTGTAAAATACTAACCGATTTTTCTGGAAAAATAGTTTCAACATGCAATCGCCCTGTAAGGTTATTAACTTCAAGTTTGCGACTGTCAGACGATAGCTTATCTGGCATTGTCGGAAAGTTAAGATTAAAATGAGGAACAACCTTAGACTGGCTGGAAGTTTTGACTATATGATCAAATATAAAAAATAAATTCGGTCTTAAATAAAATATAGTTCTAGTCAATTTTTTCAATGGTGCTATTTTACACTTTTCATCCCAGGCAGGAGCGGCTCGATAAGCATTAGAAAATTCACCACTTATTAATAGACCATCGTCCATCTCTGAGTACTGCTTAATACCTATATCTCTTTTTTTACAATCCTTTATATTTGCAAAGCTTCTTTGGGCATCATAATCAACATCTGTGCGCCCAGTTAATGTATAAGTATTATGTAACTTCGTAGCCTTTAAATTATCGGGATTATACAAACCATGCCCTGCATCAATCAATAGCGGTGCTGACTTATAAATTTCCATATGTCCCTGATCCAGGTCCTGCTCTCTTTGGTATGAAAGATATGGTCCACTGATAAAACTACCCCAAGTTGATGACTCGCCATCACTACTATCCCTCATTAAGACGAGACCGAGACCGGTAGCCATATAAGAACTAGCTGATTGTGAATGAATACCTGATTTTTTACTGTCTTTATCCAAATTAGAAAAAATAAATGATTTCCATTCACTAACTTTTTCATTTGTTTTGGCATCATGTAAATATTGCCTGGCACGCAACCCAACAACAGACGTCCAGTTATACAAATAACCAGCTGTGTACATATCTGTAACAGTTGGCACGCCATGACGATTTAAACTCCACAGCCCGTCATCATAAAAATACTTACCATCAGGTGTCAGGGCAGCAGATTTTAAATAAATATTATTTTTTAACCATTTAAAATCCTTAAAACCAGACATATTAGTTGCTTCAGTCAATGCCAAAGTAGACAATGCATAAGCATCATATACCCCAACACCATAACTCCAGCCTTCAGGCCAGTGCCCCCCAGGCATTATTGCATCAAACAACTTCTTGCTGTTATTAAAAAGTAAAACAGTATTTTTAAAAGCCTCAGCACCATTATTGTTATCATGATACGTTGCAACACCGATAAGGGTTGAAGCCAGAACATAGCCAGCATGATAATTCGCAACTGGCTGATTATTAGAATAACCCTTCTCAGAGAACCAGCTCAACCACTCACTCATTCTTATTCTTGTACTTTTTTTAACTTCAGGTAAGAAACCGGGATAACTATGCAACCAGCTATAAACTAGCGCCAGAGCCGGGCCATAGTTTCGGATACCATAACCACTATCATTTTTATAATTGATAAATGGCAGAAGATTATTATTTAAAATATGGAGTGATTTTTCAGCATATACATAGGCATCATCCTGCATACCTAAAGACATTTTTACCTGATAGCAAAGCGCAAAGTTAACAGCGTAACGATACGACTCACTACCCTGATAATCCCAGTCAGGATTATTATTATGATCACAGAAATAGAAAAGCCTGCTCCACTGTGAACTGGTCTGTAACTTGTTGCTTTTAAAATTAAATGACTTTAAAAATAGCGGATAAGGCGAATTGCTGTTAATTGAATAATTTTTATGTTGAGCAGCGTTAGCCTGAACGTTCTCCAAAACAAACCAAAAAATAAAAATCAGTAAAAAGTTCTGTAAGAGCCATATAAATGTATTTTTAAATCTTAAATCAGACAACTTTATTTATCCACTAACATGCATGATTAATACGATATTGTATATTTATAGTCACGATATAAATTAGGATTTTCATCTTTACCGTCACGAGCAGCATGAACAATATTAATCATTTCACGAGCAGAAACATAATGCAAAACATAGTTTTCACCATCGTTATACTTTGATTCCAAGTAATCGTGCATATCACTCATTTTATCACACAATAACGTATCCATATCAGAGTCCTGAGTTCCATGAGTATGGATTTTAATAAATACCCAGTCTTCACGACCTTTGACATGAATGTGTCTATTTACCCAGTTATCAACCCGATGATTAGTAGGAGGCTGAGTTTTTCTAATATCACCATTTTCAATTCGAGGCATCAAACCCCATTTTGCGTTATAGAAATCAAATCCCAGGGGTCCCTCAACCATAAGAGTATCACCAACCATATCTACACCAACCTGAACATCAATACCGCTATTAAATGATTTTGGTTTATGAGCGTCATCAACTGCCATATAAATAGAGTTAACTTTACTAGGTTGCGTGGGGTGTGGCGCAGAAGGGTATGTCATATCACCAATACAACCTGTTTCATTTAGCAGTATAAGCTCATTATTAATACCACAATTATTACCGGTTGGGTCTGAATTATCTAACGCCCAGTTGCCGTGTATAAAAACATATTTTATATCCCCTGCACTATCTTTTGATAACATTCCATGTTTATCATTCAACGTATCTTTAAAAGAATTTATGGTATCTCTAAAGTTGGTTTCTGTATCATCATGATGATGAAGGTGTATTTCAACCTCACCATAACCACGCTCACATAAATCAGATATTTTACTTAAATGTTCTTCTCGATATTCTTCCTCTGGATAAAAGAAAGTATGCTTAGGAAAGCACCCATCAGCATCTTTATGGCCATCTGCCATTTTCGGGTATCCGTCATGCCACCTATCGACTCTTTGCCTTTCAACCTCAATATCTTTTGTTCTCCAGGCCGGCTCAAAATGATCTACAAAACAGAACATAATATGTACAGGCTTACCTTTGACTGTCGGCCGCGATAGAACACCCATTATATAGCTTGGTAACCACCAAATTATATTTTTTTTATAGGTGACAACCAAAAACAATACACTTAACAAAACAAACAAAAAAACAAAATATATAAACATTTTATTGCACCAATTTACCTACTTGTCCTGTTCCAAACACCGGATGAGGTAGAAAAAAATAATTTAAAAAATGAAACTGCAAAAGCAGCATTTAGTGATGCAATGAACACCGGCAATTTCATCAGCGAATAAAGAGGCATTCTTTCTTTCCAGAAAAAAGCCATGAAAGCATAAATATAAAACAATAATTGAGCTATAAACAGTAACATAAATAATTCATTGCCTATTAACAGCAATGAACTGACAAACGCCAAAACCATGAAGTGTGGAACAAACCAGCGGAAAACTTTATGTGAAATATACGCGAAAAACCTTAAAGTCAGTCTGGGCATTATTGATTTCTTAAGCCGGGCTAAAGCCTGATAATTCCCAAGGCCGATTCGAATCCTTCTCTTAAACTCATCCTCTACATTTGGTGCGACTTCTTCAATTGATATTGCTTCAGGCTCATACACAACAGTATGATTATTTTCAGCAAGATTCATTACTATAGTAAAATCATCAACTATAGTATCTGTCGGTATTGCAGTGTAAAATGACTTCCTAATCGCATAGTTGGCACCATTTGCACCTAAGAGAGCACCTATCCTTCCTTCATAAAACTTAAGTACATTTTCAATTTTCCAATACATACCATCAGCATTATCACCATTAACATCAATTAACTTTAGCTTTCCACAGACAGCACCAACATTTTCATCCACAAAATGTCTGACCAACTTATTAACCACCTGATCATCAAACATGGTATTCGCATCAGATAAAATGATGATTTCCTCTGAAACAGAATCAATTATTTCATTTATAACCGATACTTTACCGCGCCTTTCTTTAAAATCAAAAAACACCAATCTATCATTTTTAATAGCATGCAATATTTCGTTAGTACCATCATCACTCGCATCAGAGCCGATATATATTTTATATTTATCCTCGGGATAATCGATAGTCAGTAGATTTTCAACTCTTTCAGCAATATGTTTTTCTTCATTAAATGCTGCAATAACAATTGCGACTTGTGGATTGTCTATAGTGTTGTTAATCCGGCGTTCAATATTTTTATTAACGTACTTGATATCACGAATAGCTTGTAAAATCATATTTATAAACACAAGCAATACTGGATACAACAAATACGTATAAATAATTAAAAAAACCGACATAAAAAAAACAAGTTGTAAAATACCCATTACTTTTCCTTAGCTGCTCGCAGAACTCGTGCGGGAACGCCAACAACTGTGACATCATTAGGTATACTTTTCACGACCACTGCATTAGCACCGACTTTCACATTATTGCCTATCGTTAAATCACCAATTATTTTAGCGCCTGAGCCCACAAAAATATTATCACCTAATTCAGGGAAACCAGATTTTTCTTCTCCGATGACAACCCCGCTTTCAATAGCAATATTTTTACCGCCCTTAACGCTTGAGTTGATTATAACACCTGTAGGGTGTAACAAAACGAAACCCTCATCAAAATCAGCACTGATACCGATTACACAATGATTTAAAAGCTTATTCAAATATTGAAAAAAATAGGCGAATAATTTTAAATTATGACTTTCGAACCAACGCATAGTTCTATAAAGAATAACGGCAGATGTACCATCAGATAAAAATATTTTATATATTGAAACATTTCTACCAACTGAATCCTCATATATTTTTTGTTTATATGACAAATCTTGCTGTAATATCATTTGACGCCTTCATATAATTGAATAATGTCTTCTGCATTATGTCCCCAGGTTCTGCTTGAATTTATATAGTGCAGAGCGGAACTACCAACTTTTTTTCTTTCTTCATTATTATTAAAAACATCAATTGTTTTTCTAACGGCTTGTGCATAATTATTTTTCTCAAATATCCAACCTGTTTTACCGTCATCAATGACTTCGACGATTGGTGGATAATCAGGTGAAATAACAGGGACGCTCATAGACATAAATTCAAATATTTTCATTGGTGAACCATACATATTTGAATTAGGTAATATTGAAAAATCCATTACATTTATTAACTCAGGCACAGACTCATGATTAACACGACCAGTCAGTATCACACTTTTTTCCAAATTTTGATCTTTAACAAAACAGTCTATCTCTTCATAACACACACCATCACCCACCAATAAAAGTATCAGCTCTGGATTAGACTTAAGCTCGGAAGCAATTTCTTTAACAAAAGTATGAATACCATGCCACTCTACAAACGCACCAACATAGCCGCAAACCACTTTACCTTTCAAATCATATCTGGCAACTAAATCAGAAGAATCAAACAACTCACTGTTAAATGTTTTAATATTAGCAGCATTTGGTAAAATTATAGTATCAGACACATCGTCATAATTAGACAATACAGTTTGTAGAAACTCATTTGATATAAACACAAGGCCTGAGCAATATTTGAATATAAATCTTTCAAAACGCTTTGCGACACCTTTAAAGTGCAACGGCCTTACACGCTGAACAATAGCAGAATCATTCACTTCAATTATAATTGGTATACCAAATACTTTTGAGGCCAGAACACCAGAGATCATAAAAAGAGAATATCTTTCGTAAATAAAATCAGGTTTAAACTTTAAAATGTTATAACATAAGTATATAAATGAAAAAACATTATACAGCATTTCAAGCATCTCAAATGCAAACTCAGGAATATTCTTAGAGATAAACTTTAGTATGACAGTACTAAAACCATCTTTTCTAACCTTTTGCTGCACATTATCCGATGTTTTATCAGTGGAAACATTACCCTTTAATAATGAAACAACACTCACACTATGCCCTAGATCTTCAAGTGCATTTACAGTCTCGTTTATATGAACACCTTCAGCGCCTTTTGCCTGTGTTCTATGATGATAAATTATTTTCACTACAAAGCCCTCTTCAATGTATCAAACTGGTAGCCTCTTTCTATCCAATATGGCAATAGTAATTTTAAAGCATCCAGTGAGTTATTATTGTCATCATGAAATAGAATAACATCACCATTACTGACAGTTGATAGTTCAAATTTCCTGAATATCTCCTCACCACATAAGCCTTGATAATCCAGGCTATCACGTGACCACATAGCAATTGGTACTTTTATCTTCAACATTTTTGCTATAAAAGAAAACGTCATCTCACCTCTTGGCGGACGGAAATGTCTAATCGCTACACCATCAATTGAGTTAAGAATAGAATTTAGCTTCATTACAGATTTTATTTGATCGACAGAACTAAGTTTTGAAAAATCATTATGCTCCATCGTATGGTTACAAATATAATGACCTTTATCACTTATTGACTTAGCAATGTCAAAATTTTCATTTACACATTCACCGACCAAAAAAAACGTAGCTTTTACAGAAAATTTATCAAGCAAAGCTAAAAAACTAGATGTATATCCAACATTCGGACCATCATCAAATGTTAAATATATTACTTTTTTATCAGTGTTTTCTTTAAATATAACCTTAGTATTGGGAAGAAGCAGAAGAGTCATTCTTCTCAAAATTCTATATATTTTACCGTTCATACATCCAACTCAATTACTTTATTTATAGCGGCTGCATTTTCATCCCATGTAGAAAACTTTATAGACTCATTAACTAACACCCTATCCCATGTAGTAGAAATAACATCTGAAACACTCTCTTTAAGAGAAACAATGTCTCCAGCATCAACAAGCCTACCATTTTTATCATTTATGATTTCAGGTATACCACCAACTTTTGATGCGACTACTGGTGTACCACAAGCCACAGACTCTAATAGAACATTTGGCAACCCCTCATGATAACTTGGTAAACAGGTAAAATCTGAAAATTTATACCAGTGGGAAATTTTTTCGGGTGACAGTTTAGATAAAATGAGAACATGTTCCGTTAATTTTTTAGTGGCTATCAAATCAGACATTGTTTGTAACTCAGCACCACCTCCAATTAAAACAACTTTAAGTGAATGCTTTATACAATAATCCGCATCAAAAATACTCAAAAAGTCTAAAACGCCTTTCTCCTTTTTGAAATTACCTACAAACAAGCCTACTTTACCTACATACCCTCTCAACTCCTGAGGACGATCAGCCTGATCAACAGAAGTATTAAACAGCTCTTTATCAATACCATTATAGATAGTAAATATTTTTGTAGCCGGGCAAAGAGAGCTTAAAATAGTTTTAAGGTATTCACTTACGGAAACAACAGCATCAACATTTTGTAAAACTTTAATTGATTGCTTCTTTTTCGAATCAGAGCTTACTGCTTCTTCTACATCGGTACCATGAACCTTAACAAAACAGTTAGCACTTAGCTTATTAGCCAACAACATCGTAGAAAATGCATCTGGATAGAGCCAGGTAGCTAAAAAAGTAGCTTTATCTACATTATGTATTTTCATAACCGTTCTATAGATTGAAAAAAACATAAAATAACCATTTAAATATCTCAACATACCTGGGAAATAGTAGTATGTTGGATAACGTACTTCTATGTTTTGATATTTCGATATTTTATATAGAGATAAACTTTTAAATTTAATTGCATTTTTAATTTTTGAAACCCAGGACACAGGGGAAACAACAGTCACATCATGATTATTCGCAAGAGCTCTAATTTGTTTTAAATTAAAAGGAGAACGATGAGGCTCCAGTGGATTAGGGAATAAATTTGTTATCACAATTAAATTCATTTTAGCAACCTAATTCTCTATATACCTTCCGATATTTATCAATCATGCTAGACAAATTATACTTATTAATCGCAGTGTTTCTTGCATTCTCACCCATAACTTTAAGTAACTCTACATCTGCTGCAAGCTTTAACCATGCATCACAAATATCTGAAGCATCACGGCCCTCAATCAAAAAACCGTTTTCTCCATTAGTTATCATTTCGCTTAACCCACCAACATCAGTCGATATAATTGGCAAAGATGAAGCTAAAGCCTCTATAACAGCAATTGGCATTCCTTCTGTATGCGAAGTTAAAGCAAACCAATCTGCCTGTTTAAGCAATAGAGACACATCAGACCTGTTACCATAAAACTTTACTGCTTCGCTGAGGTTTAATTCCTGACTTATTTTTTCAAGGCTTTGTCTCTCAGGGCCATCGCCAACTATATGCAATTTGCTTGTAGGGTATTTATTTAAAAACAGGTACATCGTATTTAGAAGCGTGTCCTGACCTTTTTCCTGTGACAACCGGCCAACGTGAATTATATTGATTGAATCGGAATTAAACTCGGGAAAACTACATTCAGCTGCACTTAGATAAGGTTCTAAATCAACCCCATTTTCTATCATGACAGTTTTATTCGCAGGGGACTTTTCAAACTCAACTGCTAATTTTCTGGCATCTTCAGAAACGGTTACAACTCTATCCGACAAAATTGAAGCTATTCGATTTAATAAAACCCTACCTTTATCATCAGGTTTATTACGACCATGCTTTGTATGAACAAGTTTACAGCCTGGCATTACAAAAGAAGATAATGCACCATAAAAATGTGGCCCGGAGTTATGTGTATGCACAATGCTGATATTGTACTTTATTATGATTTTAGCTATTTTTAAAACCAGCCCTAATTGAATACCGGGCTTTTTGTCTAAAACGATTAAATCTGAGATGTACTCGTCCATCTCATTAATCAAGCTGCCTTTGTTTTCAAGACAACACAAGACAATATCATAGTGCTTTGACATTCCTTTAGCCAAATCTATAACCATCTTTTCGAGACCACCAACTTCCAGACTTAAAACCAAAAATAGTATTTTTTTCTTTTTCATATCATTTATCACGACTATTACTTTTTACTTGCAAATACATGTTTTTATCTATTGCATAATCTACAATTTTTGTGAAATAGTTTATTTCTGATCGCGTAATGCGCTCAATTAAATATCTCACTAATTTCAAATCATCTAAATTCCAGCATTTGAACAAAACAGTAATGACTAGATAAAAAACACCAAAAAACACCGTGCCAACTGCAACCGATAATAATGGAGACATAACATTGCTCAATAACACTGGAATAACCAATGAAAGTAAACCCGCCAATAATATGCGACTTATTACCGCTAGCTGTAAATTCACTGTCAAATATGTGGATGCTGTATAAATTATTAGAACTGACACACTAAATGTCGATATAAGAGCAGCATAAAGCGCCCCCTCCAACCCAAAGGATTTAATCAAAAAATAATCTAATATAATATTAAGTATAGCTGCAAAAATCATAATTTTTAGCATCAGCTTCTGTCTATCCGAGCTCATATGAAAGCTTATAGCAGCTGTCGCTATGCTATACATAGAAGCGTTTATCAGACAAATTTTAAGTGGAAAAACGGCTTCACTGTAATCACTACCATACATTACAAATATTATTTCACTAGAATACAATATACCTAATAAGGTAACAGGTATTGTCAGTGCAAACAGATAACGCGAGGAAGAGACCAGAACATCTGCCAAATCGCCTTTATTATTAACGCCTATTTTTGACATCAACGGCAGAAGCACAGCACTATAAACTCCTGGAACTAACAATACCATGGCTCCAGCAAGTGCATGTCCAATATTATAATATGCAACATTTTCTTTTGTTGACATAAAATTAAGAAATGCAATTTCAGATTGCTTGAATACTAAAAAACCTAAAATCACATTTGCAGAGACCACTTTCAAATGATGTACAGTTCTTATTTTAATTGCATCTGGCAGCTCATATATCTCACCAGTGAACAAACTAGATATATAACGTCTGGCTAGTAAAAAGTAAATCAAACTGATAAATATATATAACAATAAAAACTCATTAATACCTTTACCAGTAAAAAACAAAACTATAACTACTAACAAATTAATAGGGCTTACAATTGTTACCAGCTTAGCTATTAAGCTAAATTTATCAATTCCTTTAGCTGCTGATATATAGAACATATATGACGCTTTAAAATAAACAGCAACTAAAAAAGGAACAAGAAAATATATTGAAATGTTTCTAAATAAAGAGTCCCAGTAGAAATATCCTAAAGCAAAAAACATAGTTATAAGAACAATAGCTTTGAAATTCTGGATTTTTCTAAAATAGACAAAGATACTTCTAGTGTTACCAACTACCTGCTTACCTCGTTCTTCAGCCAAAAACTTAATAACAGCTGTAGTCACACCGCCATTCATTAGTACAATAAGTAACGAGCAGACCCAAATAATGAAAGCGTAATCACCGTATGCAGTAGCACCTAATGACCTCGCCACCAATATAGAAATTAATAGACCTAGAAAGTACTCAACATAAATTGATATTGATGAGTAGAATGTTTGATTGATTACTGACATAAATAATTCACATTTACGATATAGCTAATAGGACTTTAACAACAAAATATAACCCTATAATACTAGCAAAAGCATACGCCATAATTTTATTTGTATAAGTTGACGGCATAAAGTCATCATTTATGATATTTGGAAATTTTATTCTTAAATTAATATAGTTAGCAACACTGGCTGCGCATAGAATATATAATAAAATATTGTAACTTCTACTGAGAAAAAATGCGGGTATCAAAAAGCCCAAAATTGAAAAAGCAAGTGCATATGTTATCTCAAAATCTTTCTTATAAATACTTTCATTATCACCGTTATCCTCTTCGAGACTTTTCTTCTCTAATGCTGATCCAATATTAAGCATCATATTCAATGTTATCCCCCAGAACAACACCCATATGACATACCCTATTACACCCAACTCAGCCATGACCAGCACATATGAATTATGAGCAGTAAGATAATTATGTTCGGTGAAATTTCCCGGCCCAACTCCAGTTAGCGGGTGATAGATCAGCATTTGATAGCCTTCATACCACGCTTCAACCCTTCCCTGTGCAGATTCTTCACTTGCATCAATTTCAGATACTCGGCTTGGCATACTTAAAAGACCAACAATAAACACCAGTCCCGCTATAAGGGTGTATAGCTTTCCGTATTTTTTAAGCGCATAAACTCCTCCCATTGCACCAACAGCAAGCATAGCTCCCCTTGAAGTTGTAAGCACAATTGCATATACAACTGTCAAAATGCCTAAAATATATATTAAACGTGCAAATTTCCCTTCTGAATTTTTTATAAAATATAGGTATGACGGGATTGATATTACAAAAAACATACCTAAATCATTAGGGTCATTCAATATCCCAATATAACTAATTCTGCCTTGTACCAATCCAGCTCCAGTCCAGCCAAAACCATTTTGAGCTTGCTGAATTCCGTGTAGAGCCAATACAAATGCACATATTGCTAATAGCCTCATTAGTTTAGAAAGCTTTTCAGACGAATCGAATGCATCGACAATAAAAAAGTACAAAAGTACAATGGGTAAAAATTTTTTAATTATTTCCTCTACACCACCAAGCCAGCCTGACAAAGTTATTGATACAAACATAAATAAAATAAACATTATGATCAATTTATTTTGTATTACTTTGCTTCTATCATGCCGTGCAAATGGAAACATGAGTATACCTGCTATCATCAGTACAGGCATAAAAGGTATATCCATCAATTCTGGAATATACTCATGTGGACGAACTACAGTGAACATTATATAAAGCAAAGAAATATTGACGAGAAAGTTTCTTCTTTTGTTTGCCTCAATATCAACTTTATCAAGCATCAAAAAAACCAGGGAGCTTTAAGCTGTATTGAAAAACATTTTTTTGATGTGTATCTTTCAACACAAAGTCTTTTTATAGAAAAGGAATTCATAGTACTTCTATAATTAACACCCTGCATATATGCAAAGCCTAATTTATAACCCATGCTTTTTGCCATATCCTGAACAACGAGACTAAATGTACCTTCTTTACCAGATGGATAAGCCAGACTTTCACAATGTGTATTTAATTTTTTTTCAATGATCGCTTTGGAGTCAAAAAGCTCGTCATGCAGTTCACTGTTGCTGACTTTAGAGAGTATAGGATGTGTTACAGAATGCGAACCAAAACTCATTCCATTGTTATTCATTTCTATAACGTTTTCCCAGGTCATAGGATAGTTCGAGGACACAGTTTCAACAGAGTCATTAAAACCTAGTTTTTCCTGAATTTCATTAATTAACACAAGCCTGTCATCATTATCAACCTGTTTCAATTTAGATAAAACCTGCTTAATTAATTCATCACGTCCATTTAAGTCTGGAGAGATAGATACTTTCTCATCAAGCCATGAGAAACAGACCTCACAATGTGAGGTTGCCTTAATAATATATGCAACTTTATCAAACCAGAACAAGCATTTTTGATTTATGTAATCGGTGCTAATAAAAAAAGTAGCAGGAGTTACATGTTTTTTTAAAACAGGGAAAGCATTATAGTAATTATCTGAAAAACCATCATCAAATGTAATTAAAACGGATTTTTTCTTGATTTTTGCATTGTTATTTACAATATCTGAAAACTCATCTAACGATATAACATTGTAATTTTTTTTAATATATCTAATTTGCCAATCAAAATCTTCACATGTCGCACTTATTAGCTCTTTATCAAATAAGCAATCATCATCATTATAATCAAAAATTCTATGATATGCTAAAACTATCACTTTCTCTTTGTTAAAAAAAATGAAATTTAAAACATCGAAAAACCCAAGCATGTCCAGTAAACCAGCAACTATTTCTCTTTTACTTTTCATTCCACTCTTACGCTCAAAATTTCACACTATTAAAGGCTCTGCTTGAGGATATATTCTAGCTATTTTTAAGCTCAATGCTATCTGCAATTCTTTTTAACTGTCTGGATATCTCAACTAGTGCTCGTGATGAGATAGGTCCATATGCTTCCTGAATCAAATCCCGAACATCAGCCACATCTAAATCCTCATCAATAGCATTCACTTCATATAGCGATGTATCATCATGCGAACTGTTATAGTTGGTCTTTTCTTCACCCCACTGCAATTCACTGATTGCACTAACTATTTCTTCGTCACTAATTACACTGCGGTCGCTAGCAAATGCACAGGTTAAAGCCGTATCACAAAGCGTGTTAATTAGTCTGGGTGTACCTTTGGTATGCTCATAAATAGTTTTATAAAGCTCGGTTGGAAACAACACTCCTTCAGACCCTGCAACTTTTAGACGATGAACAATGTACTCACCTGTTTCTTCTTCTGATAAAGTTCTAACATGATATTTCAGACTTATCCGCTGCCTTAACTGTTCCATATCTGGTGCTTCAAGCTTGTAATTTAGCTCAGGCTGGCCAACAAGTATTACATGTAGTATTTTTTCTTTTTGTGTTTCAACACTAGAGAGCATTGTAATTTCTTCTAACACTCTTTTACTTAGATTCTGAGCATCATCTATGATCAGTAGTATCTGTTTTCCGTCAAGATAGCTATTTACTAAAAACTGATTAAGCATGCTTAACAACTCGACTTTCTTTGCTGCAAATGGATTCAAACCAAATTCAACCAGGATAGCCTGAAGCAGCTCAACTTCATCAAGCTGTGTTTGAAATATTTTTGCCACAAGAACATTCTTATCTAATTCTATAAGTAGCTTTTTTATGAGGGTAGTTTTGCCTGAACCAATCTCGCCTGTAATAACCACAAATCCCTCGCGATTAAAAATAGCATATTCCATATATGCCTTTGCTCTTGAGTGAGCTGAACTCATATACAGGTAATCGGTATCTGGTGTAATACGGAATGGATAATCTTTTAATCCAAAATACTCCATATACATAGCATGGTGTCCTTTATAATAAAGTATAATTTAGAGATATGATAAATCTTAAGTCTTCATAATTCTCACTTTCCACTGTACTCACTCGCTCAAGAGATAGCACATCAAGTGCAACATTCATATTACGTCGAAGTGAATGCGTATAAGATATTGAATATAGATAATCATCATCTTCACGATTTTCGGCAGGATCCTGGTATTCAGAATTTGTATAGCTCAGACTATACGTAATATAATTACGCCCCTTTAGGACCCATCGCCCTCTTATAAAGGCCGACAAATTAATCACATCAAGATTGTCCTGTCTTTTATAGTCTCTTTCCAGCCCATCAAGTTGAAATGTAACTGTACTACTCGATAATGTTTTTATATATTGAAGGCTTAATAATTCATTAGTAAATACATCATTAGCAGCTGTATTATTAGTTGAATCATCGACACTATCACTCAGTGCACTGCCTGTAATTTGTCGACCTGTATCAGATGTTACATTTTCATAAAAAAAACGTAACAAAGAAGTGCGTGTTCTGGCATTTGTAAATGAAAATAAATATCGACCTTCATCTATGTCAGCAATATTATCGTTAACTATTAAAGTCGAGCCATACTCAGCAGAAAAAGTATTAACCCCTTTAATATAATCAAAACTTAAGAAAACATCATTTCGATTGAAATCAGCATTCACTATAGTATCTTTAAATCGAGTTGTCTCCGCCTCATCATTTATTGCTACAGTTAACGCCGAATTAAACCTAAATTGCCAGCGAGCAGCTAACGTCGCTCTATTGTTATCCAGATTTTCTTCATACGTGAAGCTTTCTGCCCGTGCTTCTAGTGAAATGCTATTCCTTGCATTAATTCTTATATTGTAATTAGGCCCCGTAGAAAATACATTTATATTTTGTCTGTTAGTCGGAGTGTTGCTTGCCTGCGTATCAATAGCCGTTTGTGTAAAGATATCGTCTAAGAACCATTCAAATCTTCCTGGCATTATTCGCCATATAATATTTGCATTTAAACCGCCGATATTCTCATCAGGTATAATATCATTTTTATAATTGATTGATCTAATCGATGCAGCAATATTTGTATAGAATTCGGCATTATCTTCTAAAACTGAAATCCCACCATTTAAGGCTATAGATGTCTCACCACTAACTGGCACAGGCACAAGATCCACGTTGTCATAACTTGCAAATGCAACACCCGCTGTATAACCCACCTTAGCAGCAGATAGATTAAAAGGTAGCATTAACAAAAATATCATGCTCAAATTCTTAATAGGTCTAGTCATTGCAATCATTATCTATGACTATTATTTAGAACTTAAATAATTTTGGTAGCCTGAACTTTGGTAATTTAGGCTTATCATTGAATACCACGCCTAGAAGTTTATCTTTACCGATTGCTTCCGCTGCTTCTTTTACTTTACCCGCTGTTGCTGCACCATATGGAACAACAAGTATTACAAAGTCACACAATTCAACTAAAATTCTTGTATCAGCTGATTCTGTAATTGGCGCTGCATCTAAAAATATATAACGATCAGAATATCTAGCTAATAAACCACTCATTAATTCACGCATTCGTAATGAAGTAAAGTACTCTGTAGCTGTCTCCCTTGCTGTGCCTGCAGGAATTATTTTTAAGCGCTTAATTCCCGTTTTATGCATTATAGTGTCGACCTGTATCGATTCATTTTCAAGATAATCGGTTAATCCTTTGTCGGCATCCATATGTAAAACTGAATCCAGTTTTGGATTATTCAAATTACAATCAATTAATAATGAAGTTTTACTTTCATCAAATGAAAATGCTGTTGCGATATTAAGAGACGTTGACGAACTATCTATATCAGGTACACATGAAGTGACGAGCACAATAAAGTTTTTTCCCTGATTTTTTTGAATAAGCTTAGTTCTTAAGTCCCTGAATGTATTTGCAGTCTTATTATCAGTCATTTCAGAGTAGATGATTTTTAAATCTGATAATTTTGAATTATCAAATATTTCTCCACTCTCCATTAATGCAATTTCTTTGATTGACGGCTCATGCCGCAACTCTCTGGTTCCTGCATTAATAGAAACTAAATCTTTTTTATCGGACGGCTTCGCATGGTTACCATGAAGAGCTTTTATACCTGTATCGTCTCTGCTCAGGTTACGTTTGGCCTTATTAAGAGCATCCTCTATTTTACTCATCAGATCTGCCCCACATATTTAAACCAGCCTATAATTCCATATATAGATATGACAATTAAGATTCCACCTGCTAAATACAGTAAGCTTCTTGATGCCCTTGCATCTTCAACGCTACTTGTTAACACCTTAATTTCAGCTAATACTGGGATATTTAGCTCATCGTTGATTATTTGTGCGTACCTTATTCTCGGGTCCAGTTGCAACATTAAATAAATTATCCCTATTGGTATTGCTAAGCCAATTATTAGCCCTGCCAATGCAAAGTGAATAAACCTTAACCCTGTTGGTATAAGTGGTATTTTAGCGGGTTCCTGAATTTTGAAAGTTAACCCCTGATTCTCTTTATCCAGATTTCGTGATACTCGTGCACGCTCCATGCGCTTTAACAAATCCTGATAAATATCCTGATTCACCTGATAATCACGAGTCAATTTTGCAAGTGTAACCTCACCACTATGTATACGCCGAGCTCTTTCATATTCATTCTCTAGCATAATATTCATTTCAGCCATTCGGGCATTTAGAGTGGCGATCTTCGTCTGAGTATTCGAAGCATCACTGCGCAATTTCTGATATAGAGGGTTCAATATAATGGCTTCATCAATATAGCTAACACCCGTTGTTCTAGCTTTATTTTTTGCTTCCTGACGCCTGAGTCTCTCATTTCTCATCGAATTTTTAAGATCATTAATCTGGTGCTTTAATCTCACAATATCAGGGTAAGTTTCTTTATAATCCAGCCTTAATGTTTCAAGGCTTTGTTGTAAATCAGAAATTTTTGAACGATACTGACCTTCTTTTGACTGACTAATCGTTATAGCCGCCTCACCGGACAATTGCAGCTGTAATGAATCTCTGCGAATTTCTGTTTCACGTAATTCAAGCTGTGTTCTAGAGATATCAGATGTAAGGCTAGCAATTCTATCTGAAACTTCTGACTCAAGCCCGGCCCTTGCATCTGGATTATTTGACCTGAATTCACTTAATTGTTCTTCAACCTGAGTCAATTTACTTAAGTACTCATTTACCTGCTTTTCAATAAAATTGTATGCAGCCTGACTTTCATTTATTTTAGATTTTTCACCTTCTTCAATAAACAACTCAGCCATTCTTTTTGCAGTAGTATAAGCACGTACCGCATCACTATCACGATACTCTATCTTGATTAAATTATTACCAATGCTATTTATCTTTACATTATCTCTGATATCTTTTTTGATCTGTTCTTTTTCAACTTCAGAACGTTCTTCCTTAAGCCAGCCAGCATCTTCAATTACCTGTAGCATTATTTTTTCACCAAAAATAATCTCACGAGCATTGCCAACGTAATCTGTTGTTTGTGTGGTCTCAGCAGAACCTTCCATAAGAGGTTGAAGAATATTGCTATCATCAGCGAGAATGATGCCGAATGAGGTGTAACGCTTTGGCCAGATAGTACCGACACCCAGAATTAAAAGACTAAAAATAACAAAAGCAGTAAAGACAGCTTTACGTCGATCAACCACCTCTACTATCAAAGTGTGTAAAATATCCTCAAAGGGTAAGTGAATCATATTAAACCCGAATCCTTAAAACAAACGTTCTGGTACGGTTAAAATATCACCTGGCCGAAGCTCGATATTGGTTAGCAGCTCACCTTTATAAAGGATATCTCCTAAATAGATATCAATTACCCTGGTTTTACCCTTAATTTTTCGATAAAGTTTTGTGCTGTTTGGTGCTGCAAAATCAGTAACACTACCCGCAGATAAAATTGCATCAAGTACGGTCATACCCTGACGATAGTTAATTGATGCCGGACTTGCAACTGCACCGGTAATTCGAAGCCGTGTCAGATACTCATTACTTTGCAGGCCTGTCACCATTAATGTGACATTTGGCTCACGCACAAAGTTACTAAGCTTCTTTTGAATAATAGCAGCAACAGCTTCTGGTTTTTTACCCGCAGCATGAACGTCACCTATCAGTGGCATAGATATTTTGCCATCAGGCCTAACAGGAACCGTCACTGACAGTTCAGGGTTACGCCAAACATTAATATCAATCGTGTCATCAACGCCTATATGATATTCAAGAATAGTCTCAGAACTATTATGATCGACCAGTACATTTGAGTTTGCCGAAAGATAAGCATCTGATGCACACCCGGCTAATAGCAGTATCAAAAACAGGGCCGTTAAGCGAATCAGTAAAGCATGTATCATTTATTTCTCCGTTGAAGTTCCATTATCAGCAAATCATGATGTTGTAAAAAGCCAGCCCCACCTAGACAATCCACATGAAGCATTCTGTGCAACATTATTATTATAAAAATAAAATGTATTTTACGAATTTATGCTTCACAAATCCACTTATAAATGATGTTAAATCAGTCACTTCGCGCTTTTACATCAGTTGGTGCTTAGATCAAGCCGACATATAACTACTTTATCGTCAATCCCCTGTATCAGCGGCTTCCCACTGACACCAAAAGCACCAAACCTAAGCGTTTAATATGGTTTGTTCGTATTATTAGAAAATATCCTCTAGTGATACCGAATGATAATTTTCACATGATCATTTTTATGGATATAATATTCCAAATCGTATTTTTTGGTTTTATTATGCATGCATAATCGCGCCTAATGCCTCGATTAACCAGCTTATTCGCGACATATAAATACAATTTGATGTATTATGAAAATACCTTCACAGCCTAAAATTTCCCTGAGTCGAGTATAGATATGCACTATAATTACGTATAAATTTAATGATTAAATAATAATGAAACAATCATATTCGCATATAAAATGCTACAAAATACTCAATGTACACCCTGACTCTGAATGGGCTGAATTACGAAAATCTTATAAAAACTTAATACAAAAATGGCATCCCGATAAGTTTGAAGATGGTTCTGATAAAAAATCAGCTGCAAATGAAAAAATCAAACAAATCAATATTGCTTACAATCAGCTAAATAATTACAAACGTAAATATGGATCCTTACCAAAAACTGAAAACAATAACAGCCCTGCTACACCCTCAATCAATGCTAATAGACGGGCAAAAAGTGCACAGCCTCAAGCACCTGATGGTAAACAAAAAAAGCAAACAACCAAACCACGCCCTCATTCACCTGTCAGTAGATCGACAAACACAAAATCCAAAAAATACAAATCCCTAACACTCAGCTCAATTGCGATTTTAATTATCTCTTTTTATCTTTTATCTACTGAAGACACAAAATACAACTCAGAAGAAAAAACTGTAATATCAAAGCCAAACAACAACTTCAGAATATCAACTACAAAAGAGCGCGTTACAAAAAAACACCTGCCTATTGAGAAGACATCTACTATTGCGAACCACAAGCAAGCCCTGAAGACTGAGAATACAATAAATGAACAACAAAATTTTAAAATAAATATAGAAAAGAGCTACTTTACTAACGGCTCTACACTAGGAGAAGTAATAAGTATCCAGGGCACACCAACAAAAGTTAGCGGGGATATTTGGTATTATGGGAAATCCGAAGTTCACTTTCATGAAGGAGAAGTTACAAGCTGGGTCAGAGATGCACAAACCCCATTAAGAGCGCGCTTATTTATTCCCTCTTCAAAATAGACTTAACGCGCACCTTGACCAAACAATACAACCTGTACTGTTTGAAATAGAATAGTCATATCAAGAAACAAGCTATAATTTTTTATATAATATAAATCGTATTGTAGTTTATTTCTCGTATCTTCTTCAGTTTCACCGTATGGATAACAAATTTGAGCCCAACCAGTAATACCGGGCTTCACCGTATGCCTTAATGAATAATGTGGTATCGATTGCTCAAAACCTAATACAAACTGTGGTCGTTCCGGTCGTGGCCCAATAAAACTCATATCGCCTTTAAGCACATTAAATACCTGTGGCAACTCATCAATACGAGTTTTACGAATAAATGCACCTATTCGAGTAACTCTGGAATCATTCTTTTGCGCAAACTGTGCGCCATCTTTTTCTGCATCCGTTTTCATGCTTCGAAACTTTATTACACCAAAAGGCGCATCACAAAGACCTAAACGGATTTGTCGATAGAATATAGGATCCCGGCCAAAACTACTAAGCCATATAGAGATTATAGTAAGAAGAATAACTGGGCTTGCAATAGTTAAAATCAGCAGGCTAGCAAAAATATCAAATGCACGTTTAACATAGCTCACCGATACTGCTTTGGTAAAACCGTCTGAAAATATGACGGCACTTGGATGCAATGCACTAAGCTCTATGTGACCAGTAATTCGCTCTAAAGAATCAAGTATGTCACGAACAACAATGCCTTTCATTTTGCATTCTAATAACCCTGACAAAGGAAACCCAACTCGCCTGTCATCCATCGCGAGTACTAGCTCATCTATCTTATGATCCAGGCAAAGGTCCAGTAAAGTGGACTTTATTTCGAGAAGCTTTGATTTATCAATCAATATGTCATTTTGATCAATATCGACAAACCCAACAACGTCATAACCACGCTTAGCTGCATACTCAATATTTTCTTCAACTAACCTGGCTTTTTTCCCAGCACCCAAAACCAGCATACTACGTTGAAACGCTTTATGGTTATCCAGTTTTTGAAATATTGTGCGCGTAAACAAAACACCTAAAAAAGCGATGAATAACGCAAAGGCAAAAACGCCTCGACCTAAAAATATTTCAGGATATATATAGAAACTTGCAAGTATAATCCCCAAACCCAACATAAAGCTCAGAAAGATTCGTATCATTGTTCCTGCAAAATCATCTACATTATTGCGGGCGTGAAGACCAACAGCTGTCATGCTCAACCACATAATTGCTGCAAAAAAACCAGCTTTAATATTTAGCGGCTGTAATAACTGTATATCCGCAGCAATATTCGCTGAATCAAAAAATCTCGCATATGCACCGGCATAAACAGAAACGAATAACACCGCTAGCTCAATAAACATCAACAACACAATTGTTGCTGGAATGAAATGTCCGAATATTCTAAGCATGATATTAACTTAACTTCTTATCGTTTTATTTTTTAAGCAGATCAGCTATATACCAATCCATTGAAAGCTTTAATCCTTCTCCAATTTTATATTTAGGCTCATACCCAAGAAGTTTATTTGCTTTTGAAATATCCGCCAAAGAATGTCGAACATCCCCAGCCCGAAAGTCCTTGTATTCAGGATCGGGAATTTTAAGGTCAGGTAAGCGTTCAATCAGTTCATCCCGTATTGCATTAAATAATTCATTTAATGATGTCCGGTCATTTAATGCTACGTTATACACCTGATCTGTAGCATCAGGATGATCCGCCATAGCTGATAAAATATTTGCCTGCACCGTATTATCAATGAAACAAAAATCACGGCTAGTTTCACCATCACCATTAATAAATACAGTCTCATTATGTAACATAGCAGCTACCCACTTAGGAATAACCGCAGCATAAGCTCCCGCAGGGTCCTGACGGTAACCAAAAATATTAAAATACCTTAAGCCAATTGTTTTAAAACCATAAGTCCGCGCAAAAACACCAGCATAAAGTTCATCAACAAGTTTAGTTACGGCATAAGGCGAAAGTGGGTTACCAATTTTATCCTCTTCTTTAGGTAAGTCAGGATGATCGCCATAAGTTGAACTTGATGCAGCGTAGACAAATTGCTTTACATTTTCATCACGAGCTGCAACCAACATATTTAAAAAACCATCAATATTAGTTGTGTTGGTTGTAATCGGATCTTCAACTGAACGCGGCACCGAGCCCAATGCAGCCTGATGCAAGACATACTGCACACCATTGCAGGCTTTTTTACAATCTTCAAGATTACGAATATCACCCTTGATAAAAGTAAAATTTTTCCATGCACTTTCACCCACTAATGCTTCAACTTTATCCAGATTATGCTGATGCCCGGTTTCAAAATTATCTAGACCAACAACTTTCTGATTGTGCTTAAGCAGGGTTTCTAATAGATTTGAACCAATAAATCCTGCAACGCCCGTAACCAGCCAGGTTTCAGTACTGGTTTTTAGCTTAGTTAGTATCTCTTCATATTTAGTCACAATAAATTCCTATAAACGTCCGTCAACTTCATCTGTTTTAAGAATATATTTAATATCGTATAAAACATGATTTTCTTTACCCAGCTTATGAATCGCATCCGCACCCATTTCAACAAACTCACTATGTGACACGGCTAATACGATTGCATCGTATTTATTTTCCTGCATTTTATCTATCGGGCGAATTCCATACTCTTTAACCGTTTCATCTTTATCAACCCATGGGTCATAAACATCTATATTCGCGCCGTAATCCTGAAACTCTTCAATCATATCGGTCACACGAGTATTACGTAAATCAGGGCAGTTTTCTTTAAACGTTAACCCCATCATTAAAATATTTGCATCGCTGATATGAATACGTTTACGTAACATCAATTTAACAATTTCAGAAACCACGTAGCTTCCCATTTGATCATTCAATCGACGGCCGGCTAAAATCATTTCCGGGTTATAACCAATTTCCTGCGCTTTGTGAGTCAGGTAATAAGGGTCGACACCGATGCAATGACCGCCTACCAGACCCGGTCGAAACGGTAAGAAGTTCCACTTGGTGCCTGCTGCAATCAATACTTCTTCAGTATCAATATCAAGGCGGTTAAAAATAAGTGCCAATTCATTAATCAGTGCAATATTGACATCACGTTGCGTATTCTCAATAACTTTTGCCGCTTCAGCCACCTTGATTGATGATGCTTTGTGGGTGCCGGCGGTAATAATCTGCTGATATAACTCATCAACAAAAGTTGCAATTTCAGGTGTAGAACCAGACGTTACTTTTTTGATTGTGGTGACCCGGTGCTCTTTATCGCCTGGGTTTATCCGTTCCGGACTATAACCCGCATAGAAATCCGCATTAAACTTCAACCCTGATACTTCCTCAATTACTGGAATACAGTCTTCTTCAGTAGCTCCAGGATATACCGTAGACTCAAAAATAACGATATCGCCTTTAGATATAACGCCACCCAGCATTCTACTCGCGCCGATTAATGGCGTTAAATCAGGATTCTTATTTTTATCAATAGGCGTAGGTACGGTGACAATATAAATATTCGACGCCTTTAAGGCTTCGACATCGGCAGAATAACTAAGGTGAGTCGCTTCAGCTAACTCGTCACTACTACACTCAAGGGTACTATCGCTACCCCCTGCAAGCTCAGCAACCCTCTTCTGGTTAATATCAAAACCTAGCACCTGCATTTTCTTTCCAAATTCAACCGCTAGTGGAAGTCCCACATAGCCCAAACCAATAATTGCCAGCTTTACGTCAGATAGTTGATTCACACCTACTCCTTAATTTCTAAAATTCATTCAATATTATATTTGTTTGTCATTCTACACTAATAAAGGCGCTATGTTATTACCTGAAAGTATGACTAGACTATGTTTATTCCTAAATTTTGCTGAATATTTAATCAAATTTAAGTATTTTGAAATTTAGTCTATCTTTTTATTAAAATGAGATTGACGTGTAAGCGGTTTTTCCCCATAATTCACGCCCTCGAAGATCTGCGCCTGTAGCTCAGCTGGATAGAGTACTCGGCTACGAACCGAGCGGTCAGGGGTTCGAATCCCTTCAGGCGCACCATACATAAAAAAGCCCCCAACTGATTTTTCAGTTGGGGGCTTTTTTATGTATGGTGCGCCTGAAATACCTATGAGAAACAATTTCGAAAAAAATGCAGGGTAGCATTTTTTGACGCGATACTTTTACGTGCTCCGAAGGAGGGATTCACAGGGGTGCGAATCATCAATCCCCCTACCCGTATTTAAAAAAATCAAATACCGATACCACACCTAAAAAAGGCATGTAGAGCTGGCTTTAGCTAACGCCTACGCTTTTAAACTATTATCAAGCCACACATAAAAAAGCCCCGTCTGTTTTCACAGACGGGGCTTTTTTATGTGTGGCGGAGAGCGAGGGATTCGAACCCTCGATACTGTTTCCAATATACACCCTTAGCAGGGGTGCGCCTTCAGCCACTCGGCCAGCTCTCCAATTCTTCGCTAATAGTTTATATATACTGTTAGCATAATGTGCGCCTTATTCCGGGCTCCTGCCCTCCACCCCTTCGGGGCCATGATGATAAAAGGCAATCATCATGTTCAAATTGTTCCAGACAATTTAGTCAGCCACTCGGCCAGCTCTCCAAATTTTCCTAACAACTATCTTTAACTTTTCTAAACAAAACCGCCGCAAAGTGCGGCGGTTTTGACGGAGCATAGAATACCTTTGATCCAATCTCAGGTAAAGCCCAAATTACTAATATTTTTAAGTTGCAGTATTACCTGCATTCTGATCTTCCTGTTCGCGCTGAATACGCTCATAAATTTCTTCACGATGCACAGAAACTTCTTTGGGTGCATTAATACCAATACGTACCTGATTACCTTTCACACCCAGCACTGTCACGGATACATCATCACCAATCATTAGTGTTTCGCCTACACGACGAGTTAAAATCAACATTTTTACTACTCCTAAAATTCAATCACCAATGGCAGCAGAGTTCTTTATCCTAGTTCCCTGACTACCGCACGCTAATAATAACACAGCTATTACAATTATGTGACAACGATCACTGTAAATTAAACCGGCTTTTGCTCCAGCCCAAACTCACTATGTAAGGTCCTAACACCCAATTCTAAATATTTTTCATCCACAACCACTGAAATTTTTATTTCCGATGTTGAAATCATCAGGATATTAATTCCTTCCTTAGCCAGTGCAGCAAACATACTAGAAGCAATACCGGCATGTGAACGCATCCCTACTCCCACTATGGATATTTTAACAATTGCATCATTACCCTTAACTTTTTTAGCGCCAAGTTTTTTACCGGTTTTTTGCAGGCATTCAATTGCCATTGCAAAATCATTACGGTGTACCGTGAAAGTAAAGTCCGTTGTACCGTCTTCGCCCACATTCTGTACAATCATATCAATTTCTATATTGGCTTCCGTTATTGACCCAAGTATTTGTGAGGCGATACCCGGCTGATCCGGTACGCCGGAAATGGTTAGCTGGGCTTCGTCCCGATTAAAAGCGATACCGGAAATTACGGCCTGTTCCATTTCATTATCCTCTGTTGTAATTAGTGTACCTACCCCTTCGCCTTCTTCAAATGAAGACAGCACGCGTAAGGGAACATTATATTTACCCGCAAATTCTACTGAACGAATCTGTAGCACCTTTGAACCCAGGCTGGCCATTTCCAGCATTTCTTCAAAAGTAATACGGTCTAATTTTCTGGCTTTAGGCTCGACTCTGGGGTCAGTGGTATACACACCGTCAACGTCGGTATAAATCTGACATTCCTGCGCTTTCAGCGCAGCTGCCATTGCAACCGCCGTCGTATCAGAACCACCACGACCTAATGTAGTGATATTGCCTCTTTCATCAACCCCCTGAAAACCGGCAACCACAATAATATTTCCGTCATCAAGATCAGCCTGCATATTGCCGCACTGAATATCTTTAATACGCGCCTTGCTGTGAACTTCATCAGTGAGCATTTTAATTTGCGCGCCGGTATAAGATTTAGCTTTTGCGCCTTTTGCCTGAAGCGCCATGCTTAACAGCGCAATAGTCACCTGCTCACCAGTCGAAACCAGCACATCCATTTCACGTAAAGAAAGCTTTGTATCTATTTGATTTGCTAGGCCTATCAGTCGATTGGTCTCACCGCTCATGGCGGAAACCACCACCACAACCTGATTGCCTTTATCACGTGTTGCAATTACACGATCCGCCACCGCCTGGATGCGCTCAATAGTGCCGACGGAAGTGCCGCCGTATTTCTGTACGATTAAAGCCATGTTTATTTTCTGCTAAAAACCACCTTAAATTGGGTGGCGAATTATGTCATAGGATGTTTGAGATTGCTAATGTGCGGAGCCTGGAGTATTCAAACCTTCTCCATCAGGGTCGGATCCAGCCTTACGAACCTTCTCCCCCGGGGTCGGACCCTGCTTCACAAGGCTCCGACCCCTTTGTAATTTCGATCAGGCTGGCAGAGCGACACCCGACTCCGATTTGCTTTGGGTGGCATCACACAGGGGTCAGACTCGAAAAAGGCCGAATCTGACCCCGAG
>CAZHEA010000006.1:0-86295 GCA_964531165.1 uncultured Thiotrichaceae bacterium
TTGCCATACGCTCCGCCATCTTCATCAATTGTGATGATGCGATCCATCATCAGCATATTATCAACAGGAAGTTGTGCATTGCCTGGGCCGAAGAGCTCTCCATGGCCGCATTTTAAGAGTTCTTCCTTTGTAAATGAACTTTGATTCGTCATGAGTTTAATTAGCCTTTAGCTGTTTTGTGTATCCTCAGGAGCTCAGTGCCCTGATCATTTTACCAATGATATACAGGATTACCTGTCGGGGTGAATTGTAACGGAAATGAGCCAATGATGGTATGGCTGAAAGCGGTGATTTATATTGAATATTTGATGCGGCGTAATGCTTGCTTAAAAAACGGGCCCTGAACTGTGCAGGACCCGATATTAAAATATAGTGTATCTATTGTTATGCTTGTGGAAACAGGATTAGTCGGTATAAAACTTTTGCTGGAATTTGAACTTGGCAACCAGAGTTTCACCGGCGGGTGTCGCTTTTATCTCAAATTTTAATGTTTCCTGATTGGCGACCTGAGATTGAGCCAGATAGTAAATAGCTTCACCATCATGCACTTCCTTAAACTCCAGGTCTTTAATCTGTCCGGTTAAGTTACTGGCAAAACCAGTTACACTGGCTTTTACCGGACGGGTTACATCGCCATTCTTTTTTTGTACAGTAATATTCACAACCATTCGATTATTGCGACGGGTGAGCGAATAGGCTTTGGCGATTTCGGGGGTCAGGGTGTCACTGCGAAAAGCATTGTAGTGAATGACATAATCACCAAACTGTTTAGAATTTTCAGCATTTACGCTACCTGAAAACAGAACAAAAAACAGGATAAATAAGCTGTACAGACGGGTTGTGAATTTTGTCATATTTCTACTCTCTCTCTTACGGGGATATAGGTTTATGTGATTTATACTATAGCTTAATTGTAAATGCTTTGCTCAGTTTCACATAGTCATTAATATTTGTGTAAGCTCGGGTAAATAAATATAGCAAAATCATAATGATATTGTTGATATGTGCTACTTTTAGTACTAACTGAAACTTATCTGAATCCTGAATATTGTGCAAATTGATAATACGCTTCTGAAATTTCTCGTCCCCATCAAGCAGCTACAAAGCGAGCATCGTTTACAGATAGCCAACCAGTCACATCTTCTTGAGTTAAATGCCGGTGACGAGTTATCGGCAAATGAAGAGCACCGGTGGTTTGTATATCTGGTGCGAGGCAAACTGGACTTACTGGAAATTAACAGCCCGCCGGTGCTACTTGATGCTGGCGATAAGCGGGCGTACTTTCCATTATTTAATGAAGGTGAGCATAAATCGAGGGTAGTAGCTCAATCTGGTTGTGTGGTTGTACAGTTTGATAAACAGCTTTTTAATACTTTTTTAGAGCAGGAAATTATTAGCGGTGAAGAGCTTGAAACGATAGAAATGAGCGAGGTTGAAGGTAATCTGTTCACTGAAATTATGCATGCCTTCAATATGGGGGAATTAAAGCTACCCAGCCTGCCGGAAATAGCGATCAAGGTCAAAAAAGCGCTAGCTAGTCCATATGCCAGCGCGGATGATGTTTCCCGAATTGTAGCAGCAGACCCTGCGATGGCGGCGCGCATAATTAATGCAGCTAATGGGCCATTAAATCGTGCGGTTGATCCAATCTGCAGCATACAGGCGGCGATTGTACGATTAGGCGTGAATACCAGTCGGGAGCTGGTTACCAGTTTCGCGATTAAACAGCTATTCACCAGCCGGTCAAAAATGCTCAATCAACGCATGCATGATTTATATGATGCCAGTGTTGATATCGCCGCAATCAGTTTTGCACTGTCTAAATCAAGTGGCAAACTATCGCCGGATCATATGTTGCTGGCGGGCTTGCTGCATGAAATTGGTGTTATTCCAATATTGAACTATATTGAAGAAACCGGCCTGGTGATAAACGATGAAAAAGAACTGGATACAATTATTGATCGTTTGCGAGTCGCCGTCGGCAGCATGGTAATTCAATACTGGGGCTTATCAGGCGATTTACTCGCGGTTGTTGAGGGCTTTGAAAACTGGCAGCGTGACGAAAGCAGTGAAATTGATACCTGCGATATGGTGATTATTGCACAAATATATCATCGCTTGAAACATCATCAACTGGATGATTTGCCTGGTGTTGATCAGGTGCCTGCATTTAAAAAGTTATACCCTGGAAACCAGGGCGCAGACTTTGCAAAAAATGTGTTTGAGCAGGCGCATGAGGAAATTTCGGCAATTATGAACCTGTTAAAAATGTAGACTGTATGACTGACACTAAAATAAATTTTGAAGAAAAAATTCATCAGTTAATTCCGTTTAATGATCTTGCCAGCGGGGATCGAATTAAACTGGCAAAAACTGGCAAAGTTATTGATCATACAATAGGTGATACTTTATACGCGAGCGAGTGTAAGGATCAAATTCTTTATTTATTAAGTGGCAAGCTGGATGTCTGTAAACAGTACTTGCAACCGCAGTTGCTGACGAGTGATTCAGTGGATGCTCTGCGGCCTGTTTTTTTAGAAAAAGAAGAAGTTGAAACTTATATATTTATACATTCTAATTGTAAAATATGGCAGTTTGAGCGTAGCCTGTTTAACCGGTTAATTGAAAAAGAAGTACTGATTGATGAGCGTGAGTTAAGTCATCAAATGAACCACGTTGAAAGTAATATTTATCATGAAATTATGTACAGCGTTGAAACCGGTCAGCTAAAACTACCAAGCCTGCCGGAAATCGCATTGCGCATTAAAAAGGCCATGCAGGATTCCGATGCAGAGATTGATAAAATCAGTAAAATTATCGAGCTGGATCCGGCTATTTCCACGCGCTTAATTAAAGTCGCTAATAGCCCCTTAACCCGTGGTGTAAACCCTATTCATAGTATGCGTGATGTGATTGTTCGTCTGGGGCTGAAAATGACGCGTAATCTGGTGCTGAGCTTTAGTGTTGCTCAGCTGTTTAAAACCCGTCATCCTTTTTTAAAAAAGCAGATGAAGATATTTTATTCGCACAGTATTGAAATAGCGTCCATCTGTTATGCGCTCGGAAAACATATTAAAACACTGGATGCTGATGAGCTGTTACTGGCAGGCCTGATTCACGATATCGGTGTTATCCCGGTAATTACCTATATAGAAAAAACCGGTTTGGAAGTAACCACGGAAAAAGAAATTATTCAGTTAATATCTTCATTGCGAGTGGTGGTTGGCGTGTTGGTTGTAAAGTCCTGGGATTTACCGAATGAAATGTTAAATGTGGTGAGTCATGCAGAGCACTGGTATCACGATAGTGGTGATGATCTGAATATAGAAGATGTGGTTTTAATTGCACAGGTTTATGATAAGTTAAAGCGTAAACAGCTGGCGAACTTACCGGACATTAATAAAGTGCCGGCATTTAAAAAGCTGTTTCCCGATAAGCATGATCCGGCATTTGCGATGCAGATTTTAGATGAAGCCAGAGATGAAATTAACGAAATGAAAGGATTATTGGGGATTTGATGACTAAAATTATTATTCGCTAATTCAACTAAACTGGCGATACTTAAAATTCAGTGTTTTTTTATAGTAAAGAATCAGGTATATGCTTTTTCTGGCGAGTCTTCCACAGGTAATGTTTTTCCCGGATTTAATATATTGTTTTTATCAAATACCCGTTTTATCTGATGCATTAAACTGATTTCTGTTTGCCCCAGTTCTTTTTTTATGTAATCTCTTTTTTCCAGCCCGACACCATGTTCACCGGACAAGCTGCCGTTTAAACTCAATACCAGATCAAAGACATCGTTAAGGCACTTTTCGGCGGTTTGCATTTCCATTTTATCATCCGGGTTAACTAATAAATTTACGTGAATGTTGCCATTTCCGGCATGTCCGAAATTAACTATTTTTATATTATGTTTTTCACTTAACTGATCAAGTCCGTTGATTAAAGCCGGGATGTTCGAAACCGGCACGACTACGTCTTCATTAATTTTTTTCGGTGCAATTTTACGTAAACAGGGCGAGAGTGCTTTACGAGTTTGCCAGAGGGCAGCGGCTTCTTCCTTTGTTTGTGCCAGTTCAGTTTCTATATGTCCGTCAAGTTTGCTGGCAGCAATAATAATATCTGCATCCTGCTGTATGGTATTTGGGTGCCCATCAACTTCAATCATTAACATGGCTGCTGCATCGGTTGGTAAGGGAGTACTTGAATAGTCACGCACCATGTCCAGTGCATTCTTATCCATAAACTCCAGTGCGCAGGGAGTGACCGATTGCGCCATAATGTTTGAGACGGCGCGGGCGGCGGCATCGACGCTTTTATAACTGGCTTTTAAAGTATGTTTTGCACTTGGCAGGGGGAGTAGTTTTAAAGTGGCTTGAGTAATTAGAGCGAGATTGCCTTCTGAGCCAATAATTAACCGGGTTAAATCATAGCCGACGACACCTTTGGTGGTGTGAGTGCCGCATTGAATAATGTCGCCATTACCCGTTACCGCACGTAAGCCTAATGTGTTTTCTCTACAGGTGCCGTATTTAACGGCTCGCGGGCCGGCGGAATTATAAGCCAGATTACCCCCTACTGAACAAAATGCAGCACTGGTTGGATCGGGCGCCCAGAATAAGTTATGTTTTGCAGCGCATTGTTGTATTTCTAAATTGGTTACGCCGGGCTGTACATCCATGCTGCGATTTTTTGCATCAATAGAAATGATATTGTGCATGTTTTCAAATGAAATAATAATGCCGTTATCCAGTGGTACGCTGGCACCGGTAGTACCAGTGCCACGGCCACGGGCAATTAATGGTGTCCTGAATTTATTACAGGCGAGTATGATCTGTTGCACCTGCTGCTCATTATCGGGAAAAATAACGGCTAAAGGTTGCGAGTAACGTCGGCTGTTATCATAACCGTAGGTTAGGCATTCAGTGGCGTCAGTTAAAATGTTATCTGTGGAAACGATAGCTTTTAACTGCTTTAGAAATTGCTTTTTCATACTTGTGACTTTGTAATCATGTGATTTCGTGAATTTATTATATTTACAAAAATAAAAAATCAGAGATGCTCGAAAGCTGTATATCTAGGTGCCCATTAATTGAGAGTCAACCAGATCGCCGAGGCAGTGAATGATCAGTAAATGGGTTTCCTGTATGCGAATCGGCGAGTCTGAGTCGACACGCACTTCTACATCATCTTCGAGTAATCGTGCACTGGCTTCGCCGCCATTGTGACCGGTAAGAGCAATGACTTTCATGTTGCGTTCGTGAGCCGTATCGATGGCACTTACAATGTTTCCGGAGTTTCCACTGGTGGTAATGATTAATAAAATGTCGGTATCCTGCCCGAGTGCGGCAACCTGCCGTGAAAATATCTGGTCATAACTATAGTCATTGGCAATAGAGGTTAAAACCGAGGTGTCAGTAGAAAGTGCAATGGCGGGTAAGCCCGGACGTTCCATTTGAAAGCGGTTTAACATCTTAGAGGAAAAAAGCTGTGCTTCACCGGCTGAGCCGCCATTACCACAGGATAATATTTTTCCACCGGATAATAAACTGTGTGTCATCAGCTGTGCAGCCAGAGCTATTGCATTTTGTGATTTTTCCAGGGTACGCTGTTTAGTGGCAATGTTCTCTGCAAAGTTTTTTTCGATTATTTCTATTAAATTCATTTTATAATTTCAGTTTTTATGGGGGAATTAAAAGGCATTTTTAATCCATTCAATATCCTGATTACTGGCTTCACCACTGATCGCTATTACATCGAAGCGTGCGTGATATTCACGGCCTTTCTGCTGCATGTAGTAGAGAGCCGTTTTCTGTAGCTTTTTTTGCTTGCCCGGAGTTATGCTTGCTTTGGCCCCGCCGAAATTTTTGTTTTTCCGGTAACGAACTTCTATAAAAACCAGTGTGCTTTCATGTTGCATAATCAGGTCTATTTCACCGTAGCGACTATGAAAATTTTTAGTAATAAGCTTTAGACTATTCTGGATTAAATAGTCGCAGGCAATTTGTTCACAAACCTGGCCTTTAGTTAAGTGGTTGCTGAATGGATTGAGTTTCATCGAGGCTTAAATTAACCGGTTGGGTATTAATATCAATTAAAGTTGGAATGCCGCGTTTGAACTGCGCTGATAATAACTCCCGGTGAATGCGATTAAACGGATCGAGAAAAAGGTTGCCGGTTTGTCCCGAAAAACGCTCATAAGTTTTACCCTGCAGGCGCCCCAGAAATGGAATTAAATTATAGGCATCAACACCGAGTGCGAAAAAACGGGTGTAACGCTGTTGTTCAGGCCAGTAATTAATCAATGATTGCTTGGCCTTGTTGGGCGGGTTTAATATCCACGGCATATCTAAGAAATTTAAATCATCAATGTCGCGATCTGCCTGCTTATTAATCTGGCCAGTAAAGGCGTGCGATGTGGCGTATACAGGGATTTCTCCGGCGTAGTGAAACTTGAACTGCGGTTTTAACTGACGCGCATCTTTAGGTGTGGCGGCCATAAAAATCATATCCACATCCTGACGGCGGTAGGGAGTGAATTTCATTTTTGCACGCATGACATTCTGGATGGCGCGATAACGGCTGTAGCTCTGGTTAATATTCAGCATACTCTGGATAGGGCGCTTAAAATCATTTTTATTCGGGGTGTAAGTTTGTGCGCTGATGACTTTACCACCGAGTTCTTCAAAGCGTACCTGAAATGCATTACGTAAACGTTCACCCCATCGGCCTTCGGGAACCAGTACGGCAGCATGAGTATGTGCCTGTCGAAATGCCATCTCAGCAGACTGGCGTGCCTCATCTTCTGGCAGTAGTCCAAACTGAAACAGATTCGGGCTAAGCTCGGTTTGTGTGCTGGCATAGTTGAGGGTTAGTGTGGGGACTTCCATTAGCGTGGACTGGGTTAGCTTATCAACCGCAGATTTCAGAAATGGGCCGATAATAAAGTCAGCACCGTCATCGGCGGCTTTTTTGTAAAAATTCCAGATTGCCGCCTGATTCTCTCCTGTATCAATAAAGCTGATTTTAGGCTGGAAGCTTTTGTCGGGATGCTGATAATAGGATGACATAATGCCATCGCGGATCGCCGCCGCAACTTTTGCATATTTACCACTGAGTGGCAGCAGGATTGCGATATGTTCGGGTTGTTCGATTAATTCAATTTGTTTACGCCCGAGCTCTTTTATAAATGTATCCACCGCTGGATGTTTGGGGTATTGTTCCCGCCAAAATGCAATGCCATCCTGCAGGTATTGCCAGTCAACCTGTCCACGCTTGGCGATTTTTGCCAGTTCAACCCAGCCGAGAAAGTCATCGTTGAGTGGAGCATTGCTAATTTGATGCAAACTGGTGGCGGGTAGTAGAGACAGGGCTTCCCATATTGCCTGATGATTTATTTCCAGATCGAACGGGTCGCTTAATAATTTATCCATCTGTACACGGGTTTTGGCAGATTCTAATGGGTAGCTGGCATCAAGGAAGGCTCTTGCGCGTAATCGCATCAGCCGAATCTGTTGTTCGTCGGGCAGAATGCGGGCAATAGTTAAACGTTTTAATGCCTGTCGCGCTTCGCCGCGATTAATGTCTATTTCAGCGCTCAGTAACTGAACCTCTACATTGATATCTTCATCCACAAATTCAGGGTCGAGTTGAGATAGCTGGGTCTTTGCAAGATCGAACTGGTTCTGCTGAATTAATATCTGCGTGGCTTTTATTAAATAGGTATTACGATCTGCGTCGGCGGATGCGGCCGCCAGTTCAATATACTGAGTAGCTGATTCTGAAGGTGTTGATGTTTGAGTGGAATCTTCAGTGCCGGATGTAACGGTGCCGGAAAGGTCATCGTCGATAATACGGTCTTTTGGCGTGCATCCGTAGAAATTCAGAGTGATAATAAAGAGTGCGCAACTGCGTAAAAATAAAGTCATTATATAATGTAGTTCAACTGATGTGGTTGTTGGGTGTTAATATAGGAATGAGAGTATCTGTTTTGGAGTCGCAACTGTCAATGAATCAAGGCACACTTTATATAATTGCTACGCCGATTGGCAATCGTGCGGATATGGGGGAACGGGCTATTTCTGTTTTAAAGCAGGTGGATCTTATTGCGGCAGAAGATACCCGGCATAGCAAAAACCTGTTACAGCATTTTAATATCAGTACACCGATGCAGGCTTATCATGAGCATAATGAAGAGCAGGCCACGCCAAAGCTAATTGCACGGCTGCAGGCGGGAGATAATATTGCACTAATTTCCGATGCGGGTACGCCATTATTAAGTGATCCCGGATACCGGTTGGTAAAAGCAGCGCATCAGTTTGCCGTTAAGGTCAGCCCTGTTCCCGGTGCCTGTGCAGCGATAGCCGCTTTATCCGTTAGCGGACTGGCGACCGATCGTTTTATGTTTGCAGGCTTTGCGCCGCATAAACAGGGTGCGAGACAGAATTTTTATCGCGAATTTGAACATCAGGCCGCCACTTTGGTGTTTTATGAATCAAGCCACAGAATCGTTGCTTCGGTAAAGGATATGCTGGAGGTGTTTGGAAAGCAGCGACACATCGTGCTTGCCAGAGAGATAACCAAGTTGTTTGAAACGATTCATAGTACGACACTGGGTGAGTTGCCGGAATGGTTGGAAGCCGATTCAAATCAGCAGAAAGGGGAATTTGTACTCGTGCTGGCTGGAATAAGTGTACAATTGAGCACGCAAACGGCTGAGTTAAATCAGTTATTGAAGGTGTTGCTGGATGAGTTACCTGTAAAGCAGGCGAGTAAAATAGCAGCAAAAATAACCGGTATGAAAAAGAATGCGGTGTATAAGCTGGCATTAGAGCTATCTGGTAAGTAGTTGATAAATTTATAAATAATATGCCCACGCACCATAATGGTGTGAAAAATGACAGAATATTTTACACTTTTATAAAGGCATAAGTGATTGATATTTATTGAAATATTTAAAATTTCAAAAAACGCATTATAAAAACCACATTTCTCTGTCGATTAAATTGACAAATACTTTATTTTTTATATAGGATCAGTGTTAGAATAATAATTAAACTATTGTTTATTATGGATAATATTTAAATAGGTACAGAAAGTGTACTATAACTTGTCAGGCGTACAGCCCGAGCATAAATAAAATCTAAAGTTATAGTAACTAAGTATTAAGCATTGGAATGTACTGCGTTTAAATGATAAAAAAAGTGAAATTGCCGTGTATTTTGAATTGGATTTTAACAAGTCAGGTACTCAATTAGTTATAGGACGGAGTTGAAAGATGGCACCACTAAAAGCAGTATATGAAGATTTCAGTGCATGTTGTGAAGAGTTTGTAGAAGGCGTTTCGTACCTCAGAGATCGTGCGATGCCCAAAGCGGTAAATCGTTTTCAGCAGGCTTATGAGTCTGTTGATCGTGCGGATGTTTATCATAATAAATATGGTTCATACTGTGGTCTTGCTCGGGTTTTATCCGGCGATGCAAGCGGTTTGGAAATGTGTCGTCATGCATCAAAAAATGAATTGCATGATGGTGATGTTTATTTGAACCTTGCACGAGCAGAATGGTTTTTTGAAAATCGTAAAGCGGCAATTATTGCATTGAAAAGAGGTTTACAAATCGATAATCGTCACCCGGGTTTACGGCAGATGCGTGAACAGCTTGGTATTCGCCAGCGCAGCCCATTGCCTTTTCTGCCGCGTACGCATCCGTTGAATCATGCGTTGGGTAAATTGATGCGATTTGAGCAGGGTATTTAATATTAGAGTACTGTTATTACAGAAAAAAATAAGCAAGATTATATTTGCAGAAACAATAAGTAGTTAGCGTGGTTGGCCGTAGATTTATCATCTGCGGTTTTTTTTGGCCCGAATTTATGATTGATGTTTTTTTAGTCTATTTTAAAAGGAAGATAATCATGCGAGCTAAGAGTTGTTTAAATAAAGATTACAGTTTGTGTTGTCCGAATTTTATTAACGGTGTGGAGTTTCTTAAGCGGGGAATGATGTCCCAGGCAAGTCACTGCTTTGAAATGGCTTATGAAAAAACCACATATAGTGATAAGTTTTATAATAAATATGCTTCATTTTGTGGTTATGCTCGAGTCGTGAAAGGTGACCGGGGCGGATTGTCAATTTGTAGAGAAGTTGCTCGTAATGAGTCAAATGATGGTGATGTTTTTTATAATCTGGCAAAATCGGAGTGGTATTTAAAAGACCGAAGGCGCACGGTAGAAAGTTTGTTGCAGGGAATCAGTGTCGATAATGCTCACACTGGAATTCAGGCATTATCCAATGAGGTGTGTATGCGAAAAAAAACACCCGTTGGTTTTCTTCCAAGAACTCATGCGGTTAATAATTTTATTGGTAAATGGCTGCGAAAATAAAGAATATAGCGACTTGATCGTTATAGCGGTTAACTTATGAAAAAAAGAATAAAAATAACAACAATATAATAGCCGCTAAGTGCATAAAAACAGCCGGGTATTTTTGTGTTCATTAGTTTTTCCTTTTCATCTCAGTCATCAGGTTTCGAAATAGTCAATGTTATTCGATTGTGTTATTCGGTTGTTTTATTCGAATCATATGTCTGGTCTGAGTATCTTCTGGTTTTTAAATCCTTGTTTATGATATTATTAGCCGCGAAGCTGGCTGGGCAATCGCTGTGTTATTTTCCGTGTTTATTCACGGGTAAGGTGACACAGAGGAAAGTCCGGGCTCCAAAGGGCAGGGTGCCAGATAACGTCTGGGGGGTGTAAGAACCCACGGCTAGTGCAGCAGAAAGATACCGCCACAACTTTGTTGGGGTAAGGGTGAAATGGTGCGGTAAGAGCGCACCGCGTTAACGGGTAACCGTTGCGGCAAGGTAAACCCCACCTGGAGCAAGACCAAATAGAGAAGCTGAGGCGCGGCCCGCGCTGCTTCTGGGTAGGTTGCTTGAGGCGCATAGTGATGTGCGTCCTAGATGAATGATTGTCACAACTTCGGTTGTACAGAACCCGGCTTACAGGCCAGCTTCCCTTATTTATTCCATCGCCCGCGTGCATTGGTGCGCGGGGTTTGGCTGTCAGTTTGAAATCAATGGATATTTTTTATTTGGCCTGGCCTGCGAATGCATTCGAATATGGCTATGTTAACCGAGCTTGAGTGTTAATTTTTATGTATAAAACGATAGTTTCTCTGGTTGCTATAAGCCTGCTATTGCAAGCTTGTGCGGGTTCTTCGGTACAGCAGAAAGAATTGGCTGATGCAGTAACGTCTACTCCATCGGGTGCGCTGGTTTATGCAAACGGCAAGGAGCTCGGGCTGACACCGTTAAGTCAGGATCTATATGACGCATTTCCCGCCGGCTGGAAAAATTCATCGTATCAGGCCCAGGGTGAGTTGATAGTAAAAATGTCTGGATGCGAGGATTTTAAATTAAATATCACTGATTACATTTTAAGTCAGCCGATTCATGCTGAATTGAATTGCGATCAACCAGAGCTGCTTGAGTCATCTGAGTCGGCGTTATCCGCGGTTGAGAAGAGACTGAATGAGTTGAAACAGCTGTACGATAAGGGTGTTATCAGCAGACAGGAATACGATGGCACTCGTCAGCGTATATTGAGTGAGCTTTAATAGTAAAAATATATCAGTAAATTGTATGGGTTTAGCGGTCAGTATCTAAAGCGCTGACTGTCTACTTCCCGGTTTTGTTTGATTCAAAAATCGTCAATACTATGTTTTGGAAAAATGCCTGTTTTTAATTCTCGAAAACAGCTTAAAAAAATCAGAAAATCTGTAAACACCCGCCAAACTTAAAGTGATTTATTAAGTTAGTTCTTTAACTTATTGAGTTGCCTTTTTTTATCCCGTCTATCTCCCTGTTATTTCTGTGAAACAGCTCTAAGTTGTTGTCATATAAGGAATTATTTCCCTGTTTATGGTGTGTTTTTACTTGACAGTGGTGGGGGGTGGTACCTATAGTTAGGAAATGTGGGGAAATGTGGATGAATGTGGGTGAAAAGGCATTTTCCGGTATGCAGATGATTTGACAATCAGATGCGTTGATAAATATAAAAATGGCGAATTTAAACGACAACTAATGATATTTCGTGGCATTAACAATTTAACGCTGGATGCAAAGGGTCGAATGGCGATTCCTTCGCGTTACCGTGACCGACTCATGGAGTCTTGCGGTGGGCGTTTGATTGTGACGGTGGATCGTGATGGTTGTTTGTTGGTGTATCCACAGCATGAGTGGGAGGTGATTGAAGCGCAGCTGGCCGATTTACCCAGCCTGAATAAGCAGTCGCGGTTATTGCAGAGATTATTGATTGGACATGCCACAGAGGCGGAGCTCGATAGTCAGGGCCGAATATTATTACCCACTATGCTGCGTGAATACGCAGGGCTGGATAAAAAATGTGTGTTAATTGGTCAGGGTAAGAAGTTTGAAATTTGGGATGAAAAACGCTGGACTGAAAATCAGCAGCGCTGGCTGGACGAAGCAGATGATGAAGGCGAAATGCCAAGTGCTCTGGAAAGTTTGTCCTTCTAATGGCAGCGCAAAGAGGCCAGCATCGACCGGTTCTACTAACAGAGGCGGTTGATGCGCTGGCGATAAAACCAGCGGGTTTTTATGTTGACGGTACATTCGGTCGAGGTGGGCATTCGGCAGAAATATTGGCGCGATTGGCTGAATCTGGAAAATTGTTGGCAATGGATCAGGATCCGTTGGCCATAGAAGAGGCGCAGGAAAAATTTGCTGGCGATTCAAGATTTGAAATCGTCAGGCAAAACTTTGAAAACATGGAAGACGTAGTGCAAAGCAGAGGGATGATGCAAAAAGTTGACGGAGTATTGTTGGATATCGGGGTGTCATCGCCTCAACTGGACGATGCTTCACGGGGCTTTAGTTTTATCAGGCCCGGACCACTGGACATGCGTATGAATCCGGATGCGGGTCAGTCAGCTGCACAGTGGCTGGCAGTAGTTGAAGAATATGATTTAACAACGGTATTAATGCATTTTGGTGAAGAAAAATTTGCCCGGCGCATTGCTAATGCGATTGTTGAAAGTAGAAAACAAGCACCCATTAACGACACAGTTCAGCTGGCAAATATTATAGAAGCAGCAATTCCGGTTAAGCCTAAAAATAAACATGCTGCAACAAAAAGTTTCCAGGCGATTCGAATATATATAAATCGGGAGCTAGAGGTGTTAGAAAGCGCTTTGCAATCGGGTTTGAATGTTCTGGCTGTGGGTGGTCGACTGGCGGTTATTAGTTTTCATTCGTTAGAAGACAGAATGGTGAAACGTTATTTTAGAAAAATGTCGCAGGGACCACAAATTCCCAAAGACATTCCTATATTGGCAAAAGATCTTGAGCAGCCGTTCAAGCTGATTGGTAAAGCCATAAAAGCATCTAAGCAGGAGGTACTGGATAACCCCCGGTCACGCAGTTCAGTATTGCGTGTAATAGAGAGGATAAAGTGAAAATGATGTGGATTCTTGTTGCGCTAATAATTGTGGCAGTAATGGGATCGGCAATCGGAGTTATTTATAGTAAGCATCAAACCCGAAAAATATTTATCAGTTTACAAAAAATCAATAAACAGATTGATGAGTTGGACGTTGAGTGGGGGCAGTTACAGTTAGAGCAAAGTGCATGGGCATCCCACGGAAGAATAGAAAAAATAGCACGTAAAAAATTACAAATGACATTGCCAAGGGCAAATGAAATTTTATATATAAAACAATGAAAAATAAAAATTATAAACCCCATTATCAGTTCAGACGCATGGCGGTATTATCCGTGTTTGCGTTGGTGATTGTGGGGCTGTTGTGGCGTGCGCTGGATATGCAGGTGATTAATCAGCAGTTTTTCAAGCAGCAGGGTGATGCACGTCATTTACGGGTTGTGCCTATTTCTGCGCATCGCGGTGATATCTATGATCGAAATGGTGAGCCGCTTGCAATTAGTACACCGGTTGATTCAGTGTGGGCTAATCCGAAAGAAATTAAAAAGCACCTTGGCCGGGTTGTTGAAATCGCCAAAGTTTTAAAAATCAATGCACAACATTTAAAAAGTAAATTAACTAAAAATTTAAACCGTGAATTTGTTTATATTTTACGCCAGGTGCCACCGCAAACCGCTGAAAAAATTAAATCACTGGCTATTCCAGGTGTTTATCTACAGCGAGAATATAAGCGCTATTATCCTGCAGGTGAAGTGACTTCGCATGTTATCGGTTTTGCTAATGTTGATGACAAAGGGCAGGAAGGTCTGGAGTTGGCCTATGATGACTGGCTCAGCGGTGAGCCCGGGTCGAAGCGGGTTATTCGTGATCGACTGGGTCAGGTAATTGATGATGTTGAGCGAATTAGTACGGCGGAACCTGGTAAATCGGTACAGCTGAGTATTGATCGGCGAATCCAGTACCTTGCTTATCAGTCGCTGAAATCAGCGGTAAAAGAACACAAAGCCATTGCGGGATCCGCAGTGGTTTTAGACGTTCATACGGGAGAGATTCTGGCGATGGTTAATCAGCCGTCATTTAATGCCAATGACCGCAGTCAATTGAAACCCGGTGTTTATCGAAATCGTTCAGTCACTGATGTATTTGAGCCGGGCTCAACGATGAAGCCATTTACGATTGCCGCCGCGCTGGAAACCGGACGCTGGCATCCAAAAGATAATGTGCATACAGAGCCGGGATATTACAAAGTACAGGGCAGTACGATTAAAGATATTCGAAATTATGGAAAAATTAATTTAGAAGAAATTATTTTAAAATCCAGTAATGTCGGCATTAGTAAAGTTGCCTTATCACTGGATCAGGAACAACAGCTGAATATGTATATGAAGCTGGGCTTTGGCGTTGATAGTGGTAGTGGTTTTCCAGGTGAACGTAATGGTAATTTACGCAGCATGCATCTGAGTGAGTTCGAGCGAGCAACAATGTCGTTTGGTTATGGCTTGTCAGTTACGCCGCTACAGTTGGCAAGGGCTTATTCTGCAATTGCGGCAGACGGTATTTTGTTTCCGGTCTCATTTTTACGCCGCGATGAAGCGGTTGAAGGTGAACGGGTGATGAGTGTGTCAACCGCTAAAAAAGTACGTCGGATGATGGAGCGGGTCGTAAGCCCTGAAGGTACAGCAAATAAAGCTTCTATTGCAAATTATCGAGTGGCGGGTAAGACCGGCACCATGCATAAGTTCATTTCCGGCGGCTATGCAAAGGATCGATACCTTTCAGTTTTTGCCGGTATGGCCCCCGCATCAAATCCACGACTGGTTATGGTGGTAATGTTAAATGAGCCACGCAACGGACAACATTTTGGTGGTCAGGTTGCAGCACCGGTATTTTCAAAAGTCATTTCCGGGGCATTGCGGTTACTGGACATCCCGCCGGATGATTTAAAGTATGTACATAAAGTAACCGCTAAGAAAAAATTAAAAGGTAAGAGCGCATGATGGCCGCCATAAAAAACCATCAGCGGGTTATTACCTTAAAGCAGTTATTAAGTGAACTGGCTGTCAGTCAGTATTTGCCTGAAATAGAAGTCAAAGGGCTGGCGTTGGATAGTCGCCAGGCTGAGGCGGGTTATGTTTTTATTGCGCTGGAAGGCCAGATTGAACATGGTCTGGCCTATGCGGAAGCAGCAATCAGTCGGGGTGCAATCGCGGTATTATGTGACGCAAAATTTGACCAGTATTGTCAGCAAATTCTGTCAAAACTTATGTCCAGAGCTATTTGTATACCGGTGCGGGATCTAGCTGACAAACTCGGTGATATTGCAAGACAGTATTATGCAGGCCCTTCATCGAATATGTTTATTGCAGGTATTACCGGTACCGATGGGAAAACTTCGGTTAGTCACTTCATAGCGCAAGCGTTACAGCAGGCAAAAGGTACAGCAGCAATTATAGGTACATTGGGTAATGGGCCTATTGATAAACTTGAAGTATCTACACATACCACACCAGATGTTATCAGTCTGCATAAAATGTTAGCTGAGTTTGAGCAAAAAAGTATTAATGCAGTGGCAATGGAAGTGTCTTCTCATGGGCTTGATCAAAAGCGTTCAGCCGGCGTGGAATTTGATGTGGCGGTACTGACCAATTTATCAAGAGATCATCTGGATTATCACGGAAATATTGAATCGTATAAACAGGCCAAGAAAAAACTCTTTACAGAAAGTGGCGCTAAAACACTGGTGCTTAATATTGATGATGATTTCGGTAGCGAAATATTTTTAGAAAATAAAGATAATCAATCCATCTGGTTGTATGGTTTTGATAAAAATAGCGCAATGCAGAGTGATCAGTATGTATATGCAAGCGATATAATTAGTCAGTCCGGTGGTATCAGTTTTATGCTGCATAGCTCGCAAGGAGTTGCAGAAGTATCGATTAAGTTAATCGGTGAATTTAATGTTTATAATGTTCTCGCCTGCTTCTGTGTGCTGCTGGAAAATAAAATCAACTTTAATCATGCCATTAATTATGTACAAAAGTTGCAAACAGTTCCCGGAAGAATGCAGTTGCTGACTAATAAAAATCAACCGGCTGTTGTCATTGATTTTGCGCATACACCACAAGCGTTAGAACATGCATTGCAGAATGTGCGTAAGCATACAGGTGGAAAAATAATTTGTGTGTTTGGTTGTGGTGGCAACAGAGATGCAGGTAAGCGTCCATTAATGGCGCAGGCGGCGGAAAAATATTCTGATCTGGTGATTGTTACCAATGATAATCCGCGCAATGAGAGCCCTGAAAAAATTGTTGATGATATCAGACAGGGAATTAATAATGAACTGCAACTGATTGTAGAAATGGATAGACAAAAAGCCATACATCAAGCAATTAAAATGGCGACAGAAAATGACCTGATTTTAATTGCCGGTAAAGGTCACGAGCAATATCAGATTGTTGGCGATAAGAAAATAGCATTCAGTGATATAGATATAGCACTGTCAGAGTTAGAGGCGCTTAAATGATGGCGTTAAAACAGGCAGCAACAATGTTAGATGGAGCCTGCATGGGTGAAGATGTGAAATTTTCATCAGTTTCAACAGATACAAGAAGTTTACAGGCTGGTGATTTGTATATTGCGCTACAGGGTGATTTATTTGACGGCCACGATTATATTCAACAGGCAGAGCAGGCCGGTGCAGTAGCTGCGATTGTACATAAAGATGTAATTACACAACTGCCATTAATAAAAGTTGAAGATACACGCAAAGCACTCGGTAAGTTAGCAGCGGATAAACGTAGAGGCTTTAAAAATAAAGTTATTGGTATAACCGGCAGTAATGGCAAAACAACAGTAAAAGAAATGTTGTCAGCAATATTGGGAAAACAGGGCAGTGTGCTCGCAACCCGCGGTAACTTTAATAATGATATTGGTTTGCCACTAACCTTAATGCGGATGCAACAGGAAGATTTTGCGGTAATTGAAATGGGTGCAAATCATGCAGGCGAAATCGCCTATTTAACTTCAATTACTCAGCCAGATGTAGTGTTGATTAATAATGCAGCCGATGCGCATCTACAAGGTTTTGGTTCGTTAAAAGGCGTGGCTGAGGCAAAGGGTGAAATTTATCAGGGGCTTTCAGAATCAGGTGTTGCGGTTATAAATAAAGATGATACCTATGCTGATTACTGGAAAGGTCTCATTGTAGATAAAAAAATTATTGAATTTTCTATGCGCGATAAAAATGCTGATATATATGGCGAATGGAGTCATGCTGATCAGGAAAATAATTTAAGCGTTAATGTCTGTGGTCAACACTTAAAGGTAAAGCTAAAAGTACATGGTGTTCATAATGCAATGAATGCTTTGGCAGCGATTGCAGTGGCTGAAGCATTAAAAATAAAGCATACATCTATAGTACAGGCTTTAAGTGAGTTTTGTGCGGTAAATGGCCGACTGAACTTTCACAAAGTAGATAACAGCCTTACGGTTATTGATGATACATATAATGCCAACGCAACATCTCTATTTGCAGGTATTGATGTGCTCACTGAGCAGCCCGGCAAGCACTGGCTAGTGCTGGGCGATATGGGTGAGCTCGGCGATGATAAGCAGCGAATTCATTTTGATGCGGGAATTAAGGCGCGTAAATCCGGTGTGTCACGCTTGCTGGCAATTGGCGAAGCCAGTCGTTATGCCGTAGAAGCCTTCGGTGAAAATGCACAAAATTTTGATACTAAAGATGAGCTGGTTACATATATAAAACAACATCAGCCGGAGGAGCTGGTGATTTTAGTTAAGGGTTCGAGATTTATGCGGATGGAGCAAATAGTTGAATCAATCATAAAGGGGGCGACCTGATGCTGCTTTTGCTTGCAGATTATCTAACACAGTATCACTCGGGATTTAATGTGTTTCGCTATTTAACGTTGCGAGCCATTCTGGGAACGTTAACAGCATTGAGTATTTCATTGATTATTGGGCCGTCAATGATACGCAAGTTAACCATGTATAAAATTGGTCAGAATATTCGTGACGATGGCCCACAAGCGCATTTATCTAAAGCGGGCACACCGACGATGGGTGGCTCATTAATTCTGGTAGCGGTTGCCGTTAGCACGCTGCTATGGATGGATATAGAAAATCGTCAGGTTATAGTTGCACTGGTAGTGACTTTATTGTTTGGTGGCATTGGCTTTGTTGATGATTATAAAAAGTTAAAAGGTGGTAGCAGTAAAGGCTTATCAGCAAAAGCTAAATATTTTTGGCAAACCGTTTTTGGTTTGGGAGCGGCAATTTATATTTACCAGACGGCTCAGCAACCAATTGAAACCACATTAATAATTCCATTTATGAAAGACGCCATGATTCCTCTGGGAGCTGGGTTTATTGCCCTAACTTATCTGGTAATAGTTGGTACCAGTAATTCAGTCAATCTTACAGATGGTCTGGATGGTCTGGCTATATTACCAACGGTAATGGTGGCTGGAGCGTTGGGTGTATTTGCCTATCTAACCGGCAATATTAATTTTGCAAATTATCTAAGTATTCCCTATATCAGCGGGGTCGGTGAGCTAGTGGTATTTTGCGGTGCACTGGTGGGCGCAGGTTTAGGTTTTTTATGGTTTAACACTTATCCCGCTCAAGTTTTTATGGGAGATGTAGGTGCGCTGGCATTAGGTGCTGCATTAGGAGTTGTTGCGGTTTTAGTCAGACAGGAATTAGTACTGCTAATTATGGGTGGTGTTTTTGTAATGGAAACCGTCTCGGTAATCCTGCAGGTGGCATCATTTAAATTAACCGGTAGAAGAATATTTAGAATGGCGCCATTACATCACCACTTTGAATTAAAAGGCTGGCCGGAGCCGCGGGTGATAGTTCGGTTCTGGATAATAACAGTGGTGCTGGTTTTAATTGGTTTAGCATCTTTGAAAGTTAGATAAAACGGTTTACATGTTTATGGGCGTAACTGCAGATACATTGTCGAGTATTTCAGTAGCAGCACTGGTGACAGCTATGGTTACAGATAATAGTCAAAACTCAGAATATATTCTGGTGGTCGGTTTAGGTGTGACTGGACTTTCTGTCGTGCGCTTTTTACATAAACAGAATAAAAATATAGTGGTTGTTGATAGTCGTAATACACCGCCGGGATTAGCAGAATTAGAAAGTGAATTTGCCGATGTTTCAGTATGTTTGGGCGAATTTGATGAAGCATTGTTTATGGGGGCCGCTCAAATTATTGTTAGCCCGGGTGTCGCATTAAAAGAACCGGCAATACAGCATGCCATGGTTCAAGGTGTAGAGGTCGTTGGTGATATCGAGTTGTTTGCGCAACAGGTGAGTGCACCGGTTATTGCGGTAACCGGCTCTAACGGTAAAAGTACGGTGATTAGTTTGTTGGGTGAAATGGCAACTGCAGCCGGTATTAATGCGGTTGTCGGTGGCAATATCGGTATTCCGGCGTTACAGATTATAGATGTTGAGGCAGATTTATATATTCTGGAATTGTCGAGTTTTCAGCTGGAAAGTTTACACAGTTTAAAACCGGTCGCTGCTGCGGTATTGAATGTAAGCCCGGATCACATGGACCGATATGAAAGCTTGCAGGAGTATACGCAAACTAAAAAACATATTTATCATAACTGTAAAGTAGCAGTGATTAATCGCGATGATAAACCGGTTGCTGCAATGCAGAACGGACATAATTTTGTAAGTGGTTTTACGCTTGATGAACCGGCGCATGGTGATTTTGGGTTACGTGAGTTTAATGGTGAAACCTGGTTGTGCAAAGGTGGCGTGCAGTTAGTTGCACAGAGTGAGTTAAAAATAACCGGTAGCCATAATTTAGCCAATGCGTTGGCAGCATTAGCATTGGGTGAGGCTGCGAATATTGCGATGGATAATATGCTGGTCGCATTGAAGAAATTTAGCGGACTTAAGCATCGCACCCAATGGGTAGCCGAAAAAAATCATGTCACCTGGGTGAACGATTCTAAAGGTACAAATGTAGGAGCAACATTAGCCGCTATCACTGGAATAAAAGTTAAAAATAAATTAATGCTAATAGCCGGTGGTATTGCTAAAGATGCTGACTTTAGTCCATTGAAAAAAGTTATCTGCGACAAAATTCGTACAGTAGTTTTAATCGGTAAAGATGCGCCACAAATTGAACAGGTTTTGCAGGGATGTGTGCCAGTGTTTTATGCCAGTGATATGGATGATGCGGTACATATAGCTGCCGATTTATCACATCCTGATGATACGGTATTGTTATCACCTGCCTGTGCCAGTTTTGATATGTTTAATGATTATGAGCATCGCGGCGACATGTTTATTAAAGCGGTGGAGGGCTTGCAATGGATGTAGGTCTTTTATTTCAGCAAACACAAGACATGATTAAACGCGATGCTAAAAAACCAGTTTTAGATAAGCCGGTTGTATTGCAGGGCATGGATGGCGTGTTAATTGTTATCGTGCTGAGTTTGCTGGGTATTGGCCTAGTGATGGTGGCATCGGCATCAATTAGTGTGGCAGATAGTAAAACCTCGTCGCCATTTTTCTATTTATACCGGCAGTTAACTGCGGCGTCATTAGGTTTAGTTGTGGCAATGATGATATTTAAAATACGCCTGGTGTATTGGGAAAAAGCCGGGATGTTATTACTGGCCCTGTCTTTTGCAATGGTTATTCTAGTTTTGATTCCGGGGATTGGGAAAACCGTTAATGGTTCAACCCGTTGGATACCTGTTGGAGTATTAAATTTACAGGTATCAGAAATTGTAAAATTATTTTTAATGATTTATGTGGCGGGGTATCTGGTCAGGCATGGAGAGCAGGTGCGATCAAGTCTATGGGGCTTTTTAAAGCCCATGATTATGGTTGGCATGGTTTGTTTGTTTTTATTACTGGAACCGGATTTTGGTGCATCGGTAGTAATAATTTTGACAGTATTAGGTATGACGTTTTTAGCCGGCGTCAGGTTTACACAGTTTTTAGCCGTTATTACCTTGTTTGGTTCAGCGGCTGCAATGCTGGTAATGACCTCGCCCTATCGTTTACAGCGCTTAACCGCATTTGTAAATCCATGGGCAGATCCATTTGATAGCGGATTTCAGTTAACCCAGTCATTAATTGCAATTGGCTTTGGTGGTTGGACTGGTGTAGGGCTGGGTGCAAGTGTACAGAAATTATTTTATTTACCCGAAGCGCATACCGATTTTTTATTTGCAGTACTAGCAGAAGAGTTAGGTTTGATTGGGGTTATAGTCGTGATTAGTTTATATGCGGCGTTAGTGTTTCGTACCTTTATGATTGCCAGAAAAGCTGAAGCCTGTGGTAATCAGTTTGCTTCTTATCTTTCATATGGAATTGGAATATGGCTAGGCTTGCAGGCGTTTATAAATATTGGTGTAAATATGGGTGTGTTACCAACTAAGGGTTTAACTTTACCGTTGATGAGTTATGGCGGTAGTAGTTTAATTGTAGTGAGTGCATCAATTGGTTTGTTGTTACGAATTTCTTATGAGTGTTCAAACGGCCAGGCGATGAGTAAGCCATCAACACGCAGTAAGCGTGGAAAAACAGCCAGTCGTTCGAAAACCACCCGGTCGAAAACTACCAGGGGTAAAAAGAGAAATAAACATGTGCGTGATTTAATTAAGGAGGCGGCATGAGTAAATCTGATGTGAATCCTTCATTAATGGGACCGGTAATGATTATGGCTGGTGGAACCGGTGGGCATGTTTATCCGGCACTGGCGGTTGCGGATGAATTAAAACAACGTGGTGTGCCGGTTGTCTGGCTGGGCACTAGAAAAGGTATCGAAGCAAGACTGGTTCCCGAAGCAGGTATTGAAGTTGACTGGTTGGGCATGAGTGGTCTGCGTGGCAAGGGTATTTTTACATTATTATTGGCACCGATGAAAATCATCATGGCCTGTTATCAGGCCATAAAAATAATCCGCAAGCGTAAACCATCAGTGATTTTAGGTATGGGGGGGTTTGTGTCTGCCCCAGGTGGTGTAATGGCATGGCTGACTCACGTGCCATTACTCATTCATGAACAAAATGCCGTACCGGGCATGAGTAATCGTATATTGTCAAAAATGGCCAGTAGAGTAATGGAAGCATTTCCTAATAGCTTTAAGACGAAAAGTTTGCATGTGGGAAATCCGGTGAGACGCTCAATAACAACCTTGTCGTCACCACAACAACGCAATAAAGAGCGTGAGGGTGCTTTGCGAATTCTTGTGTTTGGCGGCAGTTTAGGTGCGGCCCGTTTAAATGAAATTGTGCCACAGGCCTGCGCTAATATTTTGCATGATCATAAGCTGCAGATAAAGCATCAGGCTGGCCCGGGAAATTTTGATCAGACACGGATGAATTATGCACAGTTAAGAGTGAAAGCTGAGGTGCTGGAATATATCGATAATATGGACGAGATGTATGCCTGGGCAGATCTGGTTATCTGCCGCTCAGGAGCCATGACAGTATCTGAATTAGCAGCGGCGGGTGTTGCATCTATTCTGGTACCATATCCATTTGCGGTGGACGATCATCAAACTTTTAATGCAAAATATTTAAGTGATGCGGGTGCCGCCATTTTAATCAAACAGGATGACTTAAATGTCGAATCATTAGTTGATGTCCTGCAAAATATGAGTCGGGAAGTAACACTTGAAATGGCAAATATTGCTAGAAAACTCGGTATGCCTGAATCCACCAAACTGGTTGCAGAAGAATGCTTAATGGCAGGAGGTTTTGATGTTAATTGAAACTCATCCGATGCGTAAGATACAGCGTGTGCATTTTGTTGGTATCGGTGGTGTTGGCATGTGCGGCATTGCCGAAGTATTACTGAATCTAGGCTATGGAGTTTCAGGCTCTGATGTAAAAGAAAATGCAGCCATAAAACGATTATTGAAGCAGGGTGCAACAGTTTTTATTGGTCAGAAAGCCAGTAATGTGAAAGACGTTGAGGTGGTTGTTGTATCAACTGCAATATCAAAAGATAACGTCGAAGTTGTAGCGGCAAAAGAGCATAGAATACCGGTTATTCGTCGCGCTGAAATGCTCGCCGAAATTATGCGTTTCCGCCATGGTATTGCGATTGCTGGAACCCATGGAAAAACCACAACTACCAGCTTAACTGCCAGCTTATTAATTGAAGCCGGGCTAGATCCTACCTATGTTATCGGTGGAAAATTAAATAGTGCGGCAACCAATGCAAAGCTGGGTGAAGGTAAGTATTTTGTAGCGGAAGCAGATGAAAGTGATGCATCCTTTTTATTGCTGCAACCAATGATGGCGGTGGTAACTAATATCGATGCGGATCACCTTGAAACGCATGATGGTGACTTTGAACGCTATAAACATTCATTTATTGAGTTTTTACACCATCTGCCATTTTATGGTAAAGCGGTGATGTGCCTGGATGATGCGGAAATAAAAACGATCATGGATGATGTGTCGCGACCGGTGATAACCTATGGAATTGAATCTGATGCTGATGTAAAAGCATTAAATATAAAATGTAATGGTATGCAATGTCATTATGATTTGTTGTTACCGGAAGTAGACGGCACAATCCAAATTACATTAAACATGCCAGGTAAACATAATGTTTTAAACTCACTGGCAGCGATAAGTGTCGCACATTTACTCGGTGTGAATAGTGCGGTGATGCAAAAGGCATTACAGACATTTGATGGTATTGGCCGGCGCATGCAACAGTATGGTGAAATACAGACTGCTAAAGGACATGTATTGTTAGTAGATGATTATGGTCATCATCCAACCGAAATTAAAGCAACACTGGAAGCGGCAAAAAATGCCTGGAGTAAGCGCAGAATTGTAGTGGTATTTCAACCGCATCGTTATACCCGTACCCGTGATCTATTTGAAGATTTTAGTAAAGTGCTTTCGCAGGCGGATGCATTAATCGTAACTGAAATTTATGCGGCAGGTGAAGAGCATATTGCAGGTGCAGATGGCCGTGCACTATGTGCTGCAATACGGGCCAGAGGCAGAGTAAATCCCGTGTTTGTTGAAGATCTTAATGAATTAAATACATCCATTATGGATGTGATTGAAAATGGCGATGTATTACTGACATTAGGTGCCGGAAGTATTGGTGCAATTTCAGAAAAACTACCGCAGGCATTGGCAGAATGATGGTGGCCTCCAGTATGCAAAATTTTAAAGGTAGTTTGCTACTGGATGAGCCCATGGCGAAGCATACCAGTTGGCGAATTGGCGGCACTGCTGATCAGTTCTATACGCCAGCGGATATAGATGATCTGATTTGTTTTGTCGAGCAGTTAGCAGACACTGAAAATATATTCTTTTTAGGCTTAGGCAGTAACCTGCTAGTAAGAGACAGTGGATTTAGAGGTACGGTGATTTCATTAAAAGGAAGTTTGTCTGATATTGAGTTACTGGATGGAAATGTTTTAAGAGCCGGAGCGGGTACAAGCTGTGCAAAGCTTGCACGTTTTTGCCATCGTAATAATTTAATTGGTGGTGAGTTTTTTGCAGGTATACCTGGATTGTTAGGTGGAGCCCTGGCGATGAATGCAGGCGCTTTTGGCGGAGAAACCTGGCCGCTGGTTAAATCGGTTACCACGCTGAATAAGCAAGGTGAGGTATTTACAAGAACACCTCTGGACTATGAAATAGATTATAGAAATGTGAAATCCATTGATAATGAATGGTTTGTCAGTGCTGATTTGCAGTTTGAATCTGGAGATGGAGAAGCCGCAGCACAAAGTGTGAAACATTTACTGGCGCAACGTGCAAGTTCACAGCCTACAGGTTTACCCAGTTGTGGTTCAGTTTTTAAAAATCCGCAAGCAGATTATGCTGCCAGGTTAATTGAAGCCTGTGAGTTAAAAGGTTATGCAATAGGTGGCGCAGTGGTGTCTGAAAAGCACGCGAACTTTATTATTAATCGTGGTAGCGCCAAAGCCAGAGATGTAGAAGCGTTAATTTGTTTTATACAGAAAACCGTAAAAAAACAACATGGTATCGATTTGCAAACAGAAGTAAAAATTATTGGGGAAGCCGATAATGAGTCGCTTTGAAAAAGTTGCAGTATTTATGGGCGGCTGGTCTGCAGAAAGAGAGGTTTCATTAAATAGCGGACAGGCCGTATTTGAAGCATTACGTAACCAGGGAATTAATGTCACCGCGATAGATGTAGATCGTAATATTTGTCAGATATTACAGGAAGGAGAGTTTAGTCACGTGTTTAATATGTTGCACGGACGTGGTGGCGAAGATGGAGTGATCCAGGGGTTTATGGATGTGTTGCAAATCCCCTATACCGGCTCGGGCGTATTGGGCTCTGCACTGGCCATGGATAAGTTTCGATGCAAACAGTTATGGAAAGCTATAGGTTTACCTACACCGGATTTTATGGAACTGGAAAATGCTGCTGATTGTGAGCACGCATTAAAACTACTGGGTTTACCATTGATGATTAAACCGGTGCTGGAAGGTTCCAGTATTGGTATTAGCAAAGTGAATCAGGCAGAAGAAATGTTACCGGCCTGGGAAAAAGCCCGGCAATGCGGTGGCGTTATTATGGCTGAAAAGTTTATTCAGGGTAAGGAATTTACGGCGGCAATTTTAGGCGAACAGGTGTTGCCAATGATTTGCCTGGAAACCGACAATGAGTTTTATGATTATCAGGCGAAGTATGTTTCGGATGACACGCGCTATATCTGTCCTTGCGGGCTGGATGAAAGTACTGAAACGAAATTGGCAGAATTGATGCTCAAATCATTTAAAGCAATTATGGGGGCAGGCTGGGGCCGAGTAGATTTTATGCTGGATGAATGTCAACAGCCCTGGTTAATTGAAGTGAATACGGTGCCGGGTATGACAAGCCATAGTCTGGTGCCGATGGCAGCAAAACAGGCGGGTATGACATTTGAAATGCTGGTGTTAAAAATACTTCAGGGAGCAGACGTAAATGTTTAATAAAACAAAAAAGCCAGTGTCCGGAAATCGTAAAGTGACAAGACAGGTTGGGCGAAAGTCCAGTGGTCAGGCGATGCGAGGAGAAAAAGTTAAAAAGCGCAATTTCACTAAAATAGCTAATCGTTTTAAAGAATTTCTGGTGTTGTTATGGCGCCCCAAACTAATATCCAGCGTAAGTGTTTTAGTATTTGGTTTGTTCATATATGAAAATGTGAATATGGATAATGTGTTACCAATAAAATTTATAAAGATTGAAGGTGAGTTTGCATTTTTAAATAAAGATCAGTTAGAGCGTCAAACAATACCGGTACTTAACGGTGGTTTTTTTAATGTGAATTTAGCAAATATTAGAAATGAGTTAGTTGGTTTGCCATGGGTGGAAGATGTATCGGTTAGAAGGCAATGGCCAGATTCATTACAGGTTAGAGTCATTGAGCAGAAACCAGTGGTGTTATGGGGAGAAAAAGCGCTGATTAGTGCAAAAGGAAAATTGTTTGAACCATCACAAAAGCCGGCATTAAATCTGCCGCAGTTGTCTGGCCCACAGGGTCAACATGAAGTGATGTTGAAAGAGCTGGCACGCATGCAGGCATGGTTGCTGGAAACCGGATTACATATAAAACGCATAGAACTGAATGCAAGGCGTTCATGGATATTAACCATGACAACAGGAATGCAATTACGACTGGGGCGAGAGCAAATGCATGAACGACTAAATCGTTTTGTTTCTGTATATAAAGAAACATTAGAAGCAGAAGTGTTAAAAAAATCGGCGCGTGAAATTAAATATATTGATATGCGATATACCAATGGCTTAGCTGTTGCCTGGAACGAGGCGTAACAAAATGAATAAAAAAACAGATAAAAATTTAATTGTCGGATTGGATATCGGAACTTCAAAAGTGGTTGCGATAGTCGGTGAAATAACCACAGAAGGCGAGATTGAAATTATTGGTTTAGGTTCGCATCCATCGAAGGGGTTGAAAAAAGGTGTGGTGGTGAATATAGAGTCGACAGTGCAGTCGATTCAACGCGCAGTTGAAGAAGCTGAGTTGATGGCGGGCTGCCAGATTAATTCAGTTTACGCGGGTATAGCCGGTAGCCATATTAAAAGTATTAACTCACACGGTATTGTTGCTATTAAAGATCGTGAAGTTAGCGAAATGGATTTAGACCGGGTAATAGATGCAGCACGGGCGGTAGCTATTCCTGCTGATCAGAGAATTCTACATATACTTCCGCAGGAATTTATTATTGATACGCAGGAAGGAATACGTGAACCGATAGGCATGTCCGGTGTGCGCCTGGAAGCCAAAGTGCACCTGGTTACCGGTGCTGTTGGGGCTGCTCAAAACATTATTAAATGTGTACGGCGTTGCGGTTTGGAAGTTGATGACATTATTCTGGAACAGTTGGCATCAAGTTACTCAGTATTAACCGAGGATGAGAAAGAGCTGGGTGTGTGTCTGGTTGATATTGGTGGTGGTACTACTGATATTGCGGTGTTCTCGGAAGGTGCTATCAAACACACAGCAGTGATACCCATTGCCGGTGATCAGGTAACCAATGATATTGCAGTAGCCCTGCGTACACCAACCCAGTATGCGGACGAAATAAAAATTAAATATGCCTGTGCATTACGTCAGTTAGCTAATGCAGATGAAACCATTGAGGTACCAAGTGTCGGCGATCGACCGCCGCGTAAGTTATCACGTCAAACTTTGGCAGAAGTGGTTGAGCCTCGTTACGATGAGTTGCTGAGCTTAGTGCAGGCGGAATTAAGAAAAAGTGGTTTCGAAGATATTATTGCTGCGGGCATTGTAATGACCGGCGGCAGTTCAAAAATGGATGGTGTTGTGGATTTAGCAGAAGAAATTTTCCACATGCCGGTACGCCTCGGTTCTCCGCAGTATGTGAGTGGTTTATCCGATGTGGTATCTAATCCAATACACGCAACCGGCGTGGGTTTGTTGTTATTTGGAGAGCAGCACCAAAGCGGCGGTACTCAATATTTCTCAAATGAAGGGGGCATGAAAGGCACATGGGAACGAATGAAAAACTGGTTCCAGGGGAACTTTTAAAGACGACGAAAATGCCACCCGAAATTAATGTTTGGGTGGAACGAAATATAAAAAATAATGGCTGGACAAAATTACATTGTCTGACAAATAAAATAAATGAGGAGATAGCATAATGTTTGAATTGATGGATTCAGTTGCTCAAGACGCAGTCATAAAAGTGGTTGGTGTTGGCGGCGGCGGTGGCAATGCAGTTACGCATATGATGTCTACAGGAATAGAAGGTGTTGATTTTATTTGCGCAAATACCGATGCCCAGGCACTGACGAAAATCAGTGGTGCGACATCATTACAAATAGGCACGAATATTACAAAAGGTTTAGGCGCAGGTGCTAACCCGGATGTCGGGCGTCAGGCCGCATTAGAAGATCGTGAACGCATTCAGGAGATTATTATGGGTGCGGATATGATTTTTGTTACTGCGGGTATGGGCGGCGGCACCGGCACCGGTGCCGCACCGGTTGTTGCACAAATTGCCAGAGATATGGGCATACTTTGTGTAGGCGTTGTGACTAAGCCGTTTGTATTTGAGGGTGCGAATCGCATGAAGATTGCACAGCAGGGCATTCAGGAGTTAAGTCAGCATGTAGATTCTTTAATTACCATTCCAAACGATAAACTGTTGAGTGTTTATGGTCGTGAATTTGACTTAATGAATGCTTTTAATGGTGCTAATGATGTACTGCATAATGCCGTACAGGGTATCACCGAGCTGATCACTCATCCGGGTGTTATTAATGTCGATTTCGCTGACGTACGTACGGTGATGTCACAAAACGGTATGGGCATGATGGGTTCTGGCTTAGCGACGGGTGAAAATCGTGCAAGCCTGGCGGCAGAAGCAGCAGTTGCCAGCCCATTATTAGAAGATGTCAATATTGCAGGTGCTCGCGGTATTCTGGTGAATGTTACCGGCACTAATTTAACACTGGGTGAGTTTGAAGATATCGGTGCAATCATTAGCTCGTTTGCTTCTGATGAAGCGATTGTTGTTATGGGAACTGCAATTGATCCGGATTTAGAGGATGAATTACGCGTCACCGTAGTGGCAACAGGATTAGGGCATCAGGTACAGAATCTGACTAAAGACCCGATGAAAATTGTTAAGCGTACAACAACCGGTGATGTGGATTATGGTGATTATGATAAGCCGACCATTCAGCGTAATAAAGCAGCAGGCGATGGACTAAGTGCTTCGCTGGATGACGATATGCTGGATATCCCTGCATTTTTACGACGTCAGGCGGATTAAACTTTCTATGATATAAAGTGTCAGTTAATAGCAGCAAGACAGGTATTGAAGTTAATGTAACATCTAAAATATGTGCGCGAGATTCATGTTTTATCTGTATATTTGCCTATAATACTTGTCTAGCAGGATAATATGTTCAAATTATGACAAAACCATGTATAATCTGTGCAAATTTTCCCCAGCTAGGCAATGTTGAGATTTATCGCTTTGCTTTAGTGCCGCCATAAAATGGCCTTTATTTAGGAATATTGACTTGATTTGTCAACGCACCATTAAAAATGTAATTCGTGCAACCGGTGTTGGTTTGCACACAGGTAACAAAGTTTACCTGACTCTGCGCCCGGCTATGCCTGATACGGGCATTGTGTTTCGACGTGTAGATTTAGATCAGCCAGTAGATATTCACGCCAAAGCGGAGAATGTTTGCGATACCAAGTTGTCAACTACGATTGGTGAAAACGGTGTAAAAGTCTCTACTGTTGAGCATTTATTATCAGCTATGGCAGGTTTGGGAATTGATAATGCATATGTTGATGTGAGTGCTGGCGAAGTGCCAATTATGGATGGCAGTTCAGGTCCATTTGTATTTTTATTGCAATCGGCAGGTATTGTTGAGCAGAAAGTCGCAAAGCGTTTTATCCGAATCAAAAAAGAAATTTTAGTTGAAGAAGAAGGAAAATGGGCGAAATTCGAACCATTTGAAGGCTTTAAAGTCGCTTTTACAATTGATTTTAATCACCCGGTTTTTAATGGGTCGCCTCAGAAAGCGGAAATAGACTTTTCTTCAACCTCATTTGTAAAAGAAGTTAGTCGTGCCCGTACATTCGGCTTTATGAGTGATTTCGAAAAACTTCGTGAAAATAATCTTGCACTTGGTGCAAGCCTCGACAATGCCATTGGTGTTGATGATTTTCGAGTATTAAATGAAGATGGCCTGAGATATCAGGATGAATTTGTAAAGCATAAGATACTGGATGCCATTGGTGATTTGTATTTATTGGGGCATAGCTTAATCGGTGCTTATTCGGGTTTCCGTTCAGGGCATGGGCTTAATAATGCCCTGCTGAAAAGTCTGATCGCGAATACTGATGCATGGGAAGAAGTGACATTTGAAGATGAAGCTGCAGTATCGCCTATTTCATATTCTAAGCCGGTACATGCATAGTCGTTAATTAATATATATGATTCCATTAAAAAAGCCCCGAATGAAAGTTCAGGGCTTTTTTAATGGAGCTGATTTTATGTGACCTTAAGCGGTTAGTGCTTTTTATGTCGTGAAAGCTTTAATAAGGCAGCCTGCAAATCGGGATCCGAAACACAATTTGCGGTTGATTCTATTAAATTTGCATTTTTCTCGCTCAAAGTACGAAATACCGGTGGTTTTTCTTCAATTGTGCGTTTTTCGGGAGTCAATCTCAGAGTAACCCGATTAAGTTTTATACCAGCATGCTGGTGCAGGGCTTCAAGTATTGTGTGACTGTACATGCGTAGGCGGGTTTGCCAAACCGGGGAATCGGTTAATATAATTAACTGGTTGTCACGAATATCGGCAATTTCCATATGATCATGGCAATCAATGGGCAGTGAGATTTTGACGGCACGATTCAGGCGGGTTAATTCTTGTGCCTTTTTTCTAAATTTAAGGCTTAGTTTTTCGGTGATTTTGTCCATTGTATTCAGTTTACAGGCAATTTTTATTTTAAAAGGCAGGCAAAAGCTTGTGCTTTGTCTAGTTTATGTCAAAATCACCTGTTCGAGTGAATTATTTTTATAGTTTAACCTGTTATGCAGTCGTATAAACTACTATAATTTATAAGTTGTTCTTAAGGTTATACATTAACATTAAAGTTTTGATGCATGGATATTATATTATTAAGTAAATTTCGAGGTAGGCCGTGCCGTGTTCAAATCGGCAGCCCGCTTCAGTTAATGATGTTGTCAGTATTTGCACTTTTGTTTTCTGCGACACTAGGCTTACTTGGCTATTGGGCTGGTCAGTCTCAGGCATCTTCTTCAAATGTTGTGTCTCTTCAGCAGGAAATCAGATTACAACGTCAGCTGATTGATCAAACCCGTTTTAATGCCCGTGCTGATATAGATGCACTTGCAGCACGGTTGGGTGAGATACAGGCACATGCAATGCGTCTTAATGCTCTCGGGCAGAAACTGGTCAGTATTGCCAAACTGGACCGAGGGGAGTTCAATTTTGAGCAGGCACCCGGTTTAGGTGGGCCGGATGAGCCGGGTTTACAGGAAATGGACTTTGGTAGCGAGATTGATTCGGTTATTGCTGAACTTGAAGATCGTGAATTACAGTTAAATGTTTTAGAAAATATTCTTATAAGTAGTCATATGCAGGTTGAGGTATTTCCTGCAGGCCGGCCGATAAAACGCGGCTGGATCTCATCATACTATGGTACGCGTACTAACCCGTTTAGCGGCAAGCTGCAATTCCATAAGGGAATGGACTTTGCCGCCAAATCAGGTTCTGATGTACTGGCAGTGGCCGGTGGTGTGGTTACCTGGTCGAGTAAACGCTATGGTTATGGAAACCTGGTAGAAATTAATCATGGAAATGGTTACGTCACTCGATATGGGCATAATAAAACCAACCTGGTTACGGTGGGTGATACAGTGAAAAAAGGTCAGATTATTTCTCTTATGGGATCAACCGGGCGCTCTACCGGACCGCATGTGCATTTTGAAGTTATTAAAAATGGCAGGCAGATTAATCCACAAAAATTCGTTCAACGTCGCTGAAGCAACTCAGGTTGCTCCTGTGGAGGCCTGACTTTTCGTTTAAAAATGGACACTTACACCTTGTAAGCTCACATTTTTCGCCTTGATTCAGAGTCTCGCAGGCGCAACCTGAGACGTTTCAGTATAGTAATACTCTGTTCAATCCTCCAGTTTATTGTTGGTGAGCATATGCTTGATCAACATCGGGGACAGACCACCGCTTTCTGGTGCACTGCCCCCTTATTGATTCCATCGGAATGAATCGAAGCTATATATCTAAAATCTGAATTCAAAATACCGAATTAATAAATTTCCATAAAACGCTTAATAAAACCTTAATTAAACCCCTTTATATTCAATTATTTGTGCACTTGCCCTTAAGCAAAAGGGCTTTATGGGGCATAATACAGCCTCACTTTTTTAGTAAAACAGTAGTTATAAGGACTCACGATGGCATCCACCGTAATGCGAAAGATTTTTGGTAGTCGTAATGATCGACAGGTTAAAAAATATCGCAAAATTGTTAAAAATATTAATATTCTAGAGCCGGAGTTGGAAGCTCTGAATGATGAGCAGCTGGGTGCTAAGACGGTAGAGTACAGAGAACGATATGCACAGGGCGAATCGTTAGAGGACTTACTTCCGGAAGCTTTTGCAGTGGTTCGTGAAGCCAGTAAGCGTGTATTGGGTATGCGCCATTTTGATGTGCAGATGATTGGTGGCATCGTCTTACATAATGGCAACATTGCTGAAATGCGTACCGGTGAAGGTAAAACATTAGTGGCAACGCTGGCGGTATACCTAAATGCCTTATCTTCAAAAGGTGTACATGTTATTACGGTGAATGACTATCTTGCAACGCGTGATGCGGGCTGGATGGGCAAAATTTATGCATTTTTAGGTTTAAGTACGGGTGTTGTGGTTTCAGGTATGGACCCGCTGGCAAAGAAGCAGGCTTATGAATCGGATATTACTTACGGTACCAACAATGAATTCGGCTTTGATTATCTGCGCGATAATATGGCATTCAGTGCTGAAGAGAAAGTCCAGAGAGAATTAAACTTTGCCGTAATCGATGAAGTTGACTCGATATTAATCGATGAGGCACGTACGCCACTTATTATCTCCGGCCCGACTAATGATAATTCAGAGCTATACATCAAGTTTAATGAGCTGGTAAAAGAGCTAGAGCAGGGTGAAGAGGCAGAAACCAAAGAAGAAGAGCCGACGGGTGACTACACGGTAGATGAAAAAAACAAGCAGGTGCATATCACTGAGCAGGGCCATGAAAAAGTAGAAGAGCTGCTGATTCGTGAAAAAATACTGGATGAAAATGACAGTTTATATAGTGCAACCAATATAAATTTAATCCATTACTTAACGGCCTGTATTCGTGCAAATGTTTTATTTCAGAAAGACGTTAGCTATATCATTCAGGATGGAAAAATTGTTATTGTTGATGAATTTACCGGTCGTACTATGGAAGGGCGTCGCTGGTCTGATGGTTTGCATCAGGCGATTGAAGCTAAGGAAGGCGTACAGATAGAAAATGAAAATCAAACTTTAGCATCAATTACATTCCAGAATTACTTCCGGTTATATGAAAAATTATCCGGCATGACCGGTACCGCTGATACGGAAGCCTTTGAGTTTCAGTCTATATATAACCTTGAAGTTATGGTGATTCCGACAAATCTTGAAGTAGCCAGGAAAGACCATGGCGATTTAATCTTCCTGTCGGTAGAAGAAAAATTTAATGCAATTGCTGAAGACGTAAAAGATTGTATTGAACGTAAGCAGCCGGTGCTGGTGGGTACAGCTTCAATCGAAGCTTCCGAGCATTTATCCAGTTTGTTAAGCAAGCTGGAAGTTAAGCATAATGTTTTAAATGCAAAGCAGCACGAACGTGAAGCAAAAATTATTGCGGAAGCGGGTATGCCCGGCGCAGTGACCATTGCTACGAATATGGCGGGACGTGGTACCGATATTGTTCTGGGTGGTAATCTGGATATAGAATTAGAAGAGAAAGGTGAGCTATCGGATGCTGAAAAGCAGGAGTTTACGCAGCAGTGGCAGCAAAGACATAATGAAGTTTTAGAATCCGGTGGTTTGCATGTAATCGGTAGTGAACGTCATGAATCACGGCGCATAGATAATCAGCTACGTGGTCGCTCAGGTCGTCAGGGTGATGCAGGGTCAACCCGTTTTTATCTGTCATTACAGGATGATTTAATGCGTATTTTTGCATCCGATAAAATGTCAGGTTTAATGAAAAAGCTTGGTATGGAAGAGGGTGAAGCGATTGAGCATCCCTGGGTCTCACGAGCAATTGAAAATGCACAACGTAAAGTTGAGGGTCACAACTTCGATATTCGCAAACAGTTACTTGAATATGATGATGTTGCAAATGATCAGCGTAAAGTGGTTTACCAGCAACGTAATGAGATGATGGAAGAAAGTGACTTAAGCGAAATCATTATCTCAATACGTGAAGATGTTGTTAATACTCTGGTGACGAATTATGTACCACCGGGAACGATGGAAGAACAATGGGATATCGATAGTCTGGTCAAAGCACTGGAAGATGAAACCGCTCAAAAATTTGATATTCAAAAGTGGCTTGATGACGATGATCAGTTAAATGAATATCTGCTGCCTGAAAAAGTAACGCAAGAGCTGGTAAGTATTTACAAAGAAAAAGAAAATGCAATTGGTGTAGAGGAATTACGCCGATTTGAAAAATATATATTATTACAGGTACTGGACTCTCACTGGAAAGAGCATTTAGCGGCAATGGATTATTTACGTCAGAGTATTAATTTACGGGCAATGGCGCAAAAAAATCCAAAGCAGGAATATAAGCGTGAATCATTTGAAATGTTCAGTGAGATGCTTGAACAGATAAAACAGGAAGTGATGTCAACTTTATCGCGAGTAGAAATACGCTCGCAGGAAGAGATTGACGAATTAGAGCGTCAGCAACAAATGCCAACGGATGTGAATTATGAACATGCGCAAGCATCGTTACAAAGTAATGATGCGGAGGCATCTTCAGAAGATCAGCCAGAGCCACATCAGCCATTTGTCAGAAATGATAAAAAAATCGGCCGTAATGATCCGTGTTATTGCGGTTCGGGTAAAAAATTCAAACAATGTCATGGAAAATTAAGTTGATATGGCAGTTAATTTAACTGAGCCTGAAACGTTGTCTGCGGTAAAAGGCATACGGTTGTCGGTTGTTGCTTCGGGTATTAAAAAAAATGCTTCTGATGATCTGGTTTTAATCGAACTGGAAAAAAACAGTACTTGTGCGGCTGTATTCACCCGCAATAAATTTTGTGCGGCACCGGTTAATGTCGCTAAAAAACATTTACAACTCACCTCTCCCCGCTATCTTCTGGTTAATTCGGGCAATGCAAATGCAGGCACCGGCGAGCAGGGAATGCGTGATGCGCTTGAAAGCTGTGAGTTAGTGGCGCAGCACTGTGGTTGTAGTGCGCAAGAGGTTTTACCTTTTTCGACCGGTGTGATTGGAGAGAATTTACCGGTTAATAAAATGGTATCGGTAATGCCGGCTTTATCTGAACAGTTAACAGATGATAATTGGCTTAAAGCGGGCCGTGGAATTATGACCACGGATACAAAATTAAAGGGCATTTCACAGCAGCTGGAGATTCAGGGTAAAACTATCACTATTACCGGTATTTCAAAAGGTGCGGGCATGATTCAGCCGAATATGGCAACTATGCTGAGTTATATAGCAACTGATGCTGCAGTCAGTCAGGAATTATTACAACAGTGTTTAAAGCAGGCCGTTGAAATATCTTTCAATTCAATCACGGTTGATAGTGATACGTCTACTAATGATGCCTGTGTGTTAATGGCAACTGCAAAAGCCGGCAACCCTGAAATCACACAAAATAATGCCGATTATGATATGTTTTTTAAAGCTATATGTGAGGTTAGTTTATATCTTGCACAGGCAATTATTCGTGATGCGGAAGGTGCTACTAAATTTGTTACGCTACAGGTGAACAGTGCCAGTACGCTTGAAGATGCTCGTCAGGTTGCCTATACCGTTGCACATTCGCCACTGGTAAAAACGGCATTGTTTGCCAGTGACCCGAACTGGGGGCGAATTCTTGCAGCAGTGGGCCGAGCGGGTGTTGATTTTGAAATTGAAAAAATCAAGATTTATCTAGGGGAAGTTTGTATCGTCTCTAATGGTGGACGTGATATAGATTATACGGAACAGCAGGGCCAACAGATTATGAATCAGCCGGAAATTACTATTCGAATTGAGTTGCAGTGTGGTGATCAGTCTGCCTGTATCTGGACCAGTGATCTGTCTTATGATTATGTCAAAATAAATTCTGAATACCGCAGCTAAATTTATATAATATTATGCCTGCTCAAATTCATGTTGCAGTAGCGGTTATCATTAATCAAAAAAATGAAGTCTTAATTTCTCTGCGCGCTAAAGACGTTCATCAGGGTGGCTTGTGGGAATTTCCCGGAGGTAAACTTGAAGCGGGTGAGTCTGTCTTAGATGCATTGCGGCGCGAGGTAAAAGAGGAGTTAAACCTTTGCATTGTTAAAACGTCAGCATTTAAAAAAATACATCATCAATATTCGGACAGAACTGTATTGCTGGATATCTGGCGGGTTGACTCTTTTACTGGTGAGCCAAGGGGAGCTGAGGGTCAACAGATAAAATGGCAGGCTATTGCTGATTTAAACGACAGGGAGTTTCCAGCTGCTAATCGGGATATTATTATGTCATTACAACTACCGCAACGATATTTGATTACAGGTTCATTTGAAAACCATCAGGATTTCAAGTCCAAGCTAGAGACCAGTCTGAATAATGGGATTTCACTGGTTCAGTTAAGGTGCAAAAATATGCCAGCTGATGAGTACAGGCAGCTAGCTGAAGCTTCTATTTTATTATGTGAAAAATATAATGCGATGTTATTGTTTAATACAACGCAGGAACTATTTACTGATATTAGACGTAATTGCACTGCTAAAACAGGCTTACATTTAAGCAGTAAAATGCTTGAAGATTTACAAACACGGCCTGTAGATAATAATGCTTTACTATCTGTGTCATGTCATACAGATAAAGAAATTGAAAAAGCCAAATTATTAAATGCAGATATTGTTTTATTGTCACCGGTTAAAGAAACACGCAGTCATCCCGGTATCAAGGGTATCGGCTGGCAGAAGTTTTCTGATATTTCATCGACACTAAATACACCTGTTTATGCATTGGGCGGTATGTCTGCAGCTGATCTGGCAGATGCAAAAGTGGCAGGTGCGCAAGGTGTGGCGGCGATATCAAGTTTTTGGGGGTAGGTTTGAAAACGACTATTGCATTTATCGTTGTCATGCTCGCTGCATACAGTGCAGGACAGTGGTTGAGTGGCACAGATGAAGTGATCGGTGAGGAGCTAGTCAATTATTCTGAATGTAATCCGCAAAAAAATAATTGTGAAATTAAAATTGAAAATAATTATTACGTGATGAGTTTCAGAGGTGATGCTTCGCCGCTGGTTCCATTTAGTGTATTTTTAGATGTAAAAAAGAATAGTTTGTCTCCGGATTCAGTTGTTATATTATTTGATATGGCGGATATGGATATGGGATTCAATCAGTATCAACTGTTAAAAAATAAAAATCGATGGCAGGCAAATGTGATTTTGCCGGTTTGCTCATTAGGTAAAAATGACTGGGAACTAAAGGTAAAAATGACATTTGAAAGTGATGTTAGAGTTACTCAGTTTAGTTTTTCACAATCAGATAAAAAATAAGTGATGCTATAAAATACAACATGCCAGCTTGAAATTAATATCATTTTTTTCCTGCTCAGGTCTGAGAGCGAGATCACCAGACTTTAAAAATCTTACCGTAAAACGATGCTTACCGGCGCTGATTTCAGGAAATACACTTGTGTCAGCTGGCAGAATAACTCGAATCATCAGGCAGGTTAAATTAGCGTCCAGACTTTTTTGATAAAAGCCATCTTCAGCAGTTTCATCTATAGCATCAGTACTGTCACGTATTACCTGTAAAATTAAATTAACGGCGTTGTTGAGCGCAACAAAAGGTGAGAACCATTGAGTTAAAATTTCAGTACGTTGTTCAAATGGCTGATTTAGCCAGTGTGCATAAACGGGCAGGTCAAACTCACATAAGCCGCCGGGCATACTTAAACGTTGACGAATGGAGTTGAGCATTTCATGCTGTTGCAGCTCGTGGCCGATGCTACTGCCAATGGAGTGCAATTCCTGTAAGCACTGTTTCTGCTCATTGATTATGTTAGTTAGCTTGCCGTGATTAATGCCGGGGATTTCAACAAAAGATTGTAAATTGGCGTTCTGACGTTCGAGCTCTTTTATTGTTTCTCGTTTTATATCGCCGCGCCCAAGCATGCTTAAAATATCAAGAATACCTTTTACCGCACTGAGTGTATCCCAGTCTGTCTGGTGCTTGATGTGTTGATGAAATTGGTTGAACAGGTGCTCTAGTCGTAAAAATGTACGAATGTGCTCATTTAGCGGTTGTTCAAATATGAGTGGATCAGGCATGTCTGAATTAAAATATAATTGCTGGTTGGTTATTCTGACATAAAACCGGCTTTAACATAAGCCTTATATACAATGAGTGTGCTTGTGTCGATTAGCAGAGTTGCAGGTATTTCAGGTGTAGTTGTTTGATCTGTTTTTTGAGGGCATTTAAATCATCCGAGTTGTCGATTACCTCATCAGCAATAGCAAGTCTTTGATTACGTGACGTTTGTGATCTGATGATGGACTGAACTTCATTCAGGCTTCGGTTATCACGAGCTAAAGTTCGTTTTATCTGTCGTTGTTCATCGCAGTCAACTACCAGAACACGGTCATAGTGTTTATGCTGCTCTGTTTCAATTAGCAGGGGAATTGCAATAATGACATAACAACTGTTTAGTTGTTTTAATTGCGCTGACACAGTCAGTCTGATTTTTGGGTGGAGTATAGACTCTAAATATTGTTTACTTTTGGGGTGACTAAAAACTTCTTTAGCGAGTTTTTTTCGATTAAGAGAACTATCGGTGCATAATATATCAGTGCCAAAATAACTTATGATCTCATCTAGCGCCGGCTGTCCTGGTTTTACCAGTTCACGGGCAATCATGTCAGTGTCAATAACAGGTATATTATATTCAGCAAATAAGTTACAAACAGTGCTTTTGCCACAGCCAATTCCACCAGTTAAGGCGACTGTGATCATAAGTAAATATTAAGCCATGACTGATTTATTTCTGCGCCCCACATAAATGCAATCCAACCGGCAGTTGCAAGGTAGGGACCGAAGGGAATAGGTGTACCTTTCTTTTGCTTGTTGATGACAATCATTGTTATACCAATAATGGCACCGACAAGTGAAGAAAGTAAAATAATTTGCGGTAGCATTTGCCAGCCCATCCATGCGCCTAATGCAGCGAGTAATTTAAAGTCCCCATATCCCATACCTTCTTTGCCGGTGAGTAGTTTAAATACTTTATAAATTGACCAGAGAGTGAGATAGCCAACTACAGCACCATATATCGATGATACCGGGTCAGTAAATATATTGGAGGAGTTAGCTAAAATGCCAAGCCAGATCAGTGGCAGGGTAATATTGTCCGGAAGCAGCTGCGTTTTTGCGTCAATCATTGTTAAAGTAACTAATGACCAGGTTAGCAGCAGGCCAAAAAGTGTTTCTAAACTAACGCCGAATTTTATAGCAATGAGTAGAGATAAAGCGGCAGTTGTTGCTTCAATAACCGGGTATTGTGCCGAAATATGAGTGCTACACGATGAGCACTTCCCGCGTAATAGCAGATAACTAATTACGGGTATATTTTCCCACGCACGTATTTTATGATGACAGTTTGGGCAACTTGAAGCAGGCTTTGAAAGATTAAAAACTTCAGTTTTACTATCAGCCGGCAGTTCTAAATATTCTTTGCACTCTTTACGCCAGTCATTTTCCAAAATAACCGGCAGGCGATAAATAACCACATTTAAAAAGCTTCCTACCGATATACTGATAACACCGATTACCAGTAAAAAAAGCCAGGTATGGGTTTCGAAGGAATATAATAATGATTCCATATACTACACAACAGAGCCCATTTTGAAGATTGGAAGGTACATTGCTACCACTAGCCCACCAACAACAATCGCAAGGAAAACCATAATGGCGGGTTCCAGCAATGCAGTTAAGTTATCGACAGCTGCATCAACCTGTTCTTCAAAATAATCGGCAACTTTACTTAGCATTTCATCGAGGGCACCTGACTCTTCACCAATGGCAACCATTTGTATCACCATATTGGGGAATAGTTCAGGGAATTGAGAAAGGCTGGACTGTAACTGTGAGCCGGAAGATATATCATCTTTAACCTGGAGAATGGCTCTTTTGTAAACACTATTTCCAGATGCACCCGCAACTGAATCCATGGCTTCAACGAGTGGAACACCGGCGGCAAACATAGTTGCCAGTGTGCGAGAAAATCTGGCGACAGATGATTTCATTGTCAGATCGCCGATAACGGGCAGTTTGAGCATAACCCGGTCAAGCCAGTCACGAAATTTTGCAGAGCGTTTGTATGAATTGCTAATACCGATAACTGAGGCGATTATTGTGCCAATAATAAAATACCACTGATCAATAAAAGCATCTGAAATACGTACAACAAATGCCGTAAAGGCTGGTAGATCTGCACCAAAGTCTTTAAACATATCAGCAAAAATAGGCACCACATAGAGTAATAGAATTGCGGTAACAATAAATGCAACTGCCATAACACTTAGTGGATAAGTTAAAGCGCCTTTTATTTTCTTTTTAAGTGCTTCGGTTTTCTCTTTATAGGTTGCAACTTTTTCAAGTAACGTCTCGAGTGCACCGGACTGTTCGCCGGCCTCAACTAAATTACAGAATAAATCATCAAAATGAAGAGGGTGGCTTTTTAATGCCTGAGCAAAAGTCCCGCCGGCTTCTACTTCGCCTTTAATGGCAAAAATTAATTCGGCCATATTGGGGTTACTGTGACCCTGGCCAACAATATCAAAAGACTGTACCAGAGGTACGCCGGCTTTCATCATCGTTGCCATTTGACGACTAAACACAGCAATATCAGCTGCGACGATTGGTTTACCGCCGCTACCAAATAATGGCTTGGCTTTTTTTCTGACTTTCTTAGGTAATATGCCCTGACGACGTAATTCGGCTTTTACCATATCAGCATTATTTGAAGTGGTAGAGCCCTTTAGCTTTTTACCATCTCGGGTGACGCCTTCCCAGAGGAATGTATCTTTTTTTAATTTTTTTTGTTTTGCCATTGATTAGTCCTTGGTCACCCTGTTAATTTCTTCGAGGCTGGTTACGCCACTTTTTGTTTTTGTCAGTGCTGATTTGCGTAAATCAGGAATGCCTTCTTTTCTTGCCTGGTCAGCAATGTCAATGGCATTGCCACCGGACATAATTATTCGGCCAATTTCATCACTAATCGGTAATACCTGATAAATACCAACGCGGCCTTTATAACCTTTGTCGCACATATCGCAACCAACCGCTTTATAGAGTTTCAGGCCGTCACTAATATCTTCTTCGGTATAGCCTTCTTCGAGCAGTGCTTCTTTAGGAATATCATCTTCGACTTTGCAATTTTCGCATAGTCGACGAGCCAGTCGTTGGGCAATAATTAAATTAACAGCAGAGGCAATATTAAAGGGAGGGACACCCATGTTGACCAGACGAGAGAGTGTTTGTGGGGCATCGTTTGTGTGTAAAGTGGACATAACCATATGACCGGTCTGCGCCGCTTTTACTGCAATTTCGGCAGTTTCCAGGTCGCGTATTTCTCCCACCATTATGATGTCCGGGTCCTGTCTGAGGAAGGCTTTTAATGCCGCTGAGAAATCCAGACCAACTTTAGTGTTTACATTAACCTGATTGATACCCTCGAGATTTATTTCTACCGGGTCTTCTGCAGTTGAAATATTTGTGTCTTCGGTATTTAAAATATTCAACCCGGTATAGAGGGAAACGGTTTTTCCGCTTCCGGTTGGTCCTGTAACCAGAATCATGCCATAAGGGTTAGCCAGCGCATTCATATATAATTCTTTCTGATCTGGCTCGTAGCCTAGTGCATCAATACCAAGTGATGCGCTGGATGGATCAAGAATACGCAGTACGATTTTTTCGCCAAATAAAGTCGGGCAGGTATTCACTCGAAAATCAATGGCTTTATTCTTGGATATGCGCATTTTTATGCGCCCATCCTGAGGGACTCGTCTTTCAGCTGTGTCCATTCGGGACATAACTTTGATACGTGCTGATAAACGCCCGGCCATGGCAATGGGCGGCGATGCCACTTCTCTTAAAACGCCATCGATGCGTAGACGCACGCGAAAACGTTTTTCATAGGGTTCGAAGTGAATATCGGATGCGCCTTTTTTAATGGCATCCAGTAAAACTTTATTAACAAAGCGCACAACCGGTGTGTCATCTGCGCCGGATGCATCATCATCTGTATTTTTTTCGGCTTCGGTATCTTCAAAGTCCAGCTCATCTAGATCCTCGTCCATCAGATCTGACATGCTGCTATCTTCAGCTGCATTCAGGAGTTTTTCTACGGCTTTGCTCAGCTTGTCATATTCAACCAGAATGGCTTCTGTATTAATGCCGGTCTGAAATTTAATTTCATCGGTTACGGTTAAATTAGTGGGGTCTGATATTGCGATATAGAGTCTGTTACCGCGGCGGTATAGAGGTAGAGCATGGTGTTTTTTAATCAGCTTGTCATCAACAAGACTGTTAGGAATACATTCTGTATCGATGCTATCAAGATCGAAAATGGGTAAGCCGAATTCCTGTGAGCCGGTAACGGCAATGGTTTTGGAATCAATTAACTTATTTTCAACCAGAAACTGACTAATCGGTATTTTTTTCTGACTGGAATCAGTTTGTGCGCTAATTGCCTTTTCTTCAGAAATATGTCCGTTTAGAACCAGTTTATTAAGTAAACCGCCTAGTTTCATATAGTTTAGCTTCTGTTTATAAGTTACTGTAATAATAACTTATTCTAGCAGAAGCTAACCCTTCGCACAGAAACAATTTTGTGAAATACCTATCGCTAATATGAGATTTTAACAATTACTTAATATATTACTTATAAAACGCGTAAGTTTGTGTCACTCAGCAATATGTAGCAGAAAAATAGTCAGGTCGTGGCATCTTCAGGCTTATTCGTTCGCCTGGTATCGGGCTTAATTTAGAAATATAGCGCATTAAATTATATTTAATTAAATTAAGTCCAAACTAAGTGAAAATGTTTACTTACATTCAGAAACCGAATAGCGGGGTGGAACACCATTAGCGGGTGCAGTTAAAACACCACCATAGCCGCGAGCGGTTGCTGTTGTATTTGCGGAAGATGCACAGGCCCAGTCAATATTACCGGTTAATCCTGCAACTAGAGCAGTAGGAGTTGCTCCGCCTACAATAATTATGGGAGAAAATATAATCTCGTTGGCTCCTGCCAGCTGAGGTAAGCCATTAATAGTAGTATCATAAGTTACGGTGATAACACCCGTATTAGCAATGGCTATATTAGTGACGAACTTTGTTCGAGTAAAATTAGGTGCATTAAACTCAATAGCTGAAGACGCGACACCCACCATATCATTAGACATATATCCCGTTAATACGCTGCTCTTTGCACTGGCAGCCAGAATTATGCCTTCAGATACTTTTGCTCGAACCGTATAGTCTTGATATGCGGGTATTGCTATAGCAGCTAAAATTCCGATGATTGCTACAACAATCATTAATTCAATTAGTGTAAAGCCTTTAATGTTTTTCATGCCGCACCACCGTAATTCAAAAATAGATTATTCAAAGGAGTCTTTTTAGTTTAAAAAAAAGCCCGCAGATTTTAGTTGCGGGCTTTTCATTTATCTCTTCTATCCTAAGTGATCCGGATTATTTGCACTCAGAAGGAGAGTAACGTGCAATTACACCAGCGCCTGGGTCAGTATTAACACCGTTATAGCCACGAGCTGTTGCAGTTGTTTCTGATGCACCGGCACAAGCCCAGTCAATATTACCTGTCAGACCAGATGCTAAAGCGGTAGCTGTACCTGCTACATTAATGATCGGTGATAAAGTGATTTGATTGGCACCTGCTAACTGAGGCAAACCATTTGCAGTTGCATCATAAGTGATAGTGATAACACCCGTGTTAGCAACAGCTATATCGGTTACAAACTTAGTTCTAGTGAAGTTTGGCGCGTTAAATTCTGTTGCACCAGCGGTTACACCCACGATATCGTTTGAATAATAACCATCTGTTACCGTAACTTTTGCTGCTGAAGCCAGAACCAGGCCTTCCGTTACTTTTGAACGTACTGTGTAATCCTGGTAAGCAGGAATTGCAATGGCTGCCAGAATACCGATGATTGCCACAACAATCATTAATTCAATTAAAGTAAAACCGTGTTGGATTTTTTTCATGGATGTTCTCCGTTAGTTTTTCAGATGGTCAATTACCAGCTGAATGAAAATAGCCTATAAAGCTTGTAGAGGTATGTAGCAGTTGCCGTGCCAAAGTTTTGTTTTTTAAAAAAATCAAATAAAATCAATGGTGTATGAGTTATCGAATGATTTATTAATGGTGTAAAAATGTGACAATTTATCTTCTAATTGTCACAATGTGACAATTTTGTTTGTTTGTGTCGGTAATTTTGAAGGCAAACATTAAGTTTGGGCGGCGGGATTATTCGATATTGAGCTTCTGTAGCCGGTAGCGCAGTTGTCTTAAGCTCAGTCCTAACTCTTTTGCAGCAGCTGTTTTATTCCAGCGGTGTTTTTCCAGTGCCAGAATAATGCTGTTTTTTTCCTGTTCAGCCAAATTAGCCCCGGCGGCATGATTTGTGTCTGCGGGGCTTGTGGCATTAACAGGCGGACTTGTATGCTGATGATTGGTTGTGGGTGGTTTTTCCGGTAGATGCAGGTCTTCAATCTGGATGCAGCTATCCTCAGCCAGAGTAATGGCTCGCTGCAGAATGTTTTCCAGCTCACGAATATTGCCTGGAAATGCATAGTCTTTCAGTAGTGCTTCAGCCTGGGGGCTGATAGATGGCGGTGTGTTAGCATCAGCTTCGTTATAGTTTTCTGTGTTCAGTTTATTTAATAAAAAATCTATTAAAAGAGGAATATCTTCTGTGCGTTCTCTGAGCGGCGGAATTTCAAGTTCGATGACATTGATTCTATAATAGAGATCTTCTCTGAATGCGCCCTGGTTAACCAGATCATTCAGATCTTTGTGGCTGGCGCTGAGAATGCGCACATCGATTTTCTGCTCCTGATGTTCACCAATGGCGCGTATGGACTTTTCCTGTATGGAGCGAAGTAGCTTTACCTGCATATTCAGGGGCAGGTCGGCTACTTCGTCTAAAAAGAGGGTACCGCCGTTGGCGGCCATAAATAAGCCGATTTTGTCATGACTGGCACCGGTAAAACTCCCTTTTTTATGGCCAAAGAATTCGCTTTCCATTAATTCACCGGGAATCGCGCCACAGTTTACCGGTACAAACGGCTGACTGGAGCGTGCGCCGAGCTCGTGAATCATTTTAGCGGCCAGCTCTTTGCCACTGCCGGATTCGCCATGAATAAATACCGGCGCCTGGCTACGTGCCAGTTTATTGAGTTTGTTGCGCAAGGTTATGACAGCAGGTGAATTGCCGAGTATTTTGGTTGAGTTAGCAGCGGCTGGCACATCGGTATTGTTTTTTGGTAATTGCATTGCACTGGTGACTAATCGACGTAATACCTGCAAATCAACCGGTTTAGAGACGAAGTCAAAAGCACCGGCTTTGAGGGCTTTTACGGCAGATTCTATATTGCCGTAAGCCGTAATAACCGCAACCGGTATGCTGGAATAGTGTTGTTGAATATGCGATACCAGTTCAATGCCATTACCGTCTGGCAGATTCATATCGGTCAGGCAAAGATCAAAGTTTGAATTTTTCAGGCGCAGCTTGGCATCGCTGAGTGTCAGGGCCGATTCTGTCGTGAACCCCATCCTATTCAGGGTGATCTCGACGAGTTGGCAGATGTCAGGTTCATCGTCAACGATGAGTGCATGGTTAATCGATTGGTTTTCCACAATTATAGTTTATACTTCAAATAAAATTTTGTTAGTTTATACTCTGTTTAAAGATAGTACATTATTTCTTAAAGTTAAGGTAAGTGATTTGATTACAAGATTTAAAGTGGCCGCATTACATCTGCTCTTCAGTGGTATTGTTGTTGGCCTGGCGATGTCAGTTGTTTATTTTATCTGGTATCCCTATCCTTATTATATCTTCCACTCTACTATCAGTGCGACCAAGCTGGTGGTGATGGTTGATCTCATCATTGGCCCGTTGTTGACCTTTGTCGTGTTTAATGTGGCCAAGTCAGCTAAAGAACTAACACTGGATTTAATGATCATTATTCTGGTGCAAATATCTGCCCTGTCATGGGGAATGTATGTAACTCATTCAGTGAGACCCATTTTTTCTGTTTATTTTGATGGAGAAATAAACTCAATATCAGCAGTCAGTATTGATAACAGTGGCTTTGATAAATCGATTCATGTTCCGGGTGTGTTTTCCCCGCTTTTACCGGTATATATAAAACCTTTCAGCCGTGATGAATATCGTTCAGAAATATTGAAAATGATGCGAGGTCAGGAGATGGGCACGGTATTGCAAACCAGGCTTTATCGTACTGTTGATGATGCAGCTAAAAAAGATATGCGTTCCAGAAGTTTAACGGAAGAACAGTTGACGAGAACTGAGAAAAACAAGGAAAAGTTAAATGCGTATTTAGAGGCGAACAAACTTAAGTTTGCAGATGTGCTTTATTTTCCAGTTAGTGCAGGCCCGTATTCGGGGGTAGCTATAGTCGATAAAAGCACATTAAAAATTATTGATCACATAGAGATGTATGTTAAAAATACCTCTGATTATATAGATTCACGCTAATAATATTCGCCAATATCTATTATTGCGGTGCAATTAAAAAGTGAATTCTAAAACAGCTGCCACTTTGTTCATTGTTAAGGTAGCGTATTCGTCCTCGATTAGATTCAATGATTTCCCGGCTGATATAAAGGCCGAGTCCTGTACCCTGTGGATTAGTGGTATAGAAAGGGTCAAAAATTTGCTGGGCGATTTTCTGGGGAATACCCTCGCCGTTATCAATTACATCAAGATATGGCTGTTCGTATGTTTCATCATAACCACAATGAATTTTAATGTTAACTTTCTCATGTGGTAAATGACTATGGTTGATAGCGTTAGAGCATAAGTTGCACATCACCTGATGCAGGTGGCTGGAGTCAAACAGCACGAATATGTTTTTATCTAATGTTTCAAGGCTTAGTTGTTCGGCCTGTAAGTTGTTGCTCTGTAAGAACTCATCGCAGAAGTTTTTCAACCAGGTATTTAATTCGATGGTTTCGGCATTACCTTTTTTGGAGCGGGATAGCTCTAAAACATTTTCTACAATTTTATCCAGTCGTTGAACCTGAGTGGTAATAATACCGGTGAGTTTTTTATCGGCACTATCAAGCTCGGACTCCTGTAATAATTGTGCAGCATGATTAATGGCGCTTAGTGGATTACGTATTTCATGAGCAATGCTGGCGGTAAGTCGTCCCAGTGCGGCGAGCTTAATTTGTTGAAAGCGCTGATTGAGCTGGGTGGCATCTTCTAAAAATATTAAGGTATCACCGGTACGTTGCAGTTTGCGAAACCCCGGTTGAATATCCGGTAAACCATGAGCCTGAGGAATGGCTTTATGCTGCATATTGGGTTGATCCTGCCATTCTAAAAATCGAAAATCCAGGGCCGGTAATATGTTTTCCAGTAGCGGACTATTCTGTAAGGACAAGTTTCCCAGTAGTGCTTCAGCCGAACTGTTTGACATGCGAATATGGCCATCATTATCCACTACAATAATGCCGGTGCGCATGTTCTGAATTATATCTTCATTAAGAATTTCCAGACTTTGAATGTCGGCTTCACGCTCAATTGCCAGTTTTTCAGATTCATGTGCGCGTTTAGCCAGAATGGATGCCAGGAAGCTGGTGCCAAAAAATACCAGCCCTAGTAAACCGGCTCGAGAGTATTCGGATGCGTCACTGACGCCCTGCGACATGCTATATGTCTGTTCTCCAAGCACCGCGATAGCCGCCAGTGATGCGAATAGAAAAGAATAGCGATCACGTAAAAAAGTGCCGGTGGCGGTCACATTGATAATCAGTAAAACACTCAGCGAGCTACTGAGCCCGCCGCTATAATGAGACAGCATGCTGATCAGAATAATATCACTGGCATTACTGAGAATAACCTGTGTTTCAAATGAGGGTGTATTTTTAAAACCGATGAAAATGTAGATCAGGCTACTGACCAGTAAGGTCAGTGAAGTGGCGAGAAAAATTTCGGTATCCTGATTTCCCAGAAAACTCATCCACTCACTTTGATAAAAGGCCGCTAACAGGCCAAGTGATAGAATGAAGCGATAAATATTGAGCTGGTGCAGGGGTTTCCATGTCAGCATAACGACAGACTCTGTGGCAGTGAGATTAGCGGATTGCCGGCAGGGCTATTCAAGAGGCTTGATTCCAGTCATCCAGATGTTGCGTACTGCAGAAAGCCTTATCATCTTTAAATATAGCGTCTTCCCGTGGAATATAGGTTTGACAGTGCAGGCACTGCACCGTGTCATTATGCGTTATGGGCTCTTTTGGGGCCGGCTTTTTCATACGCTGAGTTATGGTGCGGGCGATTATTAAAATAACAATCACGAAAATAATAGTTAAAACACTTTTAAACATGTGCGGTTACAGCCCCTATGTCTGATAAAATGATGCAATTGAAACTATTCTAAACTAAAACAGACATTATGACCGAAGCCGTACAACTCTGCCTGATTCAAGAACGTTTTCTTGTGGGTGATATTAAAGCTAATACCCGAAAAATCCTATCCCTGTCGAAGCAGGCGCAACAGAACGGGGCGGATATAGCTATTTTTCCAGAGCTTGCACTGAGTGGTTATCCGCCGGAAGACCTGCTGATGAGGCAGGGCTTTATTCATCAAATTGAAGCGGCGATTGCTGAAATAGCGCTGAATACAAAGGATATTATGGTGGTGTTCGGTGCACCGCGATGGCTTAATCACGAATTATTTAATGCTGCCATCGTTTGTGCCGACGCTAAAGTGGTGGCGGAATATCATAAATACAGTTTGCCCAATTATGCGGTTTTTGATGAGAAACGTTACTTTCAGGCGGGTAATGTGCCGCTGGTGATTGAATGCAAACAGCAAAAGTTCGGTATTATTATCTGTGAAGATGCCTGGTTTGATGAACCGGTGCAGCAGGCGCAACAAGCCGGGGCCGATGCTATTGTGATCATTAATGCCTCGCCCTATCACCGTAACAAACATCAACAACGCCTGGATATGCTGATACAACGTCAGCAGGTCACCGCCTTGCCGATGTTTTATTTGAACATAGTGGGCGGACAGGATGAGCTGGTCTTTGACGGCGACTCGTTGGTACTGAACGCTGAATCTGAGCTGGTCGGCCGCGGGCCGGATTTCGAAACCGCCTTATTACACTATCAGCTACATGCAGACCACAGTATCACCGCGGTTAATACGGATTTTTATCAGCCGCAAAGTGAGCTGGCCGGTTTATATAAAGCGCTGGTCACTGCAGTGCGGGATTATGTAACGGGTAATGGCTTTGAGGGTGTTGTTATTGGTCTGTCGGGGGGCGTTGATTCTGCACTGACATTAGCGATAGCAGCTGATGCGCTGGGGGCTGAACAGGTACATGCGGTGATGATGCCGTCGCGTTATACCGCACAGATGAGTCTCGATGATGCCGCTGCACAGGCCAGTATCATGGGCGTGGATTATAAAAGCATTTCTATTGAACCGGCATTCCAGGCATTTTTGGCCAGTCTTGAAGATGAATTTGCCGGTGAAGACGTTGATACGACAGAAGAAAATATTCAGGCCCGTTGTCGGGGGATCATCCTCATGGCATTGTCGAATAAATTCGCTCGAATGGTACTGACTACCGGTAATAAAAGTGAAATGGCAGTGGGCTATAGCACTCTTTATGGTGATATGGCTGGCGGGTTTGCGCCTTTGAAGGACGTGGAAAAACAGCTGGTATATGCGTTATGTGATTATCGGAACTCGATTGAGGCGGTAATTCCACAACGTGTTCTCGATCGTCCGCCTTCAGCGGAATTACGCCCGGATCAGCAGGATCAGGACAGCCTGCCGGATTATGAAATACTTGATGCGATTATTCGCATGAGTGTGGAAGAAGATATGCCGAGCCGGCAAATTATCGACAGTGGTTATGATGAGCAGGTGGTGCACAAGGTACTGCGTATGGTACAAATTAATGAATATAAACGTCGCCAGGCTCCACCGGGTGTTAAAGTGACCCAGCGGGCTTTCGGCCGGGACCGGCGTTATCCGATTACTTCGGGGTACCGGCGTAGTTGATAGCCGCCCCGGGATTTAAGCTTGGTTTATTTGATCGCAGGGCTCAGCTCGGTATCACTGCTATCGGCTATCGGGTTCTCAATCAACGGGTTTGCGTCCAGTACCGATTGTGTATCGGCGGCCAGATCATTTAGCCCCAGTGCTTTATATGCGGTTATCATAATAACCAGTGCATCACGGCTGGCAGGAGTCGTGGGGTAGGTTTCCAGAACATATTGTCCGCGCTTGGCAGCTGCCAGCCAGGCTTTACGTTGAACGTAATAACGGGCTGCGTGCAGTTCAGCTTCTGCCAGCTTATTGCGTAAAAAAACCATGTGCAGGTAAGAGTTAGGTGCGTAGCGGCTATCAGGATATCGTTCAACCAGAGTGGAGAAACTGCGTAACGCATCTCCCATGGATTTACTGTCATGTTGGGCTATGTCTCGTGGGAACATGCCGTCCATAAAACCGTTTCCACGGTTATAATCCGTCAGGCCTTTTAAATACCAGGCGTAATCGACATTTGCATCTCTGGGATTGATGCGGATAAAGCGGTCGGCGGCAGCAATGGCTGACTCCGGCTCATCGAATTTATAGTAGGCGTAGGCAACATCCAGCTGAGCCTGCCGGGCGTAGGAGCTGAAAGGAAAGCGTGCCTCGAGGTTTTCAAGGTTTTTAATCGCCTCTTCGAATTCGCCGGCTTCCAGTGCCGCTGTTGCTTCATCGTAAAATTCGAGGGCACTCCAGTCGGCATAGGGGTCTGATTTAACACCATCATCGCTGCAGGCAACGAGAAATAAAGATAAAATAAGGGCAGAAAGTAATCGGATCATATTAACGGGGTTCGTTTATTGGCTGTTGCGAATATAAATGTAAATATATCAGGTTCAAGCAGTGTTATTTAAAAAGTCAGGTAATTCTTTAATTATTTCAATTAGAGTATGCGCTGCATTATACAAGAGAAATTGTCTATGTCCGATGGGTTAAACCATGAAATTGTAAAAATATCTATTCCCCTGGAGTATGCCTCGCAACGTTTAGATGCGGTGTTGGTGAAAATGTTCCCGGATTATTCCCGCAGTCGTTTGCAACAATGGATAAAAGCCGAACGGGTATGGCTGGACGGGGTGATTCCCCGCGCCAGAGATAAAGTGATTGGCGGCGAAATGCTTGAAATGCATATCGAGCATGAAAATCTGGATGAAAGTGTGATTGCACAGGATATCCCGCTGGATATTGTGTACGAGGACGATGCCCTGCTGGTGGTGAATAAGCCCGTTGGGCTGGTGGTGCATCCCGCCGCTGGCCATCCGGATGGTACATTACAGAATGGCCTGTTATTTCATGATGAGTCTTTAAATGAAGTGCCGCGTTCGGGTATTGTGCATCGCCTGGATAAGGACACCTCGGGTTTGCTGGTGGTAGCCAAAACCCTTAAAGCACATAAGTTACTGGTGGAACAGTTGCAGGCGCGCACCGTGCATCGAGAATATCAGGCAATTGTTTTCGGAGTACTTACCGCGGGTCGCACCATTGATATCGGCATTGGCCGGCATGGACGTGATCGTAAAAAAATGGCAGTGAAGCCGGAGGGTAAACAGGCGATTACACATTTTCGTGTGCTTGACCGCTACCGTGGGCATTCACGAGTCAAGGTAAACCTGGAAACCGGCCGTACGCATCAAATTCGTGTCCACATGGCTTATGTTAAGCATCCGCTGGTGGGTGATCAGACCTATGGCGGGCGCTTACAGTTACCTGCCGGTTGCAGTGATGAGTTAAAGACCATGTTGCGGGGCTTTGGCAGACAGGCATTACATGCCCGCAAATTAGGCTTAGTGCATCCAATAACCGGTAAGTCGATGACATGGCAGGCACCCTTACCGGATGATATGAAGGCGCTGATTGCGGTGCTGGAAGCCGATATCGCACAGGATGTAGATGAGGATGAATATTTTCTGGACGAGCTGCCGGATGAATACACGGATGAGTATTAGTGTTATTAAACCCGACTGGCCTGCCGCGCAAAGTATTCATGCTTTTTGTACCACGCGTAATCTGGCTGAAAATTCTTTAGCGGAAACTACCGGCACATTTGATCATTTTAATTTAGCGCTGCACGTGGAAGATAATGCTCAGACGGTTATCGCTAACCGGCGCCAGTTAGTAGAACAGTTAGCCCTGCCTTCTGAACCGGTGTGGCTTAATCAGGTGCATGGTCAGCGAGTGGTTAATGCAGCCCGGTTTGCAGATTCTCATGCCGATTTGTTGATAGATGCAGATGCGACGTTTACTGACCGCCCTGATCATATTTGCACTGTAATGACCGCCGATTGCCTGCCGGTGCTGATCTGTAATCGCAAAGGCACCAAGGTTGCCGCTGCGCATGCCGGTTGGCGCGGTTTGGTAGACGGGATTATTGAAAATACCGTGGCAAGTTTAAATGAAGGTCCGCAACGTTTGCTGGTGTGGCTCGGGCCGGCAATTGGTCCGGCTGCTTTTGAAGTCGGGGAAGACGTACGCGATGCTTTTATAACCGCGTTGCCCGCATCAGCTAAGGCATTTCAGCCCAATCGCAGTGGACATTTTCTGGCAGATATCTATCAGCTGGCACGCCTGCGTTTAAAAGCCATGGGAATTGAAGCGGTTTATGGTGGTGAGTATTGTACTTTTACTGATGTTAATCGCTTTTATTCTTACCGGCGCGATGGTAAAACAGGAAGGCAGGCGAGTTTGATCTGGTTTGAATGATCTAAAGTCAAAAGCTTTACCGCGAATACACGCAAACAAAAGCTATTCTTATTCAAAATGTGGCTTAGTCACATAAAATTAAAACATGGCGTTTATTCGAGTTCATTTGCGCTAAATATTAAAAAATGGAGAAATAAATGAAGTGGTCAGTTTTAACATTGGTAGGTGCCGACCAATCGGGTATTGTCGCCGCCGTTACTGATACGTTATATCAGCGCGGCTGTAGTCTGGCGCAGGCATCAATGATGCAGCTGGGGGCAAATTTTGCCATTATGCTGCGGGTTTCCCATGAAGAAGATAAAGATTTACGCGAAATCCTGGCGGATATCTGTGAACGCATGGGGCTACATTTACATATTGATGAAGATGTCTCAGTGCAAACGGCGGTATTAGAGCCGGATGTACAGGTCACTGTTTATGGAGCGGATAGAAGCGGTATTGTGGCACAGGTTACTTCCGCACTGGCGCAGGCAGGTTTAAATATTATTGATCTGGAAACCGATGTTGCCGGCAGCAAAGATAAACCGATTTATATTATGAATATCGAAGGGCTTGCTGAAAATGGTATTGAACCGTTACAAAAAGCCATTGAGTCGCTGGATTCGAATATTGAAGTCAATATAGATGAAATCAATACACTAAGGGGCTAGGCGCGAATGGAGATTTTGATCTATCCTGATCAGCGCTTAAAGCAGTTATCCGCAAGTGTTGAGAATATTGATAAAGAAATTTTAGAATTTATTGCAGAACTCGAGCAAACCCGACTAGCCGGACCGGGTGCGGTTGGCATTGCGGCGCCACAGGTGGATATGTTTAAACGCGTGGTAATCGTCGATGTATCCAATATGCGCAAGCCGGTTGATAACCATGGGCACATGATTATGGTCAATCCGGAAATTACCGAATGGGAAGGTATGGCAATGGGGCGTGAAGGCTGTCTGTCAGTGCCGGACTTTACCGGTAATGTGATTCGTGCAGAGAAAATTAAATTAAGTTATACCGACGAAACCGGAAAGGCTCATGAAATTGAATCCAGTGGTTTTGAGGCCCGTGCAATTCAACATGAAATGGATCATCTGGATGGGCTGTTATTTCTGGATCGTTTGGTGAGCCGGCGTAGTGATCTGTTTAAGCGTAAAACGTATAAAAAATAAGCTTTTAACTATATATCAGTTGCGTTTAGCTAATGTAAAACAGGTTATTTCTGAGTCGGTAGATCAAGGTGGTCAGGCGTTCTTATGTTGGGTTTTTTTTAACATATAACCCAAAGCATCAATAATCATCTATTATTAATAGTACTCAGTAGTTAGTCCAATAATAATATGTCCAAGGGAATATCCAGGGGAATAAAGCTTGACCCGCAGAAGTCGAATGCACTGGCTATCAGCCTGTGCAATATAGGTCTGTGCGATTATTGTTTACCGCCATCTCCCAGTCTCAGATTTACCCCTGCCTGGGCTAAAATTCTGGGATATAAATCCGACGAAATTCCTTCAGCTGAAATTTTTCAGAGCTGGTGGGGGCAGCAAATTCATCCGAATGACCACACTCGTGTCATTAGTCTGTTTAATAAACTCTATTCCGGCGAACTCAAAAAGTTGATCTGTAACTTACGTGTTAAACATAAACAGGGTGACTGGTGTGAGATAGAAATTTCTGCAAGTGTCATAAAGCGTGATGAAAAAGGCTGGGCGCAACATGTTTTTACGGCTATACGGGACCTGGCGGAAAGTGAAAACAGATATAAACGTATTGTAGAAAATCTTAATGAAGGTATCTGGGTTATTGACCGCTACAATAATATACGCTTTGTTAATCAGGCGCTCGCTGATATGCTCGGCTACAGTGTTGAGGCGATGCTGGGGCGATCGGTATTCGATTTTGAGAGTAAAAAAAATCTCGGCGTTTTTAAACAACAGCTGGCAGATCGTAAGAAAGGTTTAAGTAGTGTTTATGAAATTGAGGTGGTGCATAAAAAAGGTCATTTACTTTTAATTCAGGTTGAGTCTGCACCTTATTTAAATGAAAAAAGTAAATTCGATGGAGTGGTAGAAGGCATAAAGGATATGTCTGATATTCGCAGTCAGCAATTAAAATTAAAAATGTTATCGTCGGCGATTGAGCAAAGTGGTTCGATGGTTCTGATTACCGACAAGCATGCAAAAATTGATTATGCAAATCCTAAAATTTGTGCTGTTACCGGATATGAAAAAGAAGAACTTGTTAATAAAAGTGCACAGGTTTTACAGCCTGAAGATATTGATCTTCGAGCTATGGATGATGTGTGGGAAAAAATTAATAATGGTGAAGACTGGCAGGGTGAATTACAGCTTCGTAAAAAGCAGGGAGGAAAAATATGGGTGATTATGTCGATTTCCTCAATTGCAAATGAACAGAATATTATTACTCATTTTGTGATGGTGTTTGAGGATGTCTCGCAGTTAAAGGAAGCGCATTTGCGCATGGAAGAACTGGCTTATGTTGATAGCTTAACGGGGCTGGCGAATCGGGTTTTATTTCGTGACCGACTGGAACAGGTGCTAAAAAGTTTGCAAAGAGCAGACGTTTGCGCGGCGTTATTGTATCTGGATTTAGATGAGTTCAAACGAATCAATGATTCCATGGGCCACGATGTAGGTGATGCGGTGTTAATGAAAGTGGCCGAAACATTGCGTCAGTGTGTACGCTATCAGGATACGGTGGCGCGTATGGGAGGCGATGAGTTTGTTATCTTACTCACTGATATCGATGGAATGGCAGGGGCATCATCTGTCGCGCGAAAAATACTGGATGCGATGTCGGAGCCGATTCATTTATTGAAAAATGAAATTTTAATTTCACCAAGCATTGGTATTACACTGGCACCGATTGACAGTCTGAATGCAGATATTCTGTTTAAAAATGCGGATATGGCAATGTATAAAGCCAAGTCATCTGGCAGAAATAATTACCAGTTTTTTACGGAAGAAATGAATGACCAGGTAGTTGATCACATTATGATAGAAAATGATCTGCGACATGCGATGGGACGTGATGAGCTTTATATCAAGTATCAGCCAAAATGTGATATGAAAACAAAAAAACTGGTTGGGGTTGAAGCACTGGTGCGCTGGAAACATCCGCAGAAAGGTGAGCTGTCACCGGAGTATTTTATCCCTATAGCTGAAACCGCCGGATTGATGATTAAACTCGGAAAATGGGTGTTGAGAACAGCCTGTAAAGAAATTAAAAAACTCGAGCAACAGGGATTGAGTGATATTGAGCTAGCTGTCAATTTATCTACTCGACAGTTTCGTGACCCGGATTTAATTGAAACCATACAGATGGCATTATCCGAGTCGGGGTTCAGAGCGGTGAAGCTTGAGCTGGAAGTTACTGAAACCACATTAATGGAGCAGATAGATCATGCGGTTGAGTTACTGGATCAAATAAAAGCATTAGGTATTTCTTTAACAATCGATGATTTTGGTACCGGATATTCATCGCTTAATTATTTAAAACGACTGCCAATTGATACATTAAAAATTGATAAAGAATTTATCGCAGATATACCTGATGATAAAGATGATATGGAAATTTCGTCAGCGGTTATTGCAATGGCTCATAAGCTGGGTTTGACGGTGGTAGCCGAGGGTGTAGCAACACAGGCGCAGTGGGATTTTTTAGAAAAAAACAAATGTGATATTGCGCAGGGATACCTAATGGGGAAGCCGATGTTAATGGATGAAATTATCGCTCAGTTTGTGAAATGAATGTATGTTTAACTTTTAAACGTATGGCTTAGTTCGCTGAAGGTTATCTGATTAAGCCTGAGTATTCCCGCTAGCCATATTTAATTCGAGTATCCCTGATAATTTATTCAGCTTTACCTTGAAAAAAAATCACTCACCCGCATGTAATTAGTAATAGAACAGTCAACGGGGTAAAGCCATGAGAATGGATCGATTAACCAGTAAATTTCAAACCGCGCTATCCGAAGCACAATCTCTTGCGGTCGGTAGAGATCATCAATTTATAGAACCGCTGCACCTGATGCTGGCATTGCTTGATCAGGATGGCGGTTCGGTGCGTCATTTATTAACGATGAGCAATGTAAATGTGAATGGCCTGCGCTCTAAACTGGGTGAAGAAATTGAGCGTTTATCACAGGTAGAAGGTAATGCGGGTGATGTGCATTTGTCGAATGATCTGGGACGCATATTAAATATTACCGACAAGCTGGCACAGAAACGTAATGATGATTATATTTCCAGCGAACTGTTTGTGCTCGCTGCGATTGAAGAAAAATCCCGTATTGGTGAAATTTTACGCGAATTCGGTGCCGATAAAAAAGCTCTGGAAGCGTCTATCGATAAAGTCCGTGGTGGACAGAAGGTGACGGATCCGAATGCGGAAGATCAGCGGCAGGCATTAGAAAAGTATACGGTTGATGTCACTGAGCGTGCGGAGCAGGGGAAACTTGATCCGGTGATTGGTCGCGATGAAGAAATTCGCAGAACGATTCAGGTATTACAACGGCGCACAAAAAATAATCCGGTTTTAATTGGCGAGCCGGGGGTGGGTAAAACTGCCATTGTTGAAGGTTTAGCGCAGCGTATTGTAAATGGCGAAGTGCCGGATGGAATAAAAGGTAAACGATTACTGTCACTTGATCTGGCGGCATTAATTGCCGGCGCAAAATTTCGCGGTGAATTTGAAGAGCGTTTAAAGGCGGTATTAAATGACCTGTCTAAACAGGAAGGACAGGTGATTTTATTTATTGATGAAATTCATACTATGGTAGGCGCGGGTAAATCTGAAGGCGCTATGGATGCGGGCAATATGTTAAAGCCGGCGTTAGCACGTGGTGAATTACATTGTGTGGGTGCAACCACATTAGATGAGTACCGCAAGTATATTGAAAAAGATGCGGCACTGGAAAGACGTTTTCAAAAAGTATTAGTTGAAGAGCCCTCAGTCGAAGATACCATTGCGATTTTGCGTGGTTTGAAAGAGCGCTATGAAGTCCATCACGGTGTAGATATTACTGACCCGGCAATTGTGTCGGCAGCAGTGTTGTCTCATCGATATGTAACGGACAGACAATTGCCGGATAAGGCAATTGATTTAATTGATGAAGCGGCTAGTCGCATTCGCATGGAAATAGATTCGAAGCCGGAAGTAATGGACCGACTGGAACGTCGTTTAATTCAGTTAAAAATTGAGCGTGAAGCGCTCACCAAAGAAGATGATCGTGCATCCCGTGATCGGTTGCTAAAGCTGCAGGAAGAAATTGATGTGCTGGAGCAGGAGTATCAGGAACTGGATGAAGTCTGGGTATCTGAAAAAGCCGCATTACATGGTAGTGCAACGATAAAAGAAAAGCTCGAACAGGCCCGGCTGGAATTAGAAACCGCAAGTCGTGCCAATGATTTAACCCGTATGTCCGAGTTACAGTATGGACGTATTCCGGAGCTGGAAAAAGAACTGGATATGGCATCACAGGCAGAAATGCAGGAGATGACTTTACTGCGTAATCGGGTTACTGAAGAAGAAATTGCGGAAGTTGTCTCCCGGGCTACCGGCATTCCGGTTGCTAAAATGATGGAAGGTGAAAAAGAAAAATTACTCAGTATGGAGGAAAATTTGAGTAAGCGGGTGGTCGGTCAGGATGAAGCGGTCACTTCAGTTTCTAATGCGATTCGCCGCTCACGGGCAGGATTATCCGACCCTAATCGCCCGAATGGTTCATTCCTGTTTTTAGGCCCCACCGGTGTCGGTAAAACGGAGTTAACCAAAGCGCTGGCAAAGTTTTTATTTGATACAGAAGATGCGATGGTACGCATTGATATGTCAGAGTTTATGGAAAAACATTCGGTTGCACGGTTAATTGGTGCACCACCGGGCTATGTCGGTTATGAGGAAGGCGGCTATCTGACAGAAGCGGTGCGGCGTAAGCCTTATTCGGTTGTGTTGCTGGATGAAGTTGAAAAAGCGCATCCAGATGTCTTTAATGTTTTATTGCAAGTGCTGGACGATGGCCGTTTAACGGATGGCCAGGGGCGTACGGTTGATTTCAGAAATACGGTGATCATCATGACGTCCAATCTGGGCTCCCAGTATATTCAGGAGTTTAGTGATAAAGGTGATTACGATGGAATGAAAGCCGCGGTGATGGAGGTTGTGGGTGAGCATTTCAGACCGGAGTTTATTAATCGTATAGATGAGTCAGTTGTGTTTCATACTCTGGGTCGTGAGCAGATACGCTCCATTACTGAAATTCAGATTGAGAGCTTACGTCAACGTTTACACGATAAAGAACTGGATCTGCAGTTAAGTGAAGCGGCACTGGATAAACTCGGTGAAGCCGGATTTGACCCGGTATATGGTGCGCGTCCATTGAGGCGGGCAATTCAGCAACAACTGGAAAACTCACTGGCACAGCAGTTATTGCAGGGTGATTTTGTGGCCGGTGATGTGATACAGATTGATGTTGAAGGTGATGAGCTGGTATTTACGAAGGGGTAATCTAGTAATGCAGGAGTGAGCGTTTGGCTCGCTCCTGCCAAAAAAGGATATCTATTAACTTATGGTCTGCAGTCGATACCCTAGCTTGCGTACGGTTAATATGTAGCAGGGATTCGACTGATCATCCTCCAGTTTTTTTCTTAACTCAGCTATGTGTGAGTCTATGGTTCTGCTAACCACCAGTTTATTGTAGCCCCATACTTTTTCCAGTAGAAACTGGCGGGAGAGTACGGTGTTTTTATGGTGAAGTAAGGTGGTTAATAATTCAAATTCTTTTGGTGATAAATTTACCGGTATATTGTTTTTAAATACTTCATGGGTTGCGTTGTTTATTATAATGTCACCAAAGTAAAGCGTGTCACTCGGCTGCACTGATTTCTGGCGGCGTTTTAATAATACCTGAATACGTGATATCAGCTCCATTAAACCAAAGGGCTTGGTGACATAATCTTCAGCACCGCTGCGCAGAGCCCTTACTTTATCTATTTCTTCACTGCGTGCGCTTAAACATAATACCGGGGTTTGATTGTTTATTTTTTTCAGATCGTTAAGTATCTCAAAGCCTGTTTTATTGGGTAGCATCATATCGAGAATAATCAGATCAGGTGAATGCTTTTGAATAGAAGGCAGAGCGTCATCGCCGTTGCTGGTGTGTACGAGTTTATATCCCTCCAGAGTTAGATTGTCGATAAGCCCGGTAGCAAGGTCCTGATTGTCTTCAATTAACAATATACAAGTCATTATTTATATCCATTAAATTTAGCTGAATAGCTTTTTATTTTTAAGCGTCCTGATATTAATAAAAGCCAGCAAGAGCCTTTAAGCCGGCAGCGGCAATGATATAGTGAAACAGACGCCACAGTCCAGATTGTTTTCAATGCTTACCTTGCCGTTCATTTTCCTGATAAGGTCGTTGACAATAGATAACCCTATGCCATTACCATTTATGGCTTTCTTTTTATTGATAGGCAGTCTGTAAAAAGGCTTCCATATTTTATTATGGTAACAGGGTGGAATGCCGGGGCCCTGATCACTTATGCTGATATTTATGTAATTGTTTTTTTGCGACGATGAGATGGTGATGGTCTGACCTGCAGGCCCGTATTTATTTGCATTATCTATTATATTAATAATAATCTGTCTTAGGCCATTGGTGTTTATATTGGCGAAAACTTTTTCTTTAGATGAAAAAACGAGTTTGCTGTCTTCGTTTAATAAAACTTTTCTATATTCATCGATAGTGCTCATTAAGTGCTCATTCACATCACAGTATTCGGTGGCTTCATCAACAGCTGAAGAGCTTTGTTTTGAGAATGATAATATACAGTCTAATAGTTGAGATAAGCGAATGCTTTCACGATTAATTACACGCAAGTAGCTATGTTGTGTTTCGATCGATTTTACACGGCCTAATAAAATGGTTTCAGCATACATTCTAATCTGGGTTATCGGCGTGCGTAATTCATGTGAAGCATTAGCAATAAATTCAGAGCGTAAGCGATTTAATTTGTGTTCTTTTATAATTATCCAGAATGTGGTTGTAATAACGACCAGTGTTAATGTCATTAATGTGTATAACAGAGGTAACTGTGATCCGGGTAGGCCACCAATTACCAGCTTGGGTATAAACTGTGGGCTAATGGATGCATGTATTTCATAACCAGAAAATAAACCTTCATAATTGTCTGAGAATTTTTTACCAATAATAATTGACTCATCGTACTGCGTGTGTGAATTAAACAGGCTTTGATTGTAAGGTGAGGTTATTTCAATATATAGAATATCATCAATAGCGGTGTCTTTTTGAAGGGATTCGGGTATCAGATCTGCATTGTCATAAATGCGTTTAAACCAGGCGCTCAGCTTTTTATTGTCCAGACGCATAAAAACAATATTATTATTACTTAACGGAATTAAAATAAAAGTTTTATATTCTTGATGGATGACCTTATAGGGTGAAATGCTATTAATGTCGAGTGTTTTAAGTAGTAAGTTTAAATGCGAATCAGATTCTTTAATAGCTTCGCCATATTGAATTGATGTTGAGCGCGTTTCACTGTCGAGTAAATAAATACTATCTACTGATTCGCGGGCAATAATTTCCCGTTGATTTAGTGCGTTCCGGTCGGCTGAGAAAACCCGTTGTATATTCTGTTTTAATGTTTTTGTCGGGTCCTGAAGGGCACTGCCTAGCTGATGTATTACCCAGTAGCCAACGGCTGATTTCAAGGTGTTTTGAAACTCATCAACTGCCAGTGTTGCATAATCACGCGCCACGCCTCTGGCCGCTTCCCGGTGAGCCATCGATGATGATACTGCCTGCCAGGTTAGTGCGCCTAACAGGCCAATACTTAATAGCATCAATACAGACAGTAAATACGACTTTCTGTAGATTGATGTCATTGCATAGAATTGGCTTATATATTGTTTCAGTTTCTTTACCATCTGTTAATTAAACACTAATTTGATGAATTATATCCCATCTTGACAGTTTCCTGACAATACATTTGCAGGTCTCTGACGCTAGCAGCACCTGTGGTCTGTAAAATCCTATTAACATTGCGTCACCAACTAAACCTGAAGAGGACGTGAGATGAATATTCTACTGATCAAGATTGTTAGACAGAATAAAATACTGCTGGTGTTAATGCTTTCAGTAATGACGCTATTATTTGTGAATAATAGTATGGCAAATACCGGCAGTTCCAGTGAGCCTGATTACAAATGGTCATCACCTAACAACTGGGATGGCGGGAAGTTTTCAATTCCACCCTGGTTTGCCGAGGATTTGCAGTTCACCGGAAAAGAAGAGCTAAGGTTTCATCCCGGATATTACGACATTGGCTCGGATGGCTTCTGGACTTATGTATTTGTGCTTGTAGTTGAGCAGGTAGACGATGTTTCAACTGATGATATTGTTCAGGAAACTAAACTTTATTTTAAAGGTCTGGGTGAAACGCTAGGTGATCACAAGAAGCAGAATATTGCTATTGAATCGATAAAAGTTAAACCATTATCTGGCTGGAAACAATTTAATAATGGTGAATGGAAAGCACAGAAATACAGTCTTACTGCATTTGATTCATGGGAGACGGGTAAGCCAATTGACCTTAACTTAAATGTATCAACCTGGTTGTGCAAAAACACTAAGCACCGGGCGATAGTTTATGCCATTACACCGCATGCCTGGGATAATCCAATATGGAAATCACTGAAGCGTGAAAGTGGTGGCTTGTCCTGTTAGCAGTGCTAATAAATAACATTTTTTAGAAATCAGTGTTATATCTAATGATAGGTAATAAGGAGATTGAAATGATTAAAAATAACGCGGCTTATGATGAAGTAGGTGAATATGAGCAGGACAAAATTAACGGCCTGGATAATGATTTGCTCGATAAGTTTATCTCTCTGGCAAATATTAAGGGAGATGAACTTATTCTGGATGCGATGGCGGGTAATGGCAACCTGACACAACGAATTTTTAACTACTGTCAGAAAAAAGAAATTTCATTACCGACGGTAAAAACACTTGAATATTCTAAAGTACAATCAGAATATGCACAGCAGGTGCTTAAGGAATATCCGGTTGATGTTATCTGGGGTGATATCTTAAGCATGACCGATCTTTCTACTAATGATGAGATAGCGGATGAGCTATTTGATATTGTTTTTATTAAAAGCGCTAATCATGAAATTCCATTGGCACAGCAGGAAATAATGTACAAAAATATATACCGGGTTTTAAAACCCGGTGGTGTTTTTATTAATCTAGGTTTTCTGTTTGAATGCCCGACAGAAAGAGATGAGTTCAGAGAAATTGCCCGTACTAAGGATAGACTGGCCAGTATGATGGAGGCCTGTGAAAATCGTCACTTCCTCACGCAAAACGAATTTTATAACAATCTTCGTAATGTCGGTTTTAAAACCATATCAACTCATGAAAAGTTTCATTATCAAATTCGTTCATCAGAAGTTGCCAGACAGTATGGTAAGGATGGTGAAGTGGATGCTTTTAATATTGAGCATCAGCGTGCCCAGATCAGTGCATTTAATATGCGTAAAAATGGCCGTATTTGCTTTGAAGGCAGTGATAGTTTAATGAGCTGTCCGGGTGAGTTGACGATGGCATCAAAGCCAAATTAATATTTTTTAAAAGGAATTATTATGTCTGCTTCTGTATTCAACAGTTACTTAAAAACGCTGGGACAGGTTAATATCAGCCTGGATATTGATGAGCTGGCCGCCATCGGCAAGTCTGGCTTACAGCGTAAGCCTATTGACGTGTCCGGAAAAATTTCACCGCAAACCATAGTTGAAGTCAGTCAAATTATGGCGGATGCCAATAAGCAACATTTAGCGGTATATCCGGTAAGCACGGGGAAAAACTGGGGTTATGGTGCGAGCTCGCCAGTGGAACAGGGTTGTGTCTTGCTTGACCTGTCTAATCTAAATGAGATTTCAGAACTGGATGAAGGCATTGGCTTAGTAAAAATTCAGTCCGGTGTAACGCAGGGCGAATTATGTCGTTACCTTGAGAACACGTCTCTCATGATGGATGTTACTGGTGCGGGTCCTGACACCAGTATTATAGGCAATATACTGGAGCGCGGGTTTGGGCATACCCCCCTGGGAAATCGCAGTCAGTATTTTGTAATAGGAGAAGCGGTACTGGCAAACGGTAGCATTGTTAATTTCAGTGAAGGTAATCAGGGTGTTGGCCGTTACGGTGCTGCCGCTGGGTTACATGAATTAATGTTGCAGAGTAATTTGCTGATTGTTATTTCTATGTATATCCAGTTAAGAAAACGTCCGCAATCCTGTCTTCGCTGTATTGTCGAGCTTACAGATAATAGTCGTTTAAGTGCATATATTAATATTATGCAACAGCTAAAACAGGAAGGGGTGTTTGAAGGTTTACCGCATATTGGAAATAGCTTACGTGCGAAAAGTATGTTTGGTAGCTTAAAAGACAAAGATAAAAATAGTTTTGGCTGGACTCTGGCAACGGGTATTTACGGTAGTAAAGGGGTAGCAAAAGCAAAAGCAAAAAGGGCAAAGCAGTTATTAAAACCGCTCGGTAAAATAACAGTTATTTCAGAAAAAAACTTTTTACGTGCATTCAGGCTAATTAATTTCGCAGCAAAGTTTGGACGGGTCGGGAGTATTGATTTCAAACAGATAGCCGAACGCTTTAGCACATATAAAGAACTGTTATCACTGATTGATGGCAAGCCAACTGATATTGCATTAAAGGGCTGTTACTGGAAAAGTAACAAACAGTTTGTCAAACATGCGGATCCAGTACAGGATAATTGTGGTTTTCGCTGGGTCGCACCAGTGTTGCCAATGCGCGGAGATGAAGTGGTTCGTTGTCTTGAACTGGCCGATGAAGAGTATACGCGGGCGGGTTTTGAAATGGCAGTGACATTAACGATTGTGACACCTCAAATGTGTCAGGCTATTCTCAGTATTTATTTTGATACATCTGATGAATTTGAATGGCAGCGAGCGAATCATTTAGCAAAAACATTAAAGCAAAATTTTGCCAAAAATGGCTGGGCTCCATATCGGGTGGCGATTGATGAAATGCAGGATATTGGTGACTATACCAGTCAGTCCATTATGGATATTCGCCGCTCAGTTAAAAAAGCATTTGACCCTGAAAATATTATTGCACCCGGGCGTTACGCCTGGTAATTCTCTTTAAAGTTTCACTTACTACTACAAGGAAAAGTTATGAAAGTTAAAAGACAGTTGATTTTACTGGCATTCGTTGCCAGTACTACTATGGCGATGGCGATGGCGAATGAAAGTCATGTTATATCAGTGCACAGTGTAAACGGGCATGTGGCTACTGGAGCTAACCGTTTTCTTGATGAACCATTGTGGTTTATGAATGGTGGATTAGGATCGGCTTCATTTGCCTTTGTGTTCGGTTACAATGCGCAGGGCAATAAACCCATAGACTTAACTGCCTATACTCCACTTGATACGGTACTGGCAACTGGTGTAGATGCTAATTTTATTGCAGCGCTAGGCATGCAGGAATCCGATATTGAATCAAAGTATATTAATAAGCCGTATCAGCATGTACAGGTTACGGTTAATCCATTTACGGCGGAAAAACAGAGTGTTCCTATGGAGCTTAATGCTCAGCCAGGCACGGTAAGCCGTTCGGGGCCATTGCATGAGATTACATTAGCTGACTGGATGAAAGCCAGAGGTAAAATGAAAATTAAATGCCTTGCTGATGGAACAGCAAAAATAAAAATAAAATTATCAGGTTTAATTGCTAATGGAGTGTATACAGCGTGGGCGTTGTTTAGTCAGGATGTAACGGGTGACGCGTTGGATGATATGCTGGTGCCGTTACCGCTTGGTGGTGTACCTAATGTAATCATTCCAGATGAGGCAGGGCGGGTGGTTTTTAAACGTAAACTGGGGTATTGCCCGCATCAACAGGTGAAGTTTCAGTTTATTGATATTACCTATCATGCAGATGGAAATGTCTATGGCGGTAGCGTTGATTTTATTCTGCCGGGACAACCGGCTTTCGCAGTCACCAATACGCATGTTGCTTTTGCGGTTAATGCGATGGCTATTAAATAAGTCAGCTGTATTAGAGCAAGCCTTCAGGGCTGCTCTAATACCGTCCTAGGCGTCATATCGTTCGTTTTTATTAAAGTTTTCAGAAATGTATTTAACCGCATCATCAACCGCATTTTTTACTTCAATCATCATTTTTGCACGTTCTTCTGATTCCAGATAGAACGCCATATCAATCTCATGGCGCATATAGCGGGAGGGTAGTTTTGTGAGTGCGTAGCAGGCAATATCAAGAAAAAAATCGCTAGACTGATCTGTATGCTGAGGAATGATTTCAGCCTGCAGATAGTCTATCACCAGGTGCTCGTAGAAATTGTGTATGCTGGTAAAATCCATAAAACATCTCAATAATATTTAATTAGAAATGATTTTAGTATAGTCGAGCTAATAATCATTTTCAGTATTAGCGGGTGCAGCATCTACTACTTCTCGAATATATTTGAAAATTTGACGGTATGCTGTTGGTGGTTTGTCGTTTTTCATTTCTTTGGCTGCATTGCGTACCAGCTGGCGCAGGTGACTGCGGTCTGTCTGCGGGTATTGCTGCAGAAAATCGTTAATACCCCGGTCACCATTTTCAATAATATTATCACGCCATTTTTCCATGCGTTTAAAATCGGCATTATAGATATCGTGTTTGTGTAATACCCGTTCTACCTGGGCGGAGAGAGTCTCATCGTCAATGCCACGCATTAGTTTGGCAATAAAGTGTTTCTGACGTTTTAGTGCGCTATTCGATTTAATGCGTTGCGCCTCTTCTATAGCACTACGCAATTCATCGTCCATATTAATTTGTGCGAGTTCGTCCTGATTAAGGGTGATCATTTTCTCACCCAGCTCCAGTACCTGGTCACATTCTTTTTTACGCTGGGTTTTACTTACCCAGTCGTCATCTTCGTGGCTTATTTCATCAGTCATATTATTTCAGTTTCAAGTGGGTCAATATAAGCCGGCCGTTTAATTCGTCGTCTTTATATTGTTCTATTTTTATAGGTAAATAATAGTGTGTCCTGGATAACCAGGCATAAGACATGCGGCGGCTATCTTTCTTAGTGATTTTAAATTTTTTAACGGCTAATTTTTTGTTGTTAAATTCCAGTGTTTCATCACCTTCAAGAGTATAGGTGTATTTCTGCATACGGCCTTTATTGGTAATCAGAAAACTGTGTTCAGTGATATTCGGGTTCAGTTGTAAATCACTGCTCATTAGTAGCGGTAAGAATTGCCTGGCCCATACCGGCTGTTCAGACTCTATATAATAGTCTTTGTTTTTGTAGCTGCCGTTAATCAGTGCTTTATCATCATCCGTATAGTTGAATACCATGTGCTGATTTTTTTTATGCTGTTTTTCCTGAATATAATCATAGCTCTGCTGGCGGGGTAATGCTTGCTGTTTATTGTCAGGCCAGTTTAATACGCTGCTTTCGCTGGGGTCAGTGCCGATAAACAAAGATGCCAGACCTTTTGCGGTTGCGGTTGATTGATAATGGATAACGCCATTTTCATAATTTAAATCATTTTTCATTTCACCCACTACCGTATCGTATTTTTCGATAAGGTAGGTGCTGTGGTGATTTGGCGGTAATTTAAATGTTGTTGCCTGTACCGGTTCAGCACTCAGGCCCGCTGAGCTCAGGGCGAGTATCAATAAAAAAATTAGAGCGAAGTATAAAGTGCTGCTTAATTGACGAGCTGGTTGTTGATCCATTTAGCCGGGCCTTTCAATATTTGTTTGTCCAGATACACTTGCTGGTTGACCATTTCGAGTCGTTGTTGAGTTATCCATTCAATCGCCATCGGATAAATAATATGCTCCTGCTGGTGAACACGTTGTTGTAAAGTTTGTACCGTATCATCATCAGTAACATCAATCACTGCCTGTAAGACCAGTGGCCCGCCATCGAGTTCATTGCTAACAAAGTGCACGGTAACTCCATGCTGCTTAACGCCGGCATCAAGTGCCCGTTGGTGTGTGTTCAGTCCTTTGAACTCAGGTAATAATGAGGGGTGAATATTTAACATGCGTCCATCATAGTGAGCGACAAAATCATCGCTAAGAATGCGCATAAATCCGGCAAGAATTATCAGGTCGGGCTGTTGCTGATCAATTACTTTCATTAGTTGCCGGTCAAAATCCTGGCGATTTTCAAAGTTTTTATGATCCAGCGTAATGGCTGGAATATCTGCTGACTGTGCACGTTGCAGGCCTTTAACATCCGGGCGGTTACTGATCACTGCTTTAATGTTGGCGTGCAGTGTTTGCGCACCAATAGCGTCGATAATAGCCTGTAAGTTGGAGCCGCTGCCGGAGATTAGTACGACAAGGTTTAAGCGGGGTGTACTCATAAATAAACGGTTTAATTGTTTGTCATTACTGCGCAGGCAGGAATCCAGTGACTTTGTTGAATGGTAAATACCGGATTGCTGCCTGCGCCGGTATGACAAAGTGATTGATCTTAATGCTAATAAAATAGGTCAGAAGTTATGTCAGAGATTATGCACGAGCTGACATTTATTCAATCACCACATCTGCTACACCATTCGAGCTGGTAATTTCTCCCAGCCTGAATGCCGTTTCGCCTGCATTATTCAATACTTCTATGGCGCTATCCGCATCTTCCGCATTAACCACCAGCACCATGCCAATGCCGCAGTTAAAGGTGCGGTACATTTCTAAATCGGTAATATTGCCCTGTTGCTGTAGCCATTTGAACACTTGCGGTAAATCCCAGCTACTGACATCAATTTGTGCACGGGTATTTTCCGGCATGACCCGAGGCAGATTTTCTGTTAAACCGCCGCCGGTAATATGAGACATGGCATGGACATCAATTTGTTCAAGTAGGCTATGAATGCTTTTGACATAAATTCGAGTTGGTGCCAATAGCGCATCACCGAGGGTTTGCTCACCGCAGGGCTGGCTTAAATCCGCATTGCTCACTTCCAGTACTTTACGGATTAAAGAATAGCCATTGGAGTGTGGGCCGGAGGAGGCAATGCCGATTAATGCATTACCGGCTTCAACTTTGCTACTGTCGATTATCTGGTCTTTTTCAACAATGCCAACGCAAAAACCGGCCAAATCGTAATCGCCTTCGCTGTACATACCCGGCATTTCCGCGGTTTCCCCGCCGCTAAGCGCGCAACCGGATTGTACGCAGCCGTCGGCAATGCCCTTGATGACATCTACGGCTACCGCATTATCAAGTTTGCCGGTGGCGTAATAGTCGAGAAAATACAATGGTTCGGCACCCAGTACTAAAATATCGTTGACGCACATGGCTACCAGATCGATGCCGATGGTGTCATGCTTATTGAGTTGTAGTGCCAGTTTGAGTTTGGTACCTACACCGTCGGTGCCGGACACTAATACCGGCTTCTGGTAACGATCCAGAGGGATTTCAAACAACGCGCCAAAACCACCGATGCCACCCATGACTCCCGGCCGCATAGTGCGTTTTACATGGGGTTTAATCTGTTCGACTAAATCGGCACCGGCATCGATATCGACCCCCGCATCACGATAGCTAAGAGAAGGGTTTGATGAATTGTTTGAATCTGCTTGCGACATTATGAACCTGAGAACCATGAGGATTAAAAGTTGTGGTATTGTACATCTTCCCGACAATGGTCACGAATAAAAATGATGCGTAAAACCGGTTTTTTTAGTTTATTTCTCTTATTTATGCTGTCAATAAATGTTCAGGCGGCGGTCATTAAACAAATTTACGAAGTGACCCTGCCGGTTGCCAGTCAACAAAAGCAGATTCGTGGTGCCGCATTTGAGCAGGGTTTAATTGAAGTTTCGGTGCGTGTGTCCGGTAATAGCCTGGCGCCGACTCAAATTGATTTAAAGCAGGCTACTCGTATGGTGCGCAAATATCACTATAAAGCGATGACGCAGCCCGAAATTGATGCTTATATGAAAAAAACCAGCACGTTGATTGCGCCGAAGTTTAAATTATGGATGCAGTTTGATGATAACCGGGTTAAACAGTTGCTGCGCAGTAATGGCTTGCCTGTCTGGGGCTATCAGCGTCCGAATGTGTTGGTGTGGCTGGCGGTCAAGGATGGCCGGAATCGCTATTTGTTAAAAAAGTCGGATACATCGCAAATAAAAGATGCGCTGAGTCTTGAGGCAAAACGCCGGGGTCTGCCACTGGTCTGGCCGGACTATGATGCAGAAGATAAAAAAATAGTCAGTTTCATCGATGTCTGGGGTGAGTTTATAGAGCCGGTGAAGCAGGCCAGTAAACGCTATCCGGTGGATGCGGTGATACTCGGGCGGATGAACTGGAATAATGGTAGCTGGACTGCAAACTGGTCGTTACTCATGGACGACAAAATGCAGAACTGGCAGTTATCCGCCCTCGATTTAACTATTTTGATGAACAGTGGGGTTGGTGTGGCCACCGACCAGATTTCCAGCCGTTTTGCGGTGTATGCGGACAGCGCCAATGATGGTGAGCTAATATTGCGGGTGAGCGACTTAACCAGTCTTAAGCAATATGCCAAAGCTTCGCATTATCTGTCGTCACTGGCGCCGGTTAAAAATGTTTATGTGGCACAGGTTGACCGGTATCAGGTCGATTTTCATATTGAACTTAGTGGCGATGAAAGTGATCTGCAGCGGATAATTGCACTGGGTAAAACGCTGCTTCCTGATAACCGGCCGATAGAAAAAGCGCAGACGCAAAAGTTGGCTCCAGCTGCAGACAGTTTACCGGTGGGTGTTGTACAACCACCGGCTAATGATTTGCAGCCAAATGTAATAACGCCAGTTAAGCTGGAACAAAATAACGAAAATATTTTACGCTACCGATTAAATGGATAAGTTGCATCAATGAGCCAGAAAAAATGAGCCAGAAAATTAGTGATTCTCAAAAATGGCTATTGCTTTCGGGCGTGATCATCAGTGCTGTTCTGTTGTATTTTCTGGCGCCGGTGTTAACGCCTTTTTTTGCCGCCGCATTGCTGGCTTATTTAGGCGACCCGATTGTCGACCGGCTGGAAGCTAGATTTAAAGCTAAATTTTCGGCGAATTTATCACGCACGCTGGCGGTGATGATTGTCTTTATCTCGCTGTTCACGTTTACCACGATTATGGCACTTTTTATATTGCCTTTACTCGGACACCAGTTAGGTTATCTGGTATCGAACGTACCGGCATATATTGATTATGTCCAAAATAATGTGGTGCCTCAGCTGGGCGAATTTTTAGGCCTGGACCCTTCGATATTTGACCTGGATTTATTAAAAAAAATATTTATCAGTAATTATGCGCAGGCCGGTGGCGTGATAGCGCAAATTATGTCGTCGGTTGCCTCGTCCAGTTTTGCGGTAATGGCATGGTTAGCGAATATGGTTTTAATTCCGGTGGTAACCTTTTATTTATTACGTGACTGGGATGTTTTGATTGCCCGTATTGATGAGTTATTACCGAGAAAAAATCAACCGGTTATCAGGGAGCTGGCGAAACAGTCAGACGAGGTTTTATCGTCATTTCTACGTGGCCAGTTTGTAGTGATGCTGGTACTGGGTGCCGTGTATTCCATCGGTCTGTGGTTTATCGATTTAAAGCTGGCACTATTAATTGGCATGCTGGCGGGGGTGGTGAGTTTTGTGCCATATCTGGGATTCATTGTGGGTATTGTTGCCGCCAGTGTGGCGATGCTTTTGCAAACCCATGATGTGATGCAATTAATACCAGTTGTCATTGTCTTTAGTATCGGGCAAATGCTGGAAGGCATGTTGTTAACACCAGTACTGGTGGGTGATAAGATTGGTTTGCACCCGGTGGCGGTTATTTTTGCGGTACTGGCCGGCGGGCAGTTGTTTGGCTTTGTTGGTATCTTACTGGCCTTACCGGTAGCAGCGGTTTTAGTTGTGCTGTTACGTTATTTGCACAAACAGTATTTAGCCAGTTCCATTTTTAATAATGCGTCCTGATTGCTTTAATTTTAATTATTTTCGATAACTTAAATGTATACCCAGTTAACCTTAGATATTGCACTAAAAGACAGCTTTACGTTTGATAATTTTGTGGCAGGTGAAAACCAGTTGCTGGTAGATCTTCTCAAGAATAATCATATCGAAAAACAGGTTTATCTTTGGGGCGCGCATAACACGGGTAAAACACATTTGTTACAGGCGCTGTGTCAATATCATGCTGATGCACACGCGAATAAAAACATTAAGCTCAGCTATTTACCTTTAAAGCAGTTAATCGATTTTTCGCCAGAAATTTTTCAGGGTCAGGAAACAATGGATATCTGCTGTATTGATGATGTGCAGTTGTTACAAAAAAAAGCTGATTGGCAGGAAGCGTTGTTTGATTTAATTAATCGTGTCAGAGCCAGTGAAACACGTTTAATATTCTCAGCAAATCAGCCGCCGGCTGAAATTAGTATCGAGTTAAAAGATTTAATTTCGCGATTACAATGGGGGCCGGTGTTTAAACTGAACGAGCTGAGCGACTCAGAGAAATGTATGGCATTGCAGCAACGAGCCCAGTGCCGTGGGTTTGATCTGGATGATAAGGTTGCGACATATTTATTAAATAACTGTAACCGCGAAATTGCTGATTTATTTTCTGTGCTCGACACTCTGGATAAAGCTCAGTTGCAACAGCATCGGCGTTTAACCATTCCGTTTGTTAAATCTGTATTGGGGCAATAAATAAAAAGTCTTATTATTGATCCGTTAACCTGAAAATATGTTATTTGAAGGTAATATCTTTCTTGTCAGAAACATCATGGCTCATAATGTTTTTTATTTAACGGACACTATGTTTAAAGCGTATCCAGCCAGTCAGTAATCTCTTCCACTAAAACATCTTCACGATCAATAAAATAATGATCAGCCTGTTCAACTACAATCTGTCGGGATTTTGGCTGCCCTGCCTGCTGAATATTCTGCCACCGGCGAGGCGCATTTCTGCGCACAGCGGGATAATCATTCTCGCCTCGAATATCGAGTAGTGGAATACTTATATCCTGCAGCGGGAATGGTTCAGGCATTGGCTGTCCGTAGTCAGTGGGCCCCATGCCGATACCAATAAAGGCGTTAATGCCGGCATGTGGGTGACCGTGTAACCAGTCAATGCCCATATACACGCCGCAACTATGGGCTAATAGAATAATGTTTTTAGCGCCCAGACCTTTCAGGTATTCAATGGCTGCATCTATTCTGGGGTGGGATTGTGGCAGGATTTTAAGATAGTCATAATACGATGCGTCATTGCTTAATACCGGCATTTGAATTGCCAGTGTATTCCAGCCGTATTCGCTCAGACCGGTGCGCAGGGGGTATACCATTGTCGGCCAGTTCGGGTGAAAACCTCTGCCGTGAATAACGATGATGCTGCCTTTTGCCGGTAGATCTTCTGCTTCCATATAAATAGATAAAAATTCGTGGTGGCCGGTATTTAAAATTACAGCATCACCATCCATTATATATTCAGCAACCTGCTCACGCATGCGTAATTCTTTTGATAAGTCAGATGCGAAGAGCTGGCAGTTTAAGCTGGTGAAAAGAATAATCGCCGCTAGCAGGCCATATCGATATTGCTGATAAATTAACATATATCTGATAGTAGACAATAAGAAAAGGTTTTACCAGAGAGCGATTTTAGCGATTAAATTAAAAGGTTAGTGATTATATCTATATGTTGAACTGTTATCCGTTTTCAATTAGAGGAAATATTTTATCGTTTTCATATTCAATGCGTTGTTTTATTTTTTTCAGCATATCCGGAGACTGCCCGCAAAATGCCTGATGATGGTGGTCGGCACCGGAAGCCTGGCACCAGAGTTTGACGTAAGCTGAAAATTCTTTTTTGATGGCTTTGGCGCTGTCATGAAAATTTTGTGCTATTTCGCTGATGTCAGGGTTGTGATGTTTAGCCAGTTCGGCGTAAATAGTATTGTCTTCAAATACCAGATGCATCCAGACTTTTTCATTAAAGCGTGAAACCAGGTCGCAGACAAAAGGGTTACTGATGAGTTTTTTATTTTCGATTAAGACACTAATAACTTCAATTAAATCACTGATTTCCTGATTTTGCTTTTTGAGTTCACAAAGGCTGTACATAACGGCTCCATTTAGATCTTAGGGGGAATCTTACATATTTTTAAATATGATTTAATCTCAGGTTAGCATTCGTTAGATTTTTTTTGCTTGATTATAGTCATGTTCCGGCATTTTGGTTAAAAAATTGTAGTGATTTTTAAGCGTATGATTTTGTCAGTGTTTACGAGTTTGAAAAACTTGCTGGCTCATATTACTCATGCTATATAAATAGCATAAGTGAAAATGAAGGAAGTGATTATTACCTGCTGCAATGTTGACGATTAGGCAGGCGTCGTATTGGCTGTCTTAAGCATTAATGTGGTTTAATCGTTTGCTGTATTTTCAGCCATACCCTGATATCGGGTATAAAGCATGGTGCCCAGAAAAAATACAATACTCAATAAACTAAATAAGATGCCAAAGCTACGGGTGCTTTCATCCCCTGCATACCAGATGCCCATAATAAAATAATATAATGCCAGATACATGGCCCAGGCATGGGTGTAGAGCTTGCCATGTAAAAGGCCTCGTAATGGAAACATTAGCGGGCCGAGCTGTATCAGGAAAGTTACTGACATTAGTTCGGGGGGGACTGGTTCAACGATTAAATGCCATACCGGTATGAGAATCAGCAGGCCAAAATAACCTATGAGTGTACTAAGACGTGCAAATTTAATTTTATCCATGGAAGCGCTATACAGATTCAGGTTTAAGTTTAAGGGCCGAGTCGGCGACTCTACGTCCCAGTGCCAGGCATAGATTTTTTTCATCCTCATCCAGCGGTGCTTTATTATCGCTATTCAAACGACTGGCGCCGTAAGGTGTGCCACCGGTGGTTGTTTTATGTAAAGAGGCTTCACTATAAGGCAGGCCCATTAAAATCATGCCGTGGTGTAACAGGGGGAGTAACATACTTAACAGGGTGGATTCCTGGCCGCCATGAATACTGGCGGTAGAGGTAAATACCGCGGCAGGTTTATCAATCAACGCGCCTGACATCCACTGGCTGCCACTGCCATCAATATAATGCTTTAATGCTGCCGCCATATTGCCGAAGTGAGTCGGGCTACCCATAATCAGCCCGTGGCACTCTAATAAATCAGAATGTTGGGCGTATGGTGCACCGGCTTCCGGTACAACGGGTTCGCAGGCATCACAGACGGCAGATATAGCCGGAACGGTGCGTAACCGGGCCTGTACTCCCTCGACTTCTTCAACGCCACGGGCAATGGTGCGTGCCATCTCAGCTGTGGAGCCTCCCTGGCTATAATATAAAACCATGACTTCTATCATTTTTATAGTCTCTTTAACTCTTATAGAATACTCAATACCGTTTCAGGCGGGCGACCGATTACAGCTTTACCGTTACTGATGACGATGGGACGTTCAATCAATTTAGGAAATTTTACCATGGCTGCAATTAATTGCTCATCGCTAAGTGACTCGTCAGCCAGATTATTATCTTTATACTCTGCCTCATGGGTGCGCATCAGCTGGCGAGGTTGCAGCTTGAGCATAGTCAGGATTTCTTCCAGTTCATGCTTGCTGGGTGGGCTTTGTAGATACTCTACAACATTTACCTGAAGGCCTTTTTCAGATAATAAGTCCATTGTCATGCGGGACTTGGAACATCTGGGATTATGGAATATTTTTACACAATCAGTCATCTTATATATAGACCCTAGCTTATCTGGTTTAATCGGGTGGGCAAGGATAGCGTATTTATCAGTATTAAGGTAGGTGTGCAAACGTTAACATTTCAGTTTTGAAAGGTCGTCAAAAGCTGATATGAATCACACACTAGTTAATCAATGCCGCCCTATTTGGGGGATTTACTTGACACTGCAGGGCGTCATTGCTAATTTCCCATAACTAATTAAAAAATAAAAGTCCACGGAGACGTTTAAGATGAAATTTAACCACATTTTCAAGCCATTTTTTATCATGATGCTAGTATTAGGTCTGGTAGCCGGCTGTGCCTCAACCCCAGATGACGGAGCTTCTGATGGAATTACTGCTGAGCAGGCAATAGCGGATGCTAAATCAGCCAATGCGCAGGCAAAGAAAATGGGCGCTGAATGGCGTGACACCGGCAAGATGATTAAGAAAGCCGAAAAAGCTCTGACTGATGGTGATGATGCAAAAGCCATCAAAATTGCCAATAAAGCACAGCGTCAAGCTGAAAATGCGATGAAGCAATATAAAGAGCAGGAAGCACGACTAAAGGCTGAAGGTGCTATAGGTGGTTCAACCTCAAGTATGGATGATGCTTCATCACGTCAGGGCGCTGCAATGTCAGGTGCTGATTCATATGAAGTGGTTGGTGGCGATAACCTGTGGAACATTTCTGCAAAAGACAGCATTTATTCAAACCCTTATCAGTGGCCTTTAATCTATAAAGCTAATCGTAGTCAGATTAAAGATGCTGATCTAATTTATGCCGGTCAGGTTTTTGATATAGATCGTAGTGCATCTGGTGCAGATATTGATGCCGCTATTGATCATGCAAAAACACGTGGTGCATGGTCAGTTGATTCAACTGAAGCATCGGATGAATCTTATCTTGCGCAATAAGCCTGATAGTTTATCAAATTGATCGTTAACAGGGCTCGCATATGCGAGCCCTGTTTTTTTGAGTTGCTATAATATATTTAAACGTATTTTTAATAATTATTAATGATTTCTGAGCAAATTTAAGCTAACAAGAATTATAAACCGGCAAAGTGTTATGAATGCAGTCATCAATCAGAATGAAAAAAAGCTGGATGTACAGGATGTGCTTACCTGGCTTGAAGAAGATGGCATGGTGTCCCAGGAAAATGTACAGATGTTACGTACTCTGGCGGTGGATAAGGAATATCAGGAAAAAAATCCAATTTGTGTGATTGCCGAGCGTCAGTGGATTGATCAGCGTAATGGACACAGTCATCTGTCTTTAGAAGTGCTCACAACCTGGTTGGCCGAAAAAGTCGATATGGTTTATTACCGCATTGATCCATTGAAGATTGATGTTTCAAAAGTCACAGCAGTTATGTCTTATGCCTACGCGGCTCGCTACAATATATTACCGATTTCAGTAGATGATCAATATATTACGATTGCAACGGCCGAGCCCTTCGTTAAAGAGTGGGAGCATGAGCTTTCACGGATTAACAATAAAGAATTTAAACGGGTTATATCTAATCCGGATGATATCTCCCGTTATCTATTAGAGTTTTTTACCGTTTCCAAGTCGGTTAATAAAGCCGCGTCTGAATCCCAGGGCAAGGGCAGTGAAATTGGAAATCTCGAAAGCCTGATGCAGTTAGGTCGGGCAGGAAAACTCGATGCCAATGATCAGCATGTAGTCAATATTGTTGACTGGTTATTACAATACGCCTTTGATCAACGCGCCAGTGATATCCATTTAGAGCCACGTCGCGACCAGGGAAATGTGCGCTTTAGAATAGACGGGGTGATGCATCAGGTTTATCAGGTGCCAGCGACGGTAATGGCGGCGGTTTCCAGCCGCATAAAAATACTCGGTCGCATGGACGTGGCCGAAAAACGCCGTCCTCAGGATGGCCGTTTAAAAACCCGAACACCTGATGGTACTGAAATCGAATTACGTCTATCCACTATGCCCACCGCTTTTGGTGAAAAAATGGTGATGCGTATTTTTGATCCGGAAGTGCTGGTTAAAAACTTTCGCGAACTGGGCTTTAGTCAGTCGGATGATGAACGCTGGCAATCGATGATTTCCCGACCCAATGGTATTATTTTAGTTACCGGACCAACGGGTTCGGGCAAAACCACCACGCTTTATACCAGCTTAAAACAGCTGGCAAAACCGGAAGTCAACGTGTGTACGGTTGAAGATCCGATCGAATTAGTGGAAAGTAGTTTTAATCAGATGCAGGTGCAGCATAATATTGGTCTGGATTTTTCAACCGGCGTACGCACTTTACTACGTCAGGACCCGGACATTATTATGATTGGTGAGATTCGCGACAGAGAAACTGCCGATATTGCAATTCAGGCCGCTCTTACCGGGCATCTGGTGGTTTCAACTTTACACACCAATGATGCACCATCAGCGGTCACCCGCTTAATGGAAGTGGGTGTTCCCAGTTATTTAATTCAGTCCACTATTCTGGGGATTATGGCGCAACGTTTAGTGAGAGTTTTATGCAAGCATTGCAAACAGGAAACGGAAGTAGATGATGAAATCTGGAAAACATTAGTTAAGCCGTGGAAACCTGCCAAGCCGGTAAAAATATTTAAACCAGTAGGTTGTCTGGAGTGTAGAAATACCGGCTTTATGGGGCGTATGGGGTTGTATGAAATGTTTACCTTCAGTGATTCCATTAAAGAAATGATTGTTGAAGATATCAATATGGGCAAGCTGAAGAAACTCGCAATGAGTGAAGGTATGCGACCACTGCGTTTAAGTGGCGCAATGAAAGTGGCAGCGGGTTTAACGACGATTGAAGAAGTGCTACGGGTTGCACCGCCGGTTGAAAACTAAAGGGTATTATGAATGTTTTGTTTTTTGTAAACGGTGAGTATTAGCTTCTATACCAGTATTTATTTAATACGCCCATGACTTTATCCGGATATTTCCATGATCCCAGACTGCCGTTATAACGTGCCAGTGCCCGCCGAATATTACCTTTTTCCATATCCATATAATATTTCAAAATAGTGCAGCCCATGCGCAAATTTGTATCCACATCCATTAAATTATCTTCCGGGTGACCAATTTCCTTTAGCCAGAACGGCATGATTTGCATTAAGCCCTGGGCGCCGGAGCGGGAAATAGCATAATGATCAAAGCGGCTTTCAATATCAATAAGCGCAATAATTAATTCCGGTGGCAAATCAACTCGATTGGCTTCGCGGTGAATACTGCGTAGCAACATTAAGCGGGTCTCATAATCTTTAACCCGAATTTTCAGCCGCGTTGCCATATCCAGTAACCAGACTTCTGCATGAAATCGATCATCAAAACTGCTGGAGTGATTGATGGCAGAGATTAATCTTTTACGAAGCTCCGGATCTATGGAGGTTGTCGATGCAGCAATGTTAGTTGAGTAAAAAATTAAAAGCATTTGTCCGCAAATGAATGCAAACGAACGCAAATAAAAGCTAATGTTTTTATTATATATCGCGGGTGTCATCATTTAGATGCACCACCGAGGATATTTGAAACTATTGCGCAGAGACATGATCTTTATTTATTTGGGTTCATTTGTGGATAATAGCTTTTGCTTTTGGGTTAACAAAAACTCAACAATACCGTCTAAAGCAATGTCCTGTTTGTCATCATCGGTGCGGCCCTTATATTCAATTTTTTCAGCATCCAGTCCACGTTCACCTAATACAAGGCGATGTGGAATGCCGATTAATTCAATGTTGGCGAGCATTGAACCGAGGCGATCTTTTTTATCAAACATTAAAACTTCTAGCCCCGCATCGGTAAGTTCTTTATAGAGTTTTTCGGCAGCGTCTTTTAAACGCTCGGATTTTTGCATATTAATCGGTGCCAGTGCCACATCAAATGGCGCTATATTTTGCGGCCAGATAATACCGTTTTCATCGTTGTTCTGTTCGATGGCTGCAGCCACTACGCGAGTGATACCAATGCCGTAACAGCCCATAGTCATGACTTTTTTAGCGCCGTTTTCATCGAGTACGGTGGCCTGTAATTTTTCACTGTATTTATTACCGAGCTGAAAAATATGTCCGACTTCAATGCCGCGTACAATTGACAGTGTGCCTTTGCCGTCAGGGCTATTATCGCCATCAACCACATTACGTAAATCGGCAATAACGGGTTCAGCCAGGTCACGTCCCCAGTTCATTCCTTTAAAATGTTTACCGTCTTCATTGGCACCACATGTAAAGTTAGCTGTATTGGCGGCACTGTGGTCAGCAATTACGGGGATATTTAAATCCGGTCCCACTGAGCCAGGTGCGCAACCGGCGGCGGCTTTTACCTGCTCTTCCGAGGCAAAACTTAAGGGCTCGGCAACCTGTTCTAACTGCCCGGCTTTAATTTCATTGAGCTCATGGTCGCCACGCAGAACCAGTGCAATAACACTGTTCTCTTCTGTGCCATTAACCAGTAGGGTTTTCAAGCATTGCTCTGACTTAATATTTAAAAACTCACAGACTTCTTCAATGCTATGTTTACCCGGAGTATCGACTGTAGATTTTTCATCACTGGCATCGGCGCGTGCATGTTGAGGAGGCAGAGCCGTGGCTTTTTCGATATTGGCGGCGTAATTAGAACCGCTGGAAAATGCGATGGCATCTTCACCTGAATCCGCCAGCACATGAAATTCGTGGGAGCCTGAACCACCAATGGAACCTGAGTCTGCCATCACCGGTCTAAAATCCAGCCCGAAGCGGGTGAAAATATTGGTGTAGGCCTGATGCATGGCATCGTAGGTTTGTTGCAAAGACTCCTGGTTCAGGTGAAATGAGTAGGCATCTTTCATAATGAATTCGCGGGAGCGCATTATGCCGAAGCGTGGACGAATTTCATCGCGAAATTTGGCCTGTATCTGATACCAGGTAATCGGCAGTTGTTTGTAGCTGGATAATTCACGCCGTGCCATGTCGGTGATGATTTCTTCATGGGTGGGACCCAGGCAGAATTCCCGGTTGTGGCGATCGTTGAAGCGTAACAACTCCGGGCCGTACTCATCCCAACGACCGGATTCCTGCCAGAGCTCCGCAGGCTGTACGCCGGGCATTAATACTTCCAGTGCATCGACCTTCTGCATCTCGTCGCGCACAATATTTTCAACTTTGCGTAACACCCGGATACCCAGCGGCAACCAGGTGTATAAACCAGACGCCAGACGGCGAACCAACCCCGCACGTAACATTAGTTGATGGCTGATTATTTCTGCATCAGCGGGGGTTTCTTTAAGGGTGGAGAGGGGAAATTTTGATACGCGCATGGAGGTTTCCGTGTAAAGGGTTAAAATGCCCGAAACTTTTAACTCGATATATGAATCAGGACATAACAAATTGCAGGTGATTTTACAAAATTATTGGGGATGGGTGAATAAGAATCTACTGCGAATGTGGATATTATGGATGATTATACTATTTTCTTTGCCAGTTTTATCGGTTGCTGCTGAAAAAAGCTTTGCAGTTGATGAATTAATTGCCCGGGCCAGAGAATTAAAGCTTGCTGAGCAGATACCCTGGCTGAATTTGCTACATTATAAAAGCACCCTGCTGGGGCCGCGGCAAAGTCAGGTTGATGACGCGGACTTTTTTCTGGCAATCGAGGGTGCAAGTAATGCCGAGGCTGAGCTGGAAGCAGATTTGCGGGGTTTTTTTAGCTATAGCACTTCAGCGCATCCGCGTTGCTTATTTCCCGCACGTTTACACTGGTTAAATTCAAAATTAGACTTTGCCGCAGATCTACCGCCCATGGACTGTGTGAAATTAAATATATGGAAAGATAAATTTCAGGCTGATCAGGTGACTTTATTGTTTCCCGGCATGTTTATGGATAACCCCGCTTCCATGTTCGGGCATACCTTTATTCGTTTTGACCGGGCAGATAACAATACTCTGCTGAGTCATACCTTAAGTTATGCCGCCGCGTATGATAAGTCGGATCATATTCTGGTGTATTCATGGAAGGGTATCTTCGGTGACTATCAGGGAAAATTTTATACCCAGTCCTACTTCAAAACCCTGCAACGATATAATGATATTGAACAACGTGATATCTGGGAATATCAATTAAATTTAAACCAGCAGGAAATTGACCAGTTATTGCGTCATGTCTGGGAAGTTAGGGGAACCTATTTCGATTATTACTTCTTTCGGGAAAACTGTGCATATCGTTTACTCGCATTGCTGGATGTAGCGCGAGAAAACATGAATATGAGTCTGGACTCACATCCATTATATGCCTTACCCGTTGATACAGTGCGAGATATTGAAAAAGCGGGTTTAATTGAATCTCACTATTACCGGCCATCGGCATATAATAAAATTATACAGATGGAAAAACAGCTGGGTAGTGCAGCAACAGAGCTGGCCATTTCAATTGCGGATAAATTACCGGCAGATGCTTTGAAAAGTGAAGCAGCGGTTCAGCAGATGCCTGATGTTTATGATATTCGACAACAGGCGAAAATTTTAATGCTGGCGGATGAGATGTTAAATCAGAATAAAAATTTATCAGCAGAGAAAAAAACGCATCAGTTAGATATATTAAGTGCCCGTAGTGCTCTGAATGTAAGCGCGGATGAAGCACAGTTTACTTATAATGCAGAGCCACCGGAGTTATCGCATAAATCTGCGCGCTGGCATATTGCTGCAGGTAGTAAAAAAATAAATTCTACAGGTGATGAGCGTTTTTATGAAATAGGACTTCGACCATCTTTCCATGACTTACTGGATGCGCCTGAAGGATTTATAACTGGAGCAACCATCAGTGCGCTGGAAACTGAGTTACGCTGGTATCAGCAGCAGGAAAAACTGAAGTTACAGAAACTGAATTTTTTCTCATTACAGTCCATAGTACCGGTAAGATCATGGATGAAGTTTGGTAAAATACCGACGTCTAAAAGCATATCGTTGCAGCTGAAACAAAGAGATATTAGCGAGCGAGAGCAGTCGCTTGAATTTGAAAGCCAGTTTTCTCTGGGGTATGCATCACAAGTCAGTGATATCTTAATGTATGCAATGGTTAAAACTCAATTTGATTACGTAACTGAACTGGATAAAAACTATGCGCTTTATCTGGGGGTAGATGTGGGTGGTCTATGGACATATAGTACGCAGTTGTTATCCGGGAAAACACAAATTCGTTATCAGTTTTTGCCGCGAATTTCTGGTGCGCAGGGAGATATTCAAAAATTGAATATAGGTGTACAGTTTGATCTGCTAAGAAATCATGCGTTACGTCTGGAATATGAAAAGGTTGATTATGACGCGTTTGATGTTGATGAAATAAAACTGAGTTATCTCATGTATTTTTAATGAAGATTAATGCATTACGTCAGAATTATGCTTAAAATATTTTCATACTTTCAAAGTCATATCCTGATTGCTAACTCGTATATATTAATGGAACGGAAGAACAGGATACCTGCTGACTCAGAACGGCATTGAAATAATCAAGCCATTAAAGGCAACAGCTAAAAAACAATTAACCACAGAGAACACAGCGGCACACAGAGAAAAGCCCAGGACCTATGCACACATAAAAAACTCTGTGACCTCCGTGTCCTCTGTGGTTAAGGCTTTTGATTTTTTATGGGTCAGTATTCTTTATTTCTGTCTCAGTAGTAAGCCATAGAAATAATAAACTTATTAAGAGGCTCTCTGGACTTTTCAGTCTATAACTCTTATTCTCTGATGCACAGCTGCTAATGGATGGAGTCGATGGCAATATCAAATACCGGTTTACCCAGTTATTCTTTTGCAATGTTTCTGGCATTTGCATCGTTTGGTTCATATATCTGGAGCAGTGATCCGCTACAAACGGCACGTCCACAGTCAATAAATTCTCCGGCGGTTTCATCATCCAGTTTAACCTCAATATCCGCACGCTTGTGGCAGGACCCCTTCCGGGTGATTTATGCGCGTAGTAAAGGTGATAAAAAACTTGATATACAGGATGTTGATGGCCGCCAGTTAAAAAATGATGTTGCCGAATACTTTGATAAGGAAACTGAGGAAGAGTTACTGGTGCTGGGTGTGATGGTTTCAACTGAAGCCATTTCAGATGCGGAAGAGCGACGACGACGTAATCGTTATGCGCTGGTATCGGCACTTTCAAACGCAAAATTTGTTCCTGAGGATGCCGGGCATATTCAGGTAGCCGGTATACCCAATAGTGATGCCCCTGATGATCCAAAAATATTGCCTTATGAGTGGTATAAATATGAAACGCATATTACAGACGGCGGCAAAAAAGTTTTATTGCTGTGGCTGGATGCATCACATTATGCCAACACGCCGTATGTGCGTTTTAACCAGTTGATTGATGTTCTGGCTGATAGAGGATTGCATCGCAAAAGATTACGCCTGGCAATTATTGGGCCGGCCGGCTCCGGCGGTTTACGTACACTGATAAAAAATTCAGTAGTTGAAAAAACCAATGCTGTTTCGTTACCAGTACAATACTTACATAGATCAGGTATAGCCGGGTTACATATTCTATCCGCTACTGCAACGATTGCAGATGAACGATTGTATGCTAAAGATGAACCTGCAGAAGGTTATCTGGAAAATCGTTTTTCACTTAAACACTGCAATTCGACAGAGACCTGTATCACATTTAACCGGACTATTGCTAGCGATGACCGGTTAATGTCTGAGTTAACTCAGGAGCTGAAGTTTCGTGGTATAGATGATGAGCACTCTCACGTGGTTATATTATCTGAGCTGGATACTTCTTTTGGCCGTGCCCTACCGGTATCTTTCATCGATAAATTTTGTGAATATGACAATGATGCGAGTCAGGAACGCTGTCGCAAACATATACATCGTTTTAGTTATTTACGTGGCATTGACGGCGTTGCTCCAGGTAGTATTGCGGACATCGGTTTGTCGAGTTCGAAGTCTTCAGTTTCAAAAAAAGCCAATGCGCCGCCCAGTATTAATGAAACCATCCGCCGTCCGATTGGTGCCGGGCAGTTTGATTATCTGCGCCGCATTGCAGATGAAATTGTTAAGAAGGATAAAAAATTCAGGAAGTTTAACGGCAAAGGTATTCGTGCAATTGGTATACTTGGCAGTGATGTATACGATAAGTTACTAATTTTACATGCCTTGCGCTCCCGGCTAATGGGGGTGACCTTTTTTACTACCGATCTTGATGCACAGTTTTTACATCCCGGAGAGTTTGACTGGACACGTAACATGGTGGTTGCTTCGAGTTTTGATTTGAAGCTAAGTAATCGTTTGCAGGGAAGTACGCCGCCGTTCAGGGACAGTTATCAAACATCCATTTTTTATTCGGCCGGTCTGGCTTTATCAGTGCCAAAAAATGATTTTGAAACACGGGCAAACTTGCCAACTAGCTTACGTCCTCTGTTATTTGAAGTGGGGCGTAACGGCGCCGTACTGTTACAGCCACGTGATGCAATAAATGATCATCCACCTATAGCAGTTGATGATGAGCCTATACTATTTCCTGAATGTAGTCCGACACAGCAGTGCGCATTGCATCCGTTCTCAGACAATCAGAATATCGGTCAGGTTTTTACCCTTGTTATTGCTATTTTGCTGTTAGCAC